>JAYZFP010000124.1:0-27647 GCA_036336715.1 Planctomycetota bacterium
CCCCGCTTTGAAGCGGTGATCCAGAAGAGTGCAACACGGCGAAGAAAGTTGTACAACGGCCGGATTGAATGCATGTATTACCAGTACCTCGGCCCGAAACCCCCCAGGCAGCCCGCGGTTGAAAAGGAAAACCCGCAGAACGAATCCCCGGAAGTTGCTTCTGTGCTTCCCCCGCCAAAAGAAAAAAAGCAACCCTCACTTGAACAACCCGTCTTCGGCGGAGCCAGCGATAAAACACGGGAGCAGGCCGAACTGTTCGCCAGCCGCCTGAGGAAACGGGTCCGTCACCTGCGGCGTTGGCCCCAACGGGGGATCAGCTGTTTCCGGCTTTACGAAAAGGACATCCCGGAAATCCCACTGGTGGTCGACAATTACGAGAACCGGCTGCACATCGTGGAATACGAGCGGCCCAATGCACATGACCTGGCCGAACATGCCACCTGGCAGGAGCTGATGTGCAGAACCGCGGCCGGGGTGCTGCAGATCGATATTTCAGATGTCTTCCTGAAAGCCAAGAACCGGCAACTGAGAAAGTCCCAGCACGAAAAGGTCGCCAGCGACAAGCGGGAGATCACTGTTCACGAGGGAGGTTTGCAATTCCTGGTCAACCTTTCCGACTACGTCGACACCGGGCTGTTTCTTGACCACCGCCTGACACGGGACCGGTTCCGCGCGGAAGCTTCCGGGAAGCGTGTTCTGAACCTGTTCGGCTACACGGGCGCTTTTTCCGTTTATGCAGCCGATGGGGGAGCGGCCTCCGTGGTGCATGTCGATGCCTCCAACACTTACGTCGATTGGGCGCGGAGAAACATGAGCATCAACCGCTTTCATGGGCCGGCCTACCGTTTCCGCACCTGTGATGTAAACGATTTTTTCGAGGAGGTGCCGGAGAAACCGGTTTTCGATCTGGCAATTGTGGACCCTCCCACTTTTTCGAATTCCAAGCAGTCCGAGCAGGTTTGGGATGTGCAAAAAAACCATGTCGAACTGCTGCGAAAGGTCAGCAGCCGGATGCCCACGGGAGGCGTGATCTACTTTTCCTCCAATTTCAAGAGATTCCAACTCGATGAAGAACTGGCGGCGGGATTTTCCAATTGCCGGGAGATCTCGCGGCAGACGGTTCCCGAGGACTTCAGAAACCGCCGGGTCCACCGCTGCTGGCGGCTGGAAATCTGACATTTTCGGCCTGCCTTCGCGAGGAAGCGGGGTTGGCGGATCGCCTGAAAGGACGGGGTTCACAGGCATCCTTCTCATGAATGGGCTGACAGTGACGGACAGCGACAGGGATGGGGTATAATCGGGGGAACTGCATCCTTTTTTGGGTTCTTAGCACCATGTTTCGTTTCCTTTTGCCCTGCCTGCTGTTCCTGGCCTGCAACTTTTCAGCCATCACGATCTCCGATGCCCAGAATTCCCGGGCAAAGAATCCCCAGGCCCGGAAGTCCGGTGGCGGGACTTCCGTTGGGCAGGTGGAAACGCCCCGCTCCCTGGACGATCGGCTGAAAATCTCCCTCTTTGCCGCGGAACCCGATGTGGTGACCCCAACCGGGATCGCCATCAATGCCCAAGGTAGAGTGTTTTGCATCGAAAGCCATACGCACTTTCGCCCCAAAAATTACCAGGGTCCACCGGCCGATCGCATCCGGATTTACGATGACACCGATGGAGACGGCAGGGCGGACCGGGTAAAGACCTTCTTCGAGGGCTCCACCGCGACAATGAACATGGCTTTTGCGCCGGATGGCTCATTGTACGTGGCGACCCGGGCCAGGATCTTTCGCCTGGTCGACGACAACGGGGACGACAAGCCCGATTCCAATACAGTGATCGTTGACCTCAGGACCGAAGGCAATTATCCCCACAACGGCCTCTCCGGACTTGCTTTCCAGGACAACCAGCTCTATTTCGGCTTTGGAGAAAACCTGGGAGTTGACTATCGCCTGGTCGGTTCGGATGACACCACGCTTTCGGGTGGGGGAGAGGGGGGAAACATCTACGCCTGCAACCTGGACGGAAGTGGGCTGCGCAGGGTGGCGACCGGGTTCTGGAATCCTTTTGGCCTGGCGTTTGACAAAGGAGGCAACCTGATCGCCATCGACAATGATCCGGACTGGCGTCCTCCCTGCCGGTTGCTGCACATCGTGGAAGGTGGCGACTACGGCTACCGCTTTTCCCATGGTCGCCGCGGAACGCACCCTTTTACTGCCTGGTTCGGTGAATTGCCGGGAACGCTGGGCCTGGTTTCGGGTACCGGCGAGGCGCCCAGCGGGATCGTCCGCTGCGATCCACTAAGCCCGGACGATACAACCAGTTCCGTACTGTCCACTTCCTGGGGACTTCACTCGATTGAATTGTTTGAACTGCAGGGGGACGGGGCGACCTATCGCAGCGTCCCCCAGACCCTGATCAAGGGAGGAAAGGACTTTCGACCGGTATCGCTGGCCTGGGGACCCGATGGATCTATCTATGTCAGCGACTGGTGCAAGCGATCCTATGAACTTCATGGTTACGGGCGAATCTGGAAAATTGAAATCCGGGCCGGGGAAACAACTGCAACGCAGTCAGAGGTTCCCACTACGTACCCTTAGGACTCCAGCGACCCGCTATTGCGGCAGATCGCGGCCAACCGGATGGTGGCGGACCGGATCGATTTCCCCCGTGCCATCCAGGCGGCGTTGACACCGCTCGAAAAGGCCTCCCTGCTTCGCCGGTGCGCCGGAAAGGTTGACCCCACTCTGCTGCTCGCCTTTTTCAGGGACAGCGACCCCTTTGTCCGCCAGGCCGCCCGGCACGCCTTTGAAAACAGCGTGACAGCGGAAACCCTCGCCCACCTCCGCCTGCCGGAAAATGCAGGCCAGCGGGCGGAACTGGCACTGGTGATGCGAAAATTCTCCTCGGACCAGCGGATCCGCCACCGGGTCAGTGAACTTCTGGCTGACAACGATCCCCGGGTCCGCTTTATCGCCCTGCGATGGATCGGAGAAGAAAAACTGGCAGGATTCTCGCAACAACTGGCCACGGAAATCCGTACCCGGCCAATGACCGGTCGGCTGTTTGAATCGAGCTTGGCGGCGCTGGACATGCTGCAGGAAAATCGAAAAGGGGCTGAATATGAAAAACGGGAAGCCGGGATCCTCGTGGACATTCTGAAAAACGGGAACTCGCAGGTCGAGACCGTGATCACGGCCCTGAGAAAGCTGCAGGCAGTCAGTCGCCGCGATTCATTCCAGGACCACCCTGCGCTCAAACTGGAACTGCTCAAACGGTTGTTGCAGCACGATAATCCGGAAGTGGTCCGGGAGGCGATCCAGACCGTGCGCGACCTCGATTCAAAAGAATCCCGCGAAGTGCTGTTGGAAATCGTGCTACAACGTCACCAGTACGGGGAGGCGGCCAACGAGGCAGTTATCGGACTCGACCCGGCAGATGATCAACAGCGGACGGCGCTGCTTGGCATCCTGACAGCACCCGGTTCCTCCTGGACGGTCGCTGCCCGTCAATCAGTGCAGCAGGCGACATGGAATGAGGACGATCGCCGCGCCCTGCAGCGTCAGGGACTGACGCTGAACTCACTGACCCGAGCTCCGGTCAGTCGAATTTTCGGGGGGCTGCTCAAAGCCAAGGGAATCGTCGACAGGATGGCAACCGCCGACGCCGACCGGGGACGGCTGATTTTCTACAATCGGCGTTTTGGCCAGTGTGCTACCTGCCACCAGGTGGATGGCCGGGGAGGGATGATCGGTCCGGACCTTTCACACGTGTCCGATAACGGGGTGGAAAGATTGCTGGAATCCATCCTGCAACCCGGGAAGGAAATCGCTCCCCGGTATACAAGCTGGATGATTCAGACATACGATGGAAAAACGGTAACCGGGGTCCTTGTCGCCGAACGGGGAGAAGTACAGACCTTTGCGGACGCGTCGGGAAAGCTGCACAAAATACGTTTTGACGACATTGAAGAGAAAAAGCCGGTTACTGCATCGATCATGCCCGAGGGCCTGACCGACCGAATGACGGATCAGGAGGTGGCCGACCTGATCGCATTCCTGAGCCGAAAAAGGTGAATCAGACCAGCTCCGGGATCTTTTCCCCTGAAGTCCACTTTTTGGGATCCGCCTCATCCCGCAGCACCTTGCGATAGAGCGTATCCCGTTCCACCGGCTCCCGCCCTGCTTCGCGAATCAATTGCTCGATCCGGTCAACGGTCAACAGCTCGGGCGTGGTAGCGCCCGCATCGTGGTAAATCAATTCATGACGGACTGTGCCATCGATGTCGTCGGCGCCGTAGGAAAGTGCCGTCTGGGCAGTACCGATTCCCAGCATGATCCAGTAGGCCTTGATGTGGGGGATGTTGTCAAGCATCAGCCGGCTGATGGCCATGGTGCGGAGATCCATGGTTGCGGTGGGTTTGCTGATGTGATCCAGACCGGTGTTCTCGGGATGAAAGGCCAGCGGGATAAAGGTTTGGAACCCACCGGTTTCATCCTGCAATTCCCGCAGTCGGATCAGGTGATCGATGCGGTGCATCGGTTTTTCGATGTGCCCGTAGAGCATCGTACAATTCGAACGGATTCCCATCTGGTGGGCCGTGCGATGAATCTCGAACCATTTCTGGGTCTCGGCCTTGTGCTCGCAGATTTTGTCCCGTACCTCAGGATGAAAGATCTCGGCACCGCCACCGGGCAGGCTGCCCAAACCGACATCCACAAGTTCCTGCAAGATGTCCTGAACGCTCCGTTTGGTAAGAAATTCAAACCAGTTGATCTCGACCGGCGTCCAGGCCTTGAGGTGCAACGAAGGGTGGTGCTGGTGCAGGCTGCCGATGATGTCACGGTACCATTCGAACTTTTTCTGGTGGTGAAGGCCGCCAACGATGTGCAGTTCAGTACAACCGTTGTCCACAGCCTCCTGCCCGCGAGCCAGAACCTGCTGCTCGTCCATCAAGTAGCCCTTGTCGCTGCGAAGATCGGCACGGAAAGCACAAAAGTTGCATCGATAGACACAGACATTGGTCGGATTGAGGTGGGTATTGATGTTGTAGTAACCGACGTTTCCGTTAATCCGTTCCCTCACCAGGTTGGCAAGTTGACCGAGATCGTTGACCGGGATTTCCGGGTGGTACATCAGGATCCGCTCATCGAGCGAAAGACGCTCACCAGCTTCGACCGTTTCGCGAATGGTTTTCAGACGGGGGTGGGTGGTCAATATCATGTCTCTGCCGTGGTTTTTGGGCTAAATGCAAGGCTGGTTTCGGGCCTGATCCGGGGCTGGTTCCGGCTTGATTTCGGGAGCGGGTTCTCGCCTCGCTTTTAACCGCCTGCGGCCGTCTCAGATAACCGGACCGTTGACCAGAAAGCGCTTTAACTGACGAGTCTAAGCTGCCGAATTCCTTTTGTCCATGATGACAATTGGGCCGAAAAAGTTTATCCTGATTCCCCAAAGTGAAACCCGGTCGTCCGGATGCCCCGGATCGCCACCACCTGAGATGGAACTGTCACGCCCCATGGCGAAACGAAAAGTCAAACGAGTCAAGAAAAAAGAGAGCGCCGGACCCGCACCCGGTGCATCAGGAAACGGCAAACCCAAGGCGACACTCACCCCCAAGGACAAAAAAACCATGGGGTCATTGAAGGGCCTGGCGGATACGATCTCCCGCACCGCCAAGGGGGGACGCGTCCCGAACGTGGACATCCCCTCAAGGAGTCTCTCCAACGTCAAGTTCAACAAATCGCAAAAGATCGTTGAAATGGGGAGTGGCAAGAACCGTAGGGAATTGTTCAACCTCTCGCAGGCCAAGAGTTTCATGCAGACGGTGCTGGTCGGCAGCGGCTGCAAAAAACTGATCGAACAGGGAAAAACCACCAGCATCCGGGGACTCTACTACCTGCTCAAGCATACCATCGCCGGCACCAAGGAGCATACGTTCGACGACCAGGGGGACTGCGACCCGATCATTGAGGATGTCGAAGTCACACTGGACTCACTGCGTGAAGAACTCCACCTCTATGCCTCCAACCGGGGGAACATGATGGGGGACCTGACTTTGAACGATAATGGAACGGAACTGAACTGCAGCCGCGTCGGACGAAACGGCTACAGCATCCCGTCGATCGTGGAACCGGACATAGTCAAGTTCGTCAAACACAATGCCAAGTTCATTCTGCACGTTGAAAAAGACACAGTCTTCAGCCGTTTTGTGGAGGATGAATTCTGGAAAAAACACAAATGCATCCTGACGCACGGAAGCGGGCAACCCCCGCGGGGTGTCCGGCGACTGCTCAACCGGATGCACCGTGAGTTGAAATTGCCGATCTACTGCCTGCTCGATAATGATCCCTGGGGGTATTACATCTACAGCGTGATCAAACAGGGTTCGATCAACCTGGCGTACGAATCCCAGCGAATGGCGATACCCAACGCGCGTTTCATGGGGCTCCGCAGCAAGGACTTTGAACGTTGCGGCCTGTCCGAAAGCGTTCAGATTGCGCTCAGCGATACCGACCGCAAGCGGGCTCGACAGATCGCTGCCTATCCCTGGTTCGAAAACAAGAAACCGTGGCAAAAAGAAATCGACATGATGATTTCCAACGGATTCAAACTGGAGGTCGAGGCCCTGATCAGCCTGGACATCAGTTACGTAACCGAGCAGTATGTTCCCACTCGACTGCAGGACCGGGATTTCCTGGATTGACCCTGCCGGTCGCCTGCACGGCAGTAAGTGCTGCCGAGTACCCGGGGAGCCCGTTGCGCACTTCCAGACTTTCCGCGAGCGATTCAGCGGCGGGTGTTGCCCCGTCAGAACGCCGATGCGAGAACGGAACCGGCAGAACGAAACCAGGAGGACCTGACCATGAGTGACGAATCGAATGAAAACGAAGATTCCGGGGAAGAACTCGGGCATGAATTCGGTGAACGAATCGATCACTTCCGTTCCTACCTGGGACTGATGGCCCGCATGCAGCTGGATCGTAGGCTGCAAAGCAAACTGGATTCATCGGATATCGTGCAACAAACCATGTTGCAGGCCCACCGGGCCCAGAACAACTTTCGAGGGAGCTCGGACAAGCAGCTGGCAGGTTGGCTGCGACAGATCCTGGCCCGAAACGTCTACCACGCCACGCGTGATTTCCAGCGGGACAAAAGGGATGTCCGCAACGAACGGTCCATTGAAAATGCGATGGACAACTCGGCAGCCCGCGTCGAGGCGTGGCTGCAGGCAGACCAGACGTCTCCGGCGACCAAGGCGGTCAAGAACGAACAGGTGCTGCAACTGGCCAACTGCCTCGACCAATTGGATGAGGCCAAGCGAACCGCGATCGAACTGCATTACCTGCAAGGCTGGAAACTGGCGGAAGTTGCCGAACACATGGACCGAAGCATCTCAGGGGTGGCAGGACTGGTCCACCGGGGTCTCAAGGAATTGAAGCAGTTCATGGGTGACCAGGCTCCTCCCGAATGAACTTCTGGCAATCCCCCGCATCCGGAATTCTCTGCAAGCCATCCGACCCTTCCCCGCCCATCCAGGTCCGGACCTGATTGGAATTCACATTTCACTTCGTTTATCATGACAGCGTGATTCACGTATCCCCGAGAGATCCCATGTCCAGATTTTCCTTCGCCTGTTCAGGGCTGGTTGCCTGCCTGTTGGCTGCCACCCCCTCGTTTGCCGAAGACCGTTTCGAAGTCACCCAAAAGGGAGACTCGGTCGAAGTCAAACTCAATGGCAAGCCATTCACGACCTACGAAACCCGCTTTGGAGCCAAACCGATCCTGTGGCCCATCATTGGACCGACCGGTTCGGAAATGACACGTTCCTATCCCCAGACCAAGGAAGGCAAATCGGACGAACGAAAAGACCACATTCATCATCGCTCATTCTGGTTCACCCACGGTGATGTGAATGGAATCAGTTTCTGGCACGAGAACAACAATCACGGCAGGACAGTCCATCAACGGTTCAGCAAGGTAACCGGGGGACCCACGGCGACCATTGCATCGGTCAACGACTGGGTCGGCCCAAAAGGGAAAAAACACTGCCGTGACGAACGGAGCTATGTTTTTTCAACCGGCGAAAACAGGCATTATGTGGACGTAGTGATCACGGTGACCGCAGCCTACGGCGACGTGGTTTTCGGCGACACCAAGGAAGGCTGTTTCGGGGTTCGCACGCGGGGATCGATGAAGGTGGACGCCAAGCAGGGCGGAAAGATCGTATCCAGCGAAGGGAAAGAGGATTCCGCCGCCTGGGGCAAGCCGGCGGCCTGGGTAGACTACGTTGGACCGGTTGATGGAAAAACGGTTGGCATTGCGATTCTCAATCATCCCACCAGTTATGGCTTTCCCAGTCACTGGCACGTGAGGAATTACGGCCTGTTTGCCGCCAACCCCTTTGGTTTAAAAGCATTCAAAACCGGCAAAGACGGCAATCTGGAAATGAAAAAAGGGGATTCCTTCACCCTCAAGTACCGCGTGATCTTCCACGAGGGGAATCACCAATCCGCTGATATCGCGAGCGAATTCCAGAAGTACAAGGCTCAGAAGTAACCCTTGGGATTGGCAAACAACCGGTCTGGAACCTCTTTTCCCCCGGAACCTCTTTGCTCGTTGAGAGGCCCGGGGCGTTTTTCGGCATCCCCGGAACGGATACCGGGTCCTGCTTTTTTGCCATTTGCCAAACCGACCGGACGGAGCCTCGACGGTCAACGGTTTTGCCTGGACTCGCCGGGCGCGAGCTCCGTCCCAGGCGTGAGTGATGCCGCTTCGGAAGTACCTCGAATCGAGACGGTAACCGACCCTTCGTGTGGAGCCGGAATACAATGCGCGGCCGGAATACAATGCGAAGCCGAACTGGCGGAGATCCTCAAGCCACTGCCGACAGTGAGTCAGTCATCATCACAGCGGACCACGCGCCCCTTTTTTTCCAGGGCTGCTCGGCTATTCCGTGCGTGTTCAGCTATTCCGTGCGTGTTCAGCTATTCCGGGGGTGATTAACCATTCCAAGGGTGATTAACCATTCCGGGAGCAATTAACAAAGAGGATCTTTTTTCTCAGTGATGTTTTCCGCACCCTCACCCTGACTTTTGTCAGAGTTGAGCTGAACGTAATCCTGCTGATCATCCGGTACGTCGTCCTCGTGGAAGATCGCTTCTACAGGACACTCCGGAACGCATGCTTCGCAGTCAATACACTCGTCGGGGTGGATGTAGATCATCTTGTCCTCGCCGACTTCGTAGAAACATTCAACGGGACAGACCACAACGCAATCGGTGTATCGGCAGCCATCACAAGGCTTGGTTACTACGTGCGTCATATGGTTTCCTTTCTCGTATTCCTGCCAGTGGACAAAATCGTAAATTGCCCGGTCTTTTATGCTATCTCTCGGCGACGGACCGTCGCAGAGATCCCGAATCCTATTCAATCCTCCGCGTCAGTTCAATGAGTCATCCCGACGCAAACTACCGAATTTAACGTTCCCCCGGGCCAACCGGGCAAAAAGTCTTGCTCGATTTTTCGAGGAAATCTAGAATCGAAATAGGCATCGTCAACAGCCGGTCAATTCCTTAAGGAAGTTTTGATTGTCTGGCATTTCGTGGTATTTTTGTGGAAACTTTTCCCATTGAAGCGCAGATTTTCTTATTGAGACAAAAACTCAACAACTGCGGCGGCAACTCGAAACTGGATCAATCGGCTCGATAGAGGACCTCCCTGGCAGAGACTTCGATGGGACTTTCTGAATTTGATCGCGAACTTCTGGAAAAATGCCTGACAATTCAGCCTGGCAGCTGGGAGCACTTTACGGACCGTTTCGCCGGCCTGATGATGGGTGTGGTGTCCCACGTAGCCAATTCCCGGGACATCCGGACCACGATCATGGACCGGGAAGACGTGGTGGCCAAAATTTACAGCTGCCTGATTGAAGACGACTTCCGAATCCTGCGAAACTTCAAGGGGACCTCCAGCCTCTATACCTACCTGACCGTGGTGTGCCGACGAATCGCTGTTCGGCAGCTGATCAAGCTGGACCGGAAACAGCGCAAGGAAAGGAACGCCGCTCCGACGGAAGTCGAAGCCACTCCTCCCATGGACATTGACCGGGAAGATTTCGAAGAACTGCTTGGCTCACTGGATGATGTCTCCTCCGAACTGGTCCGGCTCCGTTACGTCCAGGAGCTCCCCTACTCGGAAATCTCCCGCCGGCTGAATATCCCGGAAAACAGCATCGGCCCCATGCTTTCGCGGGCCCGGACCACCATCCGGAAAGCCATTGCCAAATCGGAATAAGGGCAGAGGGTCTTCCAGAGCGGGTCTCATGAGCACGGAGGGATTCCTTTGCTCTACAATGGTTTCCGTCCCACTCCCCCACCCCAGGAAACCGCATGATGTGTAGCAGCCATCCGCCAACACCCGGCCGGCAATTCAACGGGCTTTGGACCACGATCGTACTGGTTGGCATCCCACTCCTTTCTGTTTCACCAGTGGGTGCACAGGTCCGCTTTGAAACGCAGGTGATTGATCCGCAAATCGACAAGGTCTGTTACAGCTTGACCGTTGCAGACGTTAACGGAGATGGAAAAACTGACTTGGTTGGAGTGAGCGATCGCGCCGTTTACTGGTACCAGAATCCAGGCTGGAAAAGACAGACACTGATCGCTGACCAGACCCTGCGGGACAACGTCTGTATCGCACCGCACGACATCGATGGAGATGGAAAGGTCGATTTCGCGTTGGGTGCTGGCTGGACGGGGACGGGAACCCTGCAATGGCTGTCGCGGTCCGATTCCCCTGAAAAGAACTGGACGGTGCACCGAATTGGAACCATCCGCTGGACCCCTCGCATGCGTTTTGCGGATGTCCTGGGAAAGGGGAAACCGCAACTGGTTGTCTCCCCGCTCAACCGAACCGAGGGCAAGGGAGTTGCCCTGACCGCTTTTGAAATTCCGGGCAATCCGGCCACCGACCGCTGGAAGGCCACGGTGATTAACGGCGAACTCAACCGGATGCACAATCATTGGCACGTCGACCATGACGGGGATGAAAAGATCGACACCCTGACGGCCAGCCAGGAAGGAGTGCACCTGA
Organism: Planctomycetota bacterium; assembly: GCA_036336715.1. Lineage (GTDB taxonomy): Bacteria > Planctomycetota > Planctomycetia > Pirellulales > Pirellulaceae > JABAAE01. The sequence goes on from JAYZFP010000124.1 coordinate 11,080, forward strand.
TCCGCAGACAAGGATCCGCCTTTTTCAGTAAGAGACTGACCTCTGCGGCCGCGGGCGAAGTCAAAACCGGAAAGTTCGTCGGCGGGAACCCGCTCCTGGTCACGATTGAACCGATGCATGGAACCCATGCGGTGGCCTACGCCACCTTGAACGGCAAACAGAAACGGATGGTCCTGGTCGAAAACCTGCGGCAGGGTCACGCGGTCTGGCTGGCCAATCTCGATGATGACCCGGAAGACGAAATCGTGATCGGGCATCGCGAAAAGGGAACCGCTGAAATCACCGGCCCGGGACTCTATCTTTTCGATTTCGATTCTGAAACCCAAAAGTGGTCCCGGCAGGTCATCGACTCCGCCATTGCCGTGGAGGATGCCCTTGCGGCAGATTTTGACGGGGACGGCAAGGTCGATCTCGCCGCAGGCGGCCGGACCACGCACAATGTGAAAATCTACTGGAACCGGGGGAAGTGAACCGCGGGTCCGGAGAACCTGGCACCGAAGCCTGGAGTAGGGCATTGGAGGCGCCGAAATGGTCGAAGAAACGGTTGGCCGAGCAAGGCCGCCGAACGTCCCGTTTCACGTTCCAATCCAATACGACGTTTTGGAAAGAACCCGAAAGTAGCCCGCTCACCACCGCGATTGGGACGGGCACCCTGTAAAAAAACTGGCGGAAAAAAACTGGCGGAAGCACCCATGCGAATCGCCCGGGTCCGCAGAGAAAACCGGGCAGCCACAGGGCAGCCATTGGGCCTATTCAGGTCACCCCCGGCGTCTCCAGTGAATTTTAGTATTCCGACTCCGCGCCTCGGGCGATTCTTCGGAACCCGGGAAACCTGGCAAACTAATCTTCGCGGCTCGTGATTTCGATCAAGTGATAACCGAAGTCGGTCTTCACGGGGCCATGGACCTTGTTGAGCTCTGCGGAAAAGACCACCTCGTCGAATTCGGGCACCATGCGGCCCTTGCCAAATTCGCCCAGCGACCCGCCCTGGGCACCGGAAGGACAGGCGGAGAATTCAGCCGCGACCTTGGCGAAATCCATGCCACCTTCGATCTGCTCCTTGAGATCGTTACAGGCTTCTTCAGTTTCAACGAGAATGTGGCGGGCGGTAGCTTTAGGCATGTCTGAACTCGCAATCTGGGTAACAAGCAGTTTGTTTTTTTAAAAACTCTGCATCAGCTTAATGCAAGATGCACTGGTTGGATATGCGGGCGATCAAATCCCGGAATAATCGATCGGATTCCTGATATCGAGGCGGGGCAGTTCGCCAGTCATGACCTCGATGTACTTTTGCAAGGCACCCGTATTGAAAATGACGACCCGGTCCTGCCGGGACAGCCAGTTTTCCTCGACCAGCTGCTGGACCGCCCCAACGCAGGCAGCCGCTTCCGGACAGACCGAAATCCCCTCGGCAGCACAGGCCATCCGGGTCAGTTCCCTGATCCGATCCTCCTCCACAGCCATGGCCCTTCCTTCACTGGCCCGAACGGCGTCCAGGATCATGAAATCACCGACAGCAACGGGAACCCGCAGTCCGCTGGCGCAGGTGCTGGCATTGGCAAATGGGGTAGCAAAGCGTTCCCCGGCCTCAAAAGCCTCGGCGATGGGACAGCACCCGGAACTCTGCACCGAAACCATCCGCGGCATGTTGTCAGATGTCAACCAGCCCATTTCTTTCAATTCCTGAAACGCTTTCCACATGCCGATCAACCCGGTCCCACCGCCGGTGGGATAGAGAATCACATCCGGCAATTGCCAGTCCAGCTGTTCTGCCAATTCGAGCCCCATCGTCTTCTTGCCCTCGATCCGGTAGGGTTCCTTGAGCGTGGAGAGATCAAACCACTGCTGCTCATCTTTGCCATCCCGCACGATTTTCCCGCAGTCATTGATCAGGCCATTGGCCAGAAATGTTCGTGCACCGAAAAAACCGGCCTCATGCTGATTGACAACTGGCGTGTCCTGCGGCATGAAGACATAACTCTCCATCCCGGCCCGCGCAGCATAGGCGGCCATAGCCCCCCCAGCGTTGCCGGCCGTGGGAATGGCAACCTTGCGGATACCCAGCTTGCGGGCCATCGTGATTGCCATCGCCAGTCCCCGTGACTTGAAACTCCCGGTCGGCAGCTGCGATTCATCCTTGATGAAAAGGTTGTCCAGTCCAAGCTGATTCCCCATCTGAGCACAGTGGAGTAGCGGGGACATCCCCTCTCCCAGCGACACTTCGATCGGATCGGTACCAATCGGCAACAGCTCGCGGTATCGCCACATCGTCGGCTCCCGCCCGGCGACCGTCTGTTTGTCCATCGCGGCGGCAACACGCTCCAGATCGTAGCGGACCCAGAGCGGCCGCCCCTCGTGAAGCGTTTGAATGGCGTCAAATTCAAGCTGCGTGCCATCGATGGCACTTTCCAGGTGGGTCACGAAATGAGGCATGGGATGGTCTTTTGAACGGGGAAATCGGGATGGATGAATTATGACCTTGTCGGACAATATTTCGAGGCCCTATCCCAACGGGAGCGGGTGGTCAAAAATAGAAGGATTGCAGTCCAGCCCCGGGCAGGCTGACCGACCGCTGCGGTCGGACACCGCCCTCCTATCCGGAAACGAAATTATGAATGAAAGAAGATGCCTGCTGGTGGGTGGTGTGACCGGTCTGCTGGCTGTGGCTTTGGGCGCCTTCGGGGCTCACGGAATCGAGGGAGCCCTGCCTGGCTGGTACACTATCGAGGATTTGGATTCAGCCGACGCGGGGAGCGATCTCGCCGAAGCGGCTTCCCCGGCAGCGGCCCCAACCTGGTACCAGCTGGACCAGTTGCACCAGAAAAAACTGAAAACCTGGATCACCGGGGTGCGTTACCACTTTTACCACACGCTGGCCATTCTTGCGGTGGGTCTGCTGGGAATCGGGCGGGGCAAATTCAACCGCATGCTTGGAATGTCCGCCCTCTTTTTCCTGTTGGGGATCATCGGATTTTCGGGCTCTCTTTACCTGTACGTCCTGTCCAAGATCAGGATCTTTGGCATGACTGCCGCTTTGGGAGGAACCACCCTGCTCCTGGGCTGGTTGTTTTTTCTCATCGGCATGCTTCAATTGCCAGCCAGACAGGAAGCTCTCCCAGACCGTTTGCCAAGCGAGTAATACTGTGAAAATAGACGACAAGTGGATCGGTTACTGTACCAATGTGCACGCTGGTTCGAACCTCGAAATCACCCGCCAGAACCTGCAAAGACATGCATTGCAGGTGAAAAAAAACTGCGCCCCGGAATCGGCGATGGGCATTGGACTCTGGCTGTCGGACCAGGCTGCCATCGACATGATTTCACGGGACCAGGTCGGACCGTTCCGTGACTGGCTGGCGGAAAATGGCTTGCTTCCATTTACCTTCAATGGATTCCCCTACGGTGATTTTCACCAGGATGAAGTCAAGAAACTGGTTTACCTGCCAACCTGGGCGGAGCACTCCCGTCGCGAATACTCCGAGCGCCTGGCCCAGATACAGCATGAACTGTTGCCCGCGGGAATGGAGGGGAGCATCTCAACACTGCCGCTTGGCTGGAAAGATGAAAATGCGGATGACGAATTCCTGGATCAGTGTGCCGATCAACTGATCGAACTGGCAGAATTCCTGGCCGACCTGGAAGAAAAAAGCGGGCGACTGATCTATTACTGCATCGAACCGGAACCGGGCTGCGTGATGCAGACCAGTCAGAGCTGTGTTGATTTCTTTCAGCAGCGGCTGTTGGGAAAATCATCTGCCAAAGACGAAATTGTCAAAAGGTACCTGCGTGTCTGTCATGATATCTGCCATTCGGCCGTCATGTTCGAAGACCAGCATGCGTTCATTCGAAACATCACCTCCTCCGGTATCCGGATCGGAAAGGTACAGGTCTCTTCGGCCGTGCATGCCGTTTTCAATGATGGGGACGGGGAACAGAACCAGGGCGTCCTCAGGGACCTCGGACAGTTTTCCGAGCCCCGCTACATGCACCAAACGGTGCTGAAAAAACGGGACGGGGAAATCCGGTTTCACAATGATCTCCCTCAGGCCATGGAGGAGCTGAACCGGGATGTCGGCTCCTTCGCCGAGGCTCGGGTTCATTTTCATGTACCGATCTTCCTGGCCGAATTCGGAGCCCTCAAAACCTCCCAGACGGAAATTCTGCAATGCCTGGAAGCGACCCAGTCGATCCCCGAATTGATTCACTACGAGGCAGAAACCTATGCCTGGAACGTCCTGCCGGAAGAACTGCAAAAAGCGGAACTGGCAGACGGAATCTCAGACGAGCTGCAATGGCTGGCGGGACGTGGATCTCCCTTGCCGGACGGAAAAGTGACAAAGTAGCTCGCGGTGGCCTGGTGCAAAGCTGCCAGGCGACACCATCAAACGATTCCATCCAAAGCAGTACCGTTAGGCACAGTACCGTTAAAGCACAGTACCGATCTTAAAGAGGGGAAATCGGGAACCGCCCCCCATGCGTAACCGAGGCAGAAAATCGGAAATCAATCAGGCTGCAAACTTTTTGACGACGATGGCGCTGGCCTGACCAAACGGCGAGGTGCTGAGACTGATGAACGAATCCCCGGCGTCCACACCCTCCTGTGAAACGACATGGATCGGGCACTCCGGATCAGGATCGTCGTAATTCAATGTCTTGAACAGTTTTCCATGGTTGAGGCTCAGGACGCTCGCTGACAACTCGACGGTTCCCCCTCCCGCTCCAATATTGCCAAAGTAACTCTTGGGAGCGACAACAGGTACCTTTCTTCCCTCCTGGTCGAATATACGGGCGATCGCCCGGGCTTCGGCCCGGTCGCACGTTAATGACGAAAGTCCATGTGCACTGACGTGGCCAACGTCGGCCGGTTGCATGCCCGCCGAACGAAGGGCGGTGGTGATGGAATTGACGAAAGCCTGCTCAAGGTCAACCTCGCGATCCTTGGACACAACCGCCGAAGATCCGTAACCGGCCACTTCTCCCAGGATGGTCCCTCCCCGCTGTCGGGCGTGCTCGATTTCCTCGAGAACCACCGCACCCGCTCCCTCGGCGATGACCTGCCCCGACCGGCCGGAATCAAAAGGACGACTGGCGGTCCGTGGATCTTCCGATGTCGCCAACGGTTCCTGGATTGCCGTATGGATGGAACGGATCGGATGCATGCGGGTCCCGGTCGCCCCGGTTACCATGGCGTCGGCAGCACCTCTTCGGATCGTACAAAAAGCCTCGGCGATCGCCAGGTTGGAGGAGGCTTCCCTGAGAGTAATCGAATTGTTGGCTCCCCGGAAATCGTTGTAGATTGCGATATGGCTGGCAGGCATGTTGGGGAGGTACTTCAGCAACCACAACGGGTTGACCTGGGGAATTCCCTGCTCACCCCACTGGCCGTAATCGAACCCCTTTCCTTCATCCATGCAGTTGGCAACCGCATCCTGGAATTCAAACGGTTCGGTCATGATGTAGTCACAACCGTAAATTACGCCGGTCCGATCGGGATCCAGCATTCCCGCCCCGATACCAGCGTGCTGAAGCGATTTCTGGGCCACTGCCACACCCATCTCGATTTCGCGGCACATCACTTTGCTGTTCTTCTTGATGCTCCGTTTCTGAGACTTGTCCAATTCACCATAGTCCTCTATGGCACCGGTAAAATCGTGAACCTCTCCCCCGATCTGGGTGGTCAGGTTATCAGCAGCGATCCGCTGAATCTGCTCGACACCGCTCTGCCCTTTCTGCAAAGCACTCCAGAATGAGTCCACATCGCAACCGATCGGCGAAGCGATTCCCAGCCCAGTGATAACGACACGACGGTTTTCAGACATGATGGATGAGGGGTCCCTGTTGTTCTTTTTGTCCCGGTTTTTGACGACTGTGAGCGTCAAACTCCCATTTTAAGTTGCGGAATCTGTGTGTGAAAGAGCCACTGCCAACAGTTTCCAGCGGCCAGGTTCAGCGCCGATTCCGGATTGGAACCAGCCGATAGGCGGACTGGGGAGCCTGCCCCCTGTCAAACATCCCTTTGCAGTCGACCAGCAGCAACACTTCAGCACGTTTTTTACCCGGCTCGAAAACATCCTGAAGCGAGGCGTTCGGCCGCACCTTGCGGTCTGGCGAGGCGACCACCCCCACACTGATCAGTAAAACCCTGTCAGCCGGCCATTGAAACCTTTCCTTCAACCTCCAGCTTGACATCTGGGGAACGCTGACAGGATGTTTCTGAAAAGCCCCGTTGGGAGCGGGAACCTCAATGTTGACATGCTTGAACTGATCCACCTGGTTGACCGCGCAAAAGATTTCAGCGTCCATCCTCTTACCATCGAGTGACCGAAGCGAGCTGAATTGCACCACATAGCCCTCGTTGATCTGCCCGGTCTCAACTCGAAAGGGTGGAAACTGGCGACGGTCGATCGTGATCGAACGGAAATAATTCAGGGGCTGTTGGCGGACGATCTTCTTCGGTTGGCCACTTTCAGCGATTAGGGTTGGGGAAATCGGCTGATTGAAATCTGACCGCTTCCTCAGTTCGTGGTAAAACTGGGCAGCATTTTCCTTGGTCGTGATCCAACCCTGGATGCCCGGTGTCTGCGTTTCGATAGGTGTCAAAAGGGGAAGCGTTTTGGCCCGCCAATTGGGACTCCCCAAAGTCAAAATCTGAAGACCGAAGACTTCGTCCTTTTGCCGCGTTTTGAGAAAACGATCGATGACAGAGCGGACCTTCCGCTGTGTCTCGGCATCGTGATAACATCGAACCCGATGCCTGCCCACCGAAAGAACCCCCACCGATTCTCCAAACCAGGTATCTGTCCCGGTTTCCCGAAGAATCCAGTCCAGGATATTTTTTTCCGGATTGGGCACCGACTTGACCGACGAGGTATAGCCGCTGATATCGTAGGTTTGCCAGGATCGGTTCGCTGAATCGGCAACGATGGTTGATTCGGTCTTTTGATCCGATTCGATCGGTTGAGAGAGGTCCAGGCTCGGTCCGTTCTTCCAGGACCCCGAAGGCGGAGACAGCGAGCCCGAGCCAGGGGTGTCAGACGGCGGCCGAAAATTTTCTGTCGACTGCGCCCACAGACCGCAATGCCCTCCGAAAAGCAGCAGAATGACCCATCCTTTTGTCTTCATCTTTTTTTCGACTTTTTGTTCAAGTTCCTGAAAAGCGGCTGAAAGTATAGGAAACGCCGCCCAACGGCAAAATACTGTTTCCCCTCAACTGAGGAGTTTGCCCATTTTTTCATGGCCTGTTCAATCGATTCAGCCAAGGGCCGCGGCACCGAAAGAAAGGGTTTGCTTGACCGAAGCGGAAATGTTTTCAAAAATTGGGGGCGGGAGTCACCCCTCGGTGGATGCTATCAGTCAGATTGCCAGCAGGAAATTCTGTCAATCAGGCAGATTTCCCAATTGTCGGATTCAGAAACCATCGAAATCTGGCAGCCGGGGACCGCCCGACAAGGGAGGCACCGTTTTGCCCCTGGATTGGTTCCCGAAACAGTGTTTTCCTTTCGGTCAGGTTGATCCCTCGCACAATTTAAATCCTGGGCACGGCTTGCAACTTCGGATCAGCCAGCAGGGAAGTCCCGGGCTACTTTTATCCAACCCTCTACGCTATTTTCGAAAATTCCAGCCACCGGGGCATGTCACGAAAATGTCAGCCGAATTTGGTAATCGATGGAAACAGATCCCCGGTCCTGGCGGCCGTGCCCAAAACGGCCAGGAGGAACTGGACGCGAATCCAATTTCAATGGAGTCCGGTGATCATCGCAAAGAGGTGAATCCCGAGGAACCGAATCAATCTCCCGAGTCTGCAGTTGTTGAAGGCGAACCTGCCGGAGGGATGGTCTCCAGGTTGATTCTGGCCAACAGCTGGATTATCAGTCTCGTAGTGCACCTTGTCATCCTGGTCACGCTTTCCCTGATTTCGTACACACTGCAACGGGGAACGGAAATCGAAATCGATCTCGCCCATTCGCCGGCAGATGACCCGACTTTCATGATTGAGTCCGATGACGATTCAAACAATGGAAGCAACCTCGACGACGAGATGGAGCAACTGCTGGCCGCCTCCGACTCGGCCGCCCAATTTGAAATCAACGCGGAATCTTTTGAATTTGATACCGATGTATCCCTGGAGGACAATAACGGTTCGGATGATTTCACCAGCAATGCAACCGAGGGGCTGGTCCGTAGCGAGCGAAAAGTCGGGAACGGCAACAATGCACAGTTTTTTGGAATCCAGGCTACGGGCAAGAATTTTGTTTTCATCGTGGACAGTTCCAGCAGCATGGCCGGTTCCCGCTGGAACAATGCGATCATGGAACTGAAAAACTCGCTGCATGCCCTGCAGCAGAACCAGAAGTTTTACGTCATTTTCTTTGACCACCAGACGCACCTGATGTTCCAGGGAAGAGTTGACCGGTTTCGCAGGTCACGCCGCCTGTCGATGATGAATGCTACCGAGGAAAACCTGGACCGGGTCGACAAATGGCTCGGCCGGCTCGACCTCGGTAACCAAACCAGACCGCGTGTCTCCTTTGATTACGGTCTCTCGCTGACCCCCGACGCAATTTTCTTTCTGACCGATGGTGAATTCAGTGACGGAACTTATGAACACCTGATGGGAATCGCCGCCCAGGGTTCGAACGCTCCCACCATCCATACGGTAGCCTTTGGCAACCAGTTTGCAGGGCGTACCCTGAAGGAAATTGCCGGTCGTTTCAAAGGCAAATACCGATTTGTTCGCTGATTCGCGAGAAATCCGGACGACACCCACCTGGAATCGCTCTCAGGCGGGCTCACCGGCAAGCGCTGTGATTGACACTCATCATCCGGAACGTTAATTTTAATGATTCGGGTGAGTAGGCAGCGACCAGCTGCTCGCAATCTGATTTCAGAGGCCAACCGAACATGAGTCCTCTGCAGCCCCAGGGTCGGAAACGGACTTTGGCGACTGCTCTCATGCCAGGCATTACCGAGAACTTGGTGACCCGCCGGAATCCCGTCTCAGAGATGGCAACCTGCCAGCAGGTTCATTTCCTGAAAGGCGTCAATTCCGGTGCCGTTCGTTGGTAAACAATTTGACTCGCTTCTGCCGAAGCCATCGATTGTCCGGCGGGGAACACTTTCTTTCATCTTGAAAGAGTGGGAACCGGCGGTATTTTTGTTGGTTCATTCGGGAAATGACCTTTCCTGAACCACCATCGGCGGGGCGGCCGGAAACCATCCAGTTTGAGAATGGAAGAACAAAATGAACGCCAGTGAAGTCCTTCGCATCGTTGATTCCCTGCATCGCGAAAAGAGTATCGAAAAGGAAATCGTATTTCGCGCGATCGAGTCAGCTCTGGTTTCAGCCGCCCGCAAGTATTTTGGTGAAGAAAAAGGCGAAGAAGTTGAAATCGACTTCGTGATTGATCGGGATACCGGTGCCATTGACGGATCGGTAGATGGCGAAAAGGTAGAGTACGAGGACATTGTCGGACGGATCGGTGCCCAAACCGCAAAACAGGTGATCATCCAGAAGGTTCGGGAAGCTGAACGGGACGCGTTGTTGATTGAGTATGAAGACCAGATCAACGAACTGGTCAGCGGGGTAATTGAGCGAACCGATGGCGGCACCATTACGGTCAACCTCGGATCCCTCGAAGCCATCCTGCCCAGGGGTGAGCAGATTCCGGGCGAAACCCATCACGTCAAGGAGAGGGTCCGGGCGGTCATCTCCGAAGTCAAAACCCAGGGTAGCCGGGTCCGGGTTATCCTCAGCCGAACACGCCCCGTGCTGGTTCAAAGGCTGTTTGAGCAGGAAATTCCCGAAATCATCGACGGTGTAATCGAATTCCGGGGAGTTTCCCGCGAACCTGGCTTCCGCAGCAAGGTCGCTGTTTCCAGCTCCGATTCGAAAGTCGATTGCGTGGGTGCCTGCGTCGGCGTTCGCGGAAGCCGAATCAAGAATATCGTTGACGAGCTGTCGCGGGAACGAATTGACATTGTCCGCTTCGACGAAGACCCACAGGTCATGATTCCCAACGCCCTGCAGCCAGCTGAGGTCGATGAGGTCATCCTATGTGAAAAAATAGGACGGGCCATCGTGCTGGTTCGAGAGGATCAACTTTCGCTGGCAATTGGAAAACGTGGGCAAAATGTCCGACTGGCCAGCAAATTATGCGGTTGGGACGTGGAAATCATGACCCAGGAAGAGCTGGAATCCCAAATTGAACGTGCCGTGATCGGATTCAGCGAAATTGACGGGATTGACGAAGATTTGGCTAACGCACTGGTAGGCGAGGGTTATTTGTCTTACGATGATTTGGAGGTAATTGAGCCCGATGTCCTTATGGAAATGGGTGAACTTACTGAAGAACAGGTCGATGCTATCGTCGAAGAAGCCGAAAAACGGGCGCTCGACGCTGAAACGGCGGCCGCCGAAGAGAAACGACGAAAAAAGATGGAAGAGGAGATGCTTGCGAGGCAGCTTCGAGCCAATCCCCCCGTCGAAAGCCAACCGGCTCCAAGTCCGGACCAACCCCCGGGTTCGCCCAGCGTGGATGCCGGTGAGGCCGTCAACGAAATGGTTGGCGAAAACCAGGAAGAGAACAACGAAGAAAACAGCGATGCCCCTCAGGGTGCTGATAACGAAGAAGCTGGAGATTCCAGTGCAGAATCAAATGCAGAATCCACAGATTCGGAAAACGCGGACACAGGTGCCAGTTAACCATGGCCGCGAGTAGAGACAGATTAGTAACTGGTTTGCCCAAGCCTTTTCATGGTTGCCTGAAAAGACGATGGGTAATCCGGGAGACCCCCTATGTAGCAAATCGGCAACTTATTGAATCAGTCGCCCTGGAACCGGGTATCCGAGCGGGTCGACTCATTGAAGGAAAGAAAAAACACTTTGGCGGTACGGATCTATTCGTTAGCAAAAGAGTTGAACATCGACAACAAAGAGCTTGTCAGCATCTGTGAAAAAGCAGGACTGCGAGGCAAGGGGTCTGCGCTCGCAAGTCTGGACGATGACGAAGTCGTCAAGGTAAGAAAATACATCTCTCAGCAGGACGAACCTGCCTCTGCCAAGCAGGAATCCGGAAGTTCTCTGGAAGCGGTTCGCGCCGAGAAACCGGCCCGAGCCAAAGCCCCAATGCGTGATCTCTCCGCAAAGCAGCGATTGATGGGCAAGGCCAAGGCCAAGGAGCGGGAAAAGGAGCAACCTCCCGAGGTCTCCGCTGAGGAGCCGGCGTCAGCACCAGTCGAAAACTCGCCCCAAACCGCGGAGGCCGGTCGCAAAGAGGCAATTCGAGCCCCCCAACGGCGATCTCCCATGCGTGATCTCAATTCGCGCAGGGACAAAAAGGCTGGAAAAGAAAACCCGGAGGAAAAGCGGGACGCAAAGAAGAATCGCTCTCCCGTGGTCAACGTTGCGGCAATGCCGGCAGTCCAGCAACCGACCCAGCCGAAGACGCAGGACGAAAAGGTCCAGAAACCGGACATTGCACTGCCCCAGGACGCCATCAAAAAGGCCAAGTACGGTTCCAATGCTCCTTTGCAGCAGTTCACCGATACCAACAAGTCCCGCAAGGGAAAAGGCAAAGGCAAAACGGCGGCTGAACACCGAAGTGATATTGCCAGCCTGGTGGGTGAGCTTGAGCAGCAACAGCAACAGCAACAACAGGGCAAAGGCAAAGGGAAAAAAACACGGGGCGGGAACGACCGGGATGTCGATTCCGGTATGGGCAACATCCGACAGCAACGCAGTCGGTCCCGATCCCGGAATGTCAATTCGGGAGACGATGATCACACGCCTCGATACCGACAGCGGTACCGCCGTGATCGGAAAAACGTCACCAGTACAGCAGCCCCGAGAAAAGACAATGTGGTCCTGGAGCTTCCCTGTACGGTAAGGACTTTTTCAGAAGCGACCGGCGTTGGTTCCGGTCAGCTCTTGAAGACCCTGATGATGGATATGCAGTTGTCGGGCGTAAACATCAATTCCCAGCTGGATGACGAGGTGGCCGAATTGCTCGTCGCTCAAATGGGTGTCGATGTCGAAATCAGGTATCCGGAGTCACTCGAAGAGACACTGATCTCGGAAATTGAGGAATACACCGACGAAGAAAGCCAACTCGAAACCCGGCCACCGGTGATTACTTTCCTCGGACACGTGGACCACGGAAAGACCTCCCTGCTGGATTCCATCATCGGCATCGATGTGGTCTCCGGGGAAGCTGGCGGCATCACCCAGCACATCCGGGCCTATTCCATTGACAAGGATGGACAGCGAATCTCTTTTGTCGACACACCGGGCCACGAGGCGTTTACCGCGATGCGGGCCCGCGGTGCCAACGTGACCGATATTGCGGTTCTGGTCGTGGCTGCGGATGACGGTGTCATGCCCCAGACCGAGGAAGCCATCAGCCACGCCAAGGCTGCAGGGGTGCCCATTATTGTCGCACTCAACAAGATCGATCTGGCTTCGGCCAACCCGGACAAGGTCCTGCAGGACCTGGCACAACACGAATTGTTGCCGAGTGAATGGGGCGGCGAAGTCGAAGTTGTCAGAACAAGCGCCATCAACGGTGAGGGGTTGGACAGCCTGCTGGAAACCATTCTTGTTACGGCCGAACTCCATGAATACAAGGCCAATCCCAATCGTCCGGCAATTGCTACCTGCCTCGAAACCGAACAGGAAACCGGCCGGGGCGTGGTCGCCAAGACCATCGTCAAGACAGGCACCCTGAAAGTTGGTGACGTGGTAGTCTGTGGCGCGGCATATGGTCGGGTCAAGGCTATGCACGACACGCTCACCAATCGTAAAATCAAGGAAGCCGGTCCGTCGATGACCGTCAACCTCGTCGGCCTCGACATTGCCCCGGAAGCGGGCGATACCTTTCACGCCCTGGAGGACATTTCCAAGGCTCGCGAAATTGCCGAATCGCGGATGGATCGTACCCGTTCGGAATCCCTCTCCGGCCAGACCGTGGCGGTTTCCCTGGACGAATTCCAGAAACGGCTGGAAGCCGGAACCCTGGCAGACGGCCGGGATGAACTGGTGACCCTGAACCTGATTATCCGTGCCGACGTGCGGGGCTCAATCGAAGCCATCACCAAGGAACTCGGTAAGCTCGACCATCCGGAGGTGGAAATTCGCATTCTCCAGGCATCGGTAGGCGGTATCACGCGAGGTGACGTTACCCTGGCGCACGCATCCCAGGCGGTCGTCATCGGCTTCAACGTGGTTCCCGATGAGGCTGCCCGACAACTTGCTGACGAAAGCCAGGTCGAAATCAGAAGGTACGACATCATCTACAAGGTATCCGAGGACATCAAAGCAACCCTCGAAGGCCGTTTGAAACCGGAAAAACGGGATGTGGAAATGGGTTCTGCCATGATTCTGCGCACCTTTACCATCAGTCGTATCGGGACGATTGCCGGATGCCGTGTGATGCGTGGAACCATCGAGCGGGACTGTCGGATCCGTGTCATTCGGGACAATCGCATCATCGGTGACTACGCCATCGACACTCTTCGCAGGGAAAAAGATGATGCCAAGGAAGCTCGACAGGGAATGGAATGTGGTATCAAGCTGGCAGGCTACAATGATGTCAAGGAAGCGGATACCCTCGAGGCCTACAAGGTCGAAGAAGTTGCCCGAACGCTATAAGAGGATTTCGTGAAAACGAATCCTGATCCTGCACTTTAGAATGGCATTGTCGCAATGAGTTCCCGCCGTGTATTGAAAGCTGCCGAGTGCATCCGACAGGTTGTCAGCATGTCGATTCTTGTCGAGCTGAAGGACCCCCGTATCGAAAACGTGACCGTCACCTTTGTGGAGGTCTCCGCTGACATGCGGAGCGCCAAGGTGCATGTGAGCGTGATGGGCGATGAGACCAAGCAGAGACTCTGCCTGAAAGGCCTGCAGAATTCTGCCGGTTTTCTGCAACAGAAAATCAACGAGCGGATAGACACCCGCTATGTTCCGAAAATCCGGTTTGTACTGGATCAGGGTGTCAAGAATTCCATTGCCGTGACCAAAATCCTCGAAGAAGTCCTGCCCGAAAATCAGGCAGAAGGCGATACGGAACCCACAGAAACTGACCAATCCGATGAGATCGGGCCAAATTCGGGGGAATTTGAATCGGAATCCGGAAATAACGAAGGTTGATATCAGCCCCCCAAATTAAAATATTCATTTGATTCAAAACGCAGGAACTGGAATCTGAATGTCAGCATCAATTCGCGCCAAGAAGATCGGCAAAATCCATACAGTCCTCAAGAAACACTATCAGCCGGTCAAAGCCCCTGCCCGTCCGGTGCTGGAACACATCATTTTTGCCTGCTGCCTGGAAGATTCTAAATACGACCAGGCAAACGATGCGTTTGCCCGCCTGCAGGAAATATATACCGGGTGGAATGAGGTTCGCGTGACCACCATCGCCGAATTGGCGGAGGAAATGTCCGACCTGCCCCATCCCAAGGAGGCTGCAGCCCGGGTTAAAAAGACGCTCTACGCGCTGTTCGAGTCCCAATACAGCTGGGACTTCGATACGCTGCGCAAGGAAAACCTCGGAAAGGCAACACAAAAGCTGGCCGGTTTCAAGCCGGTTACCCCGTTTGTCCTCTCCTACACAGTCCAGAACGGTTTGGGGGGGCACTCCATTCCGATCGACAAATCAGCCATGGAGATCATGAAGATCCTTGACATCGTGACCGAAAAGGAGGCTGCCAAGGGGACTGTGCCCGGTATGGAACGTGCCATTCCCAAAACTGCGGGAGCGGATTTCGGATCGCTCCTGCACCAGTTGGCGGTTGATTTTCAAACGACACCGTTTTCGACGTCCCTGAGATCGATCATTCTGGCCATCGACCCGACTGCCAAGGAAAGATTCCCCAAGCGACAGACCAAGAAAAAAGTGGTCAAGAAAGAACCGGCGAAAGCGGCTGTCAAAAAGAAAAGTCCCGCAAAAGACAAAACCCAAAACACCGGCTCCAAGAAGACCGCCAAAAAAACGGCAGCCAAATCTGCCGAAAAAAAACCAAAGGGTGCAACTGCTAAATCCAGCCCAGCCAAAAAGGCAGCAAAGAAAACAGCAGCCAAGAAAGTGGCCAAAGCAACCAAGAAGGTGGCCAAAGCAACCAAGAAGGTGGCCAAAGCAACCAAAAAGAAATCCCCGGCGAAAAAACTCTCCCGGAAAAAGCCTCGCTGAAAAGTGTCACATGGATGGCATATTCTCGCACCATTTTCCTCAAACCGACATGCGATTTGCCATGTCTGATTCGGGATTTTCGGGAACCAACGACTACTACCGTCACCAGCAATCGGTACCGGCAACGCCCGGGGCATCCTGCCGGGCAGCAAAGGGAACCCGCCGGCGTTCCGGACATGGTGGAATTCCACAGGCCTTCCAATCCGCCAGAAGATCGGGCCCCCGGGAGGGTCGTACGTCGATTCCTGTCATCGGCATCTGGTGCCTCATTTTTGCAGCAACCCTCCTGATTCCATCCCGGGACCTTTGTTGCCAGGAAAGGGGAAGCGACATTTCCTCTTCTGCGGATGCCGTGTACGAACTTCCCCTGCTTCCCATTCGGGATGCCGATCAGCAAGCCGACACGGCTGTGGCGGGGATACTCCATGCCTTGATGGCGACCAGCCAGCGGGATTCGGTAAAAGCTCTCCGCAGACTGCAACGGACCTGGCTGACTTGCAGGTGGCAAAAACAAAACTCACGGAAGCAGGATTTCCCCGAAGAACGTGTACCGGAATCCGGCGCTCAAAGACGGCCATCGAGCGTCGTTTTTGAACAGATCCTTCAGATCAGTGAAGCCCTCCAGCTTACCCACGAATTCCTGCTGTACGCTGAGGCGGGGATGGACGAACCCCTCGCAGACGCCAGGATTGCACTCCGTTCGGCGGTGGCCTTGACCGACCGCAAGAAGTACCTTGCTGCCGCAACCTATTACCGGAAATGGCTGGACCTGAAGAAGGAAAGCACTGTCAATTACCTGAAAGTATTGATCGAGATCGAAATGGGGCGACTCTGGTACCTTTCTGGGAACTACTCCCAGGCCGAATCCGCTTTTTTACTTGCCCTTGAACACCTGGATTCAAACCGGTTGCCGGAAAAGCAGAAACAGCAGCTTTTGAGAAACTCGGAAGTCACCTACCGGCTGATGGCGTCGACCTTTTTGAAAACCGAAAATACCGGGTTGGCGGAAAAAACATTCGCTCTGGCCAACCGGGGAAAGGAACTTCCGATTCACCTGCTCGATGCAGCCCAGATCGCGTTTGCAAAAAAAGAGTACGCGAGGTCACGCGACCTCTGTTACCGTTTTATTGCCAAACAACCCAATCACTCCGAGGCCTACGAGTTACTTGAAAAAATTCTTAAACAACCGGGTTCCGACGATCCGCTGAAAAAGGCGAATTTCGTCACCGCACTGGAGGCAATCCGAAAAAAGCACCCCAGCGGCAAAGTCCTCGATGACCTGCTTGTCAAACTCTACCTGCAAGCAGGAAGAATCGGAAAGGCGAAGCAAATCCTGCAGAACCAAAGACGGGACTCCCTGTGGCGGGATCGGGCCAATCG
>JAYZFP010000125.1:0-22668 GCA_036336715.1 Planctomycetota bacterium
AACGTTCGGAAATCGACCCCGGTTTTGAATTTCGAATTTTTGTGGACCTTTGATCGTTATCGAGTTGCTCTGCTGCGCAGCTGTTGGTGACCCGTGAGCGACAATTTTAACGGGTGGTGGCAAGCTGGAGCATGGTTTGGGTGACCTGATCCAGGTTCCCGACAACGACGAAATTGAGAAACCGGTAGCGACCTGCAGGGATTGCCTGTTTGGACTTGATTCGAAAAACACTGTTCCATTTGACCACATTCTGATTTTGAAACGAAATCGACCATAGCCGGCAGCCTCGTAACCCGGTGATGGTTGTTGGGGCGAATAGATTCCCATTGCAAAATCATGATTCCCGGTCGCAAAGATCACCGTGTGTTTCTGTTCCCCTGGTCCATCGCTCAATGGTTCCCGTATTCGCATGGCAAGATTCAGACAATAAAAATCCTTGAATATGGACGGCATGTAACCGGTCAGGGATTCAAATTGAGCGTAAAAGTGATTCTCGCCAGAGGGAATCTCGAAAACCACCTCGTACTCAATCACATTGGGAAATTGCCGATAACCGATCACCACTTTTTTCTCCAGGTAATGATTGGAAAGCGTTTGCCCGTTTTTTTTGCAGGGTGTTCTGAAGATTTTTCTCCCGGACGCAGCCAAAAAGCCATCCGGGATCGGGATTCCAACCGGTTGGATTCAGCCTTCAACCGGATCAGTCGACTGGTGGACTTTTGTCCCGCACCATCGAAACAGGATCCCGCCTCGGTGGGGTTGAAAGTTTCACTTTCAAAGGTAATTGCGTCAAAGTTGGAAGCCGATTAAAGTTGACTGCCATGATCGGCGCTGTCGATAAATTCCGTTCCTCGCCATTTAAGGGAATCAATAGCGCCAGCCAGTCGACCGGTTGTGATGAGCGTGATATCACCCTCTTTCCAGGCTCCCTTGATCTGCGCGTTACCGGATACCCTTTTAAGCTGCTGGGCCAAAACAGGGTTGGGAGGAACAAAAACAGCCAGTGCCAGAAAAATCGCAATCCAGCAGAAAGGGCCGTTGGATGAATCTGCCCCGGCTTGTCGCGTGACCGGTTTCCGCTCGGAGGGGCGTTGTCTGGCGGGGTAGGGAAGAAGGGCAGGGACTCCTGCAGGAACGGTTTTTTTCGAGGTTCCCGCGAATGGTTGGAACAAGCGATGTAAAAAGCGGCAGCCAGTCATGGAAATTCGGTTCGTTTCATGGAGTTCCTCTACTGCCAATTTTATTCACTGGCTGGATAAGTGGGCGTGGGGGTCTCGTCTTTCTGTATCGATTGACGGCTTCCTGCAGATGGAAACCTGTTGGCGGTTGAAAATTTAAACCCGGAAAATATGCAGGGATTCAAAGAAACGTTTGGCGAAAGACGCTCTCGTAATGATTCAATTCGTTCAAAAGGCGTTTAAGCGGTTGTGCAAAATCAGTCGTCAGGATGATTTGTTCCTTTTCAAAAGTGACGCGTCCCGCGGGAAAAACGTGGCTGGTAAATTCGCAGCGGGTTGCGTCCAGTGAATAGTTGATTTGCAAATCCCTGTTTTCGGGGGCAACCAGTTCTTCGGTCCTGTCAATCAGTTTCTCAACATCCATTGGACAATTGAGCTGTATTTCAAATCGGGAAAATTTTGCCGTAAAGGAAGAGTTGACCAGGACCTGGAGATCTTGAATCTGGTCCAGCAGGATCTCGTGATGTACCTCATCCGGATTGCGTTCGTCCAGCTGGTAAAGTGTCTGGTACCTGAAAGCAGCGGATTCCAGGTAACCACAGCCGTATTCGTCGACGCCGGCCAGGATCGCCTTTCGGGTCAGGCCGAATTCCCTTCTCAGTAAGGTGTGCATTTCCTGGATCTGTTTTTCGCTGGTTTCTGAGACGAGCGAACCGAGAAAGCGTTTCGCTGGATCACTGGCCTTGGTTGGAACCTGGTGGGTTTTCTGGAATCCCTCCAGCCTGCGAAGACTCAAGGTCTGTTGGTGGCGAGCACGGAGGTTGGCCGTCTGAATGATTGGGATTTGCTGAATAATGTTCAATGCCGGTTGGCCTTTCCGCAAATTATTCAGGTGGGGGTGGGTGACGGTATCTTTTTGTTCAATTCAGGTTAGGGCTCAATCACGATGGAATCCAGACCGGTTTCGGGTTCCGGGTAGCGCATTTCCAGGCTCTCGAGGATCTCGACGAGGATCCGGGAAATAAGAAGGTTTCGGTACCATTTCCTGTTTGCCGGGATCACATGCCAGGGTGCGTGTTCGGTGCTGGTTTGGTGGAGCATTTCCTCATAGGCTTTTTGATAGGCATCCCAGTGTTTTCGTTCCTCGAGGTCGGACTTGCTGAATTTCCAGGTTTTTTCGGGGCGATCCAGTCTTTCCTGAAGCCTTTCACGTTGCTCATCCCGGCCGATATGAAGGAAGAATTTCAGCACTTTGGTTCCTTCGTCCGCCAACATCTTTTCGAATGCGTTGATATGTTCGTAACGTTTGCGCCACCTGGCTTCGGGAACGAGTTGGTGGACCCTGGCGACGAGCACGTCTTCGTAGTGACTGCGGTTGAAGATCACCATCTCTCCGTTTGCCGGTGTGTGGTGATGGATTCTCCAAAGAAAATCATGAGCTGATTCTTCAGGCGTCGGTTTTTTGAAGCTGGCAACCTTGACACCCTGAGGGTTGACGCCGTTGAACACGTGCCGGATGGTCCCATCTTTCCCCCCGGTGTCGGTTGCCTGGAGGACGATCAGTATACGGTGTCTGGATTCGGCATAAAGCAACTCCTGCAATTTCTCCAGCCGGGAATTCAGGTTTTCAAATTCTTCCCGGGTGTTTGTTTTTCCTTGGCGAATTCCACCGTTGTCATCAGGGTCCCAGGTCGAAAGTTTTGTTTTTTCACCCGGTTTAACGAGGTATTGGTTCATGGAGATCTGGTCTAATAGGTGATGCCGTTTACACAGGAGAACTGATGAACAGGGCCGTATTTCTTGTTTTGCTGATCGGGACAGGATCCCCTTGCTTCCCGCTATCCGACAACTTCCTTCTTCCCGATAATTTGACTGTTCCAGGGAAATCCGACAACCGGATGGTCAACCCGAGGTCAGCAGTACAGAAGGCAATTCGGCTGGTTGAAAAAAGTTGTGCTGAATACCTTGAACAGCGAGACTGCTTTTCCTGTCATCACCAGGCTTTGCCTGTGATTGCGCTCAGCGAGGCAAAACGCCAGCGGTACCAGGTTTCCGAAAAAGGGCTTCAGACGCAGGTAGATCATGTCCTGAAACATTTCAAAAAGAATTCCCAACGGTATGCCAATGGGGAAGGAACCGGCGGCCAGGTCGATACAGCCGGCTACGGGCTCTGGGCTCTTGATGCCGGGGGGAGAAAAGCGGATGCCTCTACCCGGGTCGTAATGGATTACCTTTTCCAGAGAGATGCCAAACGGGATTTTTATCGTCGATCGAGTGAGCGACCGCCCAGCGAAGCGAGTCACTTTACGACGACCTTTTTGGCGTTGCGTGCGATGGAGGCGTTCCCGGATGAAAAACACCAGCAAACCCGTTCGGCGAAAACAGAAAAAATCAGGGATTGGGTCTCAAAAAATGAAGCCAAGGATACCGAGGATCAGGTTTTTCGCCTCTTGATGCTCAAGCAGCTTGAATTTGAATCCGGCGTGATCCGGAAAGCCGCAGAGCGGTTGCGAAACTGTCAAAACCGTGATGGGGGTTGGTCACAAAAAGAACCGATGAAAAGCGACGCTTATGCCACAGCTACGGCGTTGTATGCCCTGTTGGAGACGGAGGGTATTTCTGTGGCGGGAAGTGAATACCAGAAGGGTTGCCGATTTCTTCTTTCGACGCAGAAAAAGGACGGTTCCTGGCATGTGAAAAGTCGCAGCAGTCCCTTCCAGGAATATTTTGAATCCGGGTTTCCCCACAGGAAAGACCAGTTCATTTCAATCACCGCAACCTGTTGGGCGATTTTGGTGCTCAGTCGAAGTCCGTCTGAAAAGAAATGATTGTTGTTGGACTTTCGGTGTTCCACCAGCTTCCGGTCAGGGTGGGGCATGAGCCGTGAAAACTCTTCCTGAAAGTATTTCCTGGCAGGTGGTTTTTCGAATTGAAATGTAAAAACGCATCTATTTCGTGGTGTGGGCTGGACGAAAGAACGGCCTTCGGGGCGGACCTGACCAGGACAGCAAGGCGGTCGGGTCGGGCGGCGCAATCGGCGCAATCGTTTTTCCTGGTTTGATCTGAATAGTCGCTTGACCCCGCAGGTAAGTGACATACAGTTGAAATAGAACGAACTCAACCGATTCTGCCCCTGACAACTTGCCCCTGCAGTTTGTTAACCCTTTTCCCTCTTCTTCCAAAATTGGTGGCAGATCATGTGTGGTACTTCCAAGCACCGGACTTTCTTTGTAGGCATCACTGCCTGGATGAGCATTTGTCTCTTTGTGGTCGGATTCTTTCCGGATTTGGGTATTCTTTTCTCGAAATCGTGGCTGTTGACGGGCGCTATTGGGATCATTGCCAGTATTGGAATGGCGAACATTCTGACCATGGAGGTCCGCTACAATGCCAGCCTGATCAGGCATCACGAGATGTTGGCGGTTACTGACGTTCTGACCAATCTGCTGAACCGGCGTGGTTTTGACCACCAGTTGGAACGGCTGATTGGAGAAAGGCAGAATGCGGTGTCTGAATCCCCCCAGGTATTCCTGGCCCTTGTCGACGTGGATCACTTCAAGGACGTGAATGATGAATGCGGACACCCTGTGGGTGACAAAATGCTGGAATTCGTTGCCCGCGTCCTTTATGAATTGGTGCCTGAGAAAAGCGTTGTTTGCCGGATCGGTGGGGATGAGTTCGCTATCCTGTTTGTGGACCAATCTCCCTTGCAGGTGGCTGCGATCCTGAAAGACATGAAGGTCGCCATTGACCGGGAAACCGGAAACCGGGAAGACCTGGTTCACTCGACGATTTCGATTGGTGTTACCCAATTCCAAACGGAGGATGATTACCAATCAATTCTCCAAAGGGCCGATCGGGCTCTCTACCGCACCAAACTGTCCGGTCGAAACCGGATCACTTTTCGGTGAAATAGCCTGGTTTCAATCGAGGCCGACGATCAGGTCGTAGATCAAGCTGTCTTCAAGGCTGCTGGCCACATGCTCCACATGGCCGTAGTCCATGCCAAGGCTGTGTCGTCCGGGAACCGCAACCGTCACGGCACCCGAAGCCACGCCCGCCTGGCTACCGAGGACACTGTCCTCGAGGACAAGCATTTCGGCGGGATCGACCTGGTGAGTGGCGGCCGCCAGCAGGTAGATTTCCGGATGGGGCTTTCCCTCCTGGACGTCCTCGGAGGTCAGCACGAAATCGAACCGGGACAAAAGTTGGCATTCCTGCAGTACTTCCTCGGCGTGACGACGAAAGCTGCTGGTTGCAACGCATTTGGGCAGTGAGCGGTCTTCGAGGAACTGAAGCAGGTCGGCCAGTCCGGGAAGGCACTTCACGGTTCCGGGCATGATCTGGTGAAAGATCTCCGCTACCTCTGACTGCAGTTCTTCCACGGACTCGTTCATCCGCAATTCATCTTTCATGATTTGAATCGCAACCCGGCCCGGGCGACCCATCATACGGCGTTTCAGGTCCTGGTCGAAGGAAAGTTTCCTTCGGGAGAGAAGAGACTGGCAGACATCGTCATAGATGTCTTCGGTATTGACCATCAGCCCGTCGAGGTCAAATGCAATTGCCTTGATTTTTTTTGTCATTTCAATCTGTCGATGAGGAGCCTATTATTTTGCGGAACATTTCTTTCGATACAATACGACAAAACTCAAACTTAATTGTCCGCTCTCGGAAACTCGTGGCAAATAACGGGTATGGAACAGGATCTCACACAGCATCAATCGCCTGATGACTTGCAAAAGGCGGAAAAATTAAGTCGCGAAGGGAATCAGCCACCTTCCGAGATTCCGGGTTATTCGATTCATTCACTGATTGGTTCAGGCGCCTACGGTGAGGTCTGGTCCGGAACCGACCGGAACACCGGCAGGAAGGTGGCCATCAAGTTTTATTCCCGACGGTCGGCCGTGGATTTTTCGCTGCTCAGCCGGGAAGTTGAAAAACTGGCATCCTTGGCAGCAGACCGTTACGTGGTCCAGCTGCTGGATGTCGGTTGGGACGCGTCGCCACCTTTTTACGTAATGGATTTTATCGAAAACGGTTCGCTCGAGGACGAACTGCGACGAAGGGGTCCATTTGGTGTCGAGGAGGCGACCGAGATGTTCCAGGAGGTTGCGATTGGCTTGATGCACCTTCATAACAAGGGGATCCTGCATTGTGACCTGAAACCCGGAAATGTTCTCCTGGATACCGAACAGAAACCGCGGCTTGCAGATTTTGGGCAATCCCGGCTTTCCAGCGAGCAGGTTCCCGCACTGGGGACTCTTTTTTACATGGCTCCGGAACAGGCCAACCTGGAAGCCATCCCCGATGCACGTTGGGATGTGTTTGCGCTTGGGGCCCTGATGTATTGCATGCTGACCGGGTCTCCACCGTATCGCTCGTCCGAGGTTACAGATAGCCTGGAGTCGGCCGGGGAAATCGGTGAACGGTTGAAGCGTTACCAGAAGGCACTCAATCAATCGTTGCCACCGAGGGATCATCGGGAAATTGCCGGTGTCGACAAACAGTTGGTCGACATTATCGACCGCTGCATTGCTGTCGATCCCAACAAGAGATTCGAAAACGTGCAGGGCATACTGTTGGCGCTGCGGCAACGCGAAGAAGGCCGTGCCAGGCGCCCGCTGATGTTGTTGGGAATGATCGGCCCGGTTCTCCTGTTGTGCATCATGTCAGTCTTTGGATTTGTCCTTTACAGTCGTTCGGTTGAAAAAGCAGAAAACAGCCTGATGGAAAAAGCCCGGGAAAGTAATGCCTGGGCAGCCCAGTTCGCGTCCCGAACAGCGGCCGATGAGATAGACCATTTTTTTGAATCCGTTCATCGTTTGTCGAAAAACCGGGTCTTTCTGGAAACCTTCCGCGATGTTCTGGGAGATCGCGAGTTGCAGGAAATGCGGGCCAGGTTGGCCAACCCCAACGCCGGGAAGAAAAATCGCGAACTGATTTCCGCATTTGTTGAAAACAGGGTTCGCCAAAGGCTTCAGCCGCTGCTTCGTTCCCAATTGGGAGAGGCAGGTGTCAAGGATGCGTCCTGGTTCTGCTCGGATGCATCGGGAACGCAGTTGGCCTTTGTTTCCGAAGACAACCAGGTTGGGACGATTGGCAAGAATTACTCCTGGCGAACCTATTTCCACGGGGGACCAAAAGACCTTAAGGAGAAACGTGACGGCGAGGTTTTTTACACGGTAGATTCCGACCCGGCAAAACGGGATCATATTCGGCATTCGCACCTGTCGGCCATTTTTATCAGTCAGGCATCCCAAAGGTGGAAAGTCGCTTTTTCGGTGCCCATTTTTGAAGAAGAACGGTTTCTGGGCATTGTGGCGGCCACGGCCCACTGTGGGGATTTTGTCACCTTCGAAGACCGGGAAGAGCAGTACGCCATGCTTGTGGATGTTCGGGAAGGGCCAAACCAGGGGGTGATTCTCGGGCATCCCTATTTTCGGGAATACACGAAAAGCGGGGAAAAGCTGGGGGCGGAATTCCTCATTAATCAAAAAATCGATATTGGTGAAATTGACTCCCGCCAGGTCTTCCACGATCCGCTTGCGAAGCATGATGCCCGCTATGGGGGTGATTGGATTGTTGGGGTGCGGCCGATCCGGCGTGCCCTTTTTGATGGCTCCGTCGATTCTACGGAAGCCACTGGTTTGACGGTCCTTGCGGCGGAAAAGAGTCAGAGTATCATGCTGCCGGTTTTGGAGCTGGAAAGACAGATTGTGGTTTTGGCGATCTCTTCGGTGGTTACCGTGATCCTGGTCGGTGTTGGGCTTTGGATCCTTGCCATTCGGAGCGCGAAGGAATCACGTGAACGAGTTAGCCGGGCCTTTAAAACGGCGACGGAAACCGCAACGGTAGCGAAAGGAAAAAAAACAGATGCCTGAACACCCGGAAGTCCTCGAAAAACTGATCGCCTCCAGCAGGGAAACGATGCTGCTGATGAGCACCGAGGAACTGCTGAACTGGGACCAACGGACGATGATGCCTGCCGGTGCAGCAGAGTATCGTGCAGAGCAGATTACCCTGCTGTCAGGGATGATCCATCAGCGTTTGACGGATCCCCAGCGAGGGGAATGGCTTGAGCAACTGGCAGAAGACTCGTCCATCCGACCTGAAAGTGATGCGGGGGTGATCGTTTCCAGGTTAACGCGACAGTACAACAAGGAAAAGAAAGTTCCGCGTGATTTGGTTGAGGAACTGTCCCGAACGCGTGTGCTTGCCCATGAATCGTGGGTTTTGGCGCGTGAGAAAAACGATTTTTCCCTGTTTTCGGGACACCTGAAAACGATTGTTCGCCTGTTGAGGGAAAAGACAGAGGCCATCGGATTTGAAGATTCCGCCTACGATGTTCTGCTGGACGATTACGAACCGGACGCCAGGACCCGGGAAATTGAAAACGTTTTTACCTCGCTGCGGGAAGCATTGGTTCCTTTGATTGAAAAAGTGGTCGGCAGTTCCAGGCAACCGGACCATCAAATTACCAGCCGCAGGTTTGATGTGGATGCGCAGCGAAAAGTCGGGATGGAAGCCGCCCGCCTGATCGGATTTGATTTTAACGCTGGCCGTCTTGATGTGACTCATCACCCGTTTTGCTGCACCCTCGGTCCGAACGACTGCCGTCTTACCACCCGCTATAGCGAAAATCATTTCAATTCCGCTTTTTTCGGGACGATGCACGAGGCGGGACATGGCCTGTATGAGCAGGGTTTGAGGAAGGACCAATTCGGTTTGCCTACCGGTGAATACTGTTCCCTCGGGATTCATGAATCACAATCACGGTTATGGGAAAACATGGTTGGTCGTTCCCTGGCCTTCTGGGAATTCTATTTCCCGAGGATCCAATCGGTTTTTCCGTCTGCGCTTCAGGATGTTTCGGTCGAAAGTTTCTTCGGTGCTGTAAATCTTGTTCAGCCCAGCCTGATCCGGGTTGAGGCGGACGAAGCAACGTATTCCCTTCACATCATCATCCGTTTTGAGTTGGAACAGGAGATTTTTTCCGGTCAATTCGAGGTGGAGGACCTGCCGGAGGCTTGGAGGGAAAAGTATCGGAAATACCTTGGGGTCTTTTCCGAGGGAGACGACAACGGGGTTTTGCAGGATGTTCACTGGAGCGAGGCGTTGTTTGGTTATTTCCCGACCTACGCGTTGGGCAATCTTTATGCGGCACAGTTGTTCCAGGCTGCCGATGCATCATTGGGCGGGCTTGACTCATTGATCCGCGAGGGGGAATTCGGGCCTCTGCTGGAGTGGTTGCGGCGACATGTTCATCGGCAGGGAAAATCGTCTACCGCTGCGGAGATTGTCGAAAACAGCACTGGCAATCCACTTTCCTGTGAGCCGATGATTGATTACCTGGAAAGCAAATATTCACTGGTTTACGGATTTTCGGTGTGAGTTTGCCTTTTACATCCGTGGCCGTCACCGGGGTTCTTCTGACGGAAGGGCGGTTGCTGGTGATTCGCCGGTCCGAGCACGTTGTGGCCCCGGGAAAAATCTGTTTTCCCGGTGGGACTGTTGAAAATGGTGAATCGTTGAAACAGGCTTTGGTACGGGAATTTCGGGAAGAACTGGCGATGACCGTTGAACCGGTTCGTGAGGTTTACCAGTCCGTGACTCCCTGGAAATGCAAAGTCCACTGGTGGGAGGTTGAGTGCCAGGACCCGGAAAAAATGACCCTTAACGAGCAGGAGGTCTCTTCGGCTTTTTTTTCGTCGGCTATTGATCTGTTGGCAGAACCGGACCTTCTGGTCAGCAACCGTCAATTCCTGACAGCGGTAGACTCCGGGGAAATCAGCCTTGGTGGAGTCTGAGGGGCCGATTGAATTCGATTGGCTGTTGTGTTGCGGGATTTCGATTTTTCTTCCTGCAGGCGGTTAAAGATCTCGGGGTCGAACTCATCACGCGGTCGAAACCGGGCCGCATCGGTTACCGGTGCCGCCTTGATTCGATACTCTGCCTGTTCCGATTGTCGGGTTGGCTGGATTCGGGGAACCGAAGCTGGCGTCTGAGACATGGCGGCGACAGGTCGTACATGTTGCCCGTTTCTGGGCAAAGCCGTTCGCGGGAAACCTGCTCCATTGACCCACGTTGCGATTTCGAGGTATTCGGCAGTGGATTTAGGGTACATGGGAGCTTTCAGGTTTCCATGTCTGCCGGAGGTGTTTTTCAGGAAAGCGACCGAACCGACGCGTCGGATCATCTGGCTGATTTCTTCGAAACGGGCCTTGCTGGCGTGAGGATCTGAAAGGTTGTCCGGAAACTGGAAGGAAAGGCTGTTTTCAGCCGACTGCCGGTGGCAACCGGAAAGTGCACAACCAAGTACCAGGTGTTGTTGCACCCGGCTGGGGAAACCCTTTTTATGATAAAATGGTTTTTCGGTGGGCCGTTTTTTTACCAGGGCCGGTTCTGCTTTTTCATCGATAACCGATTCCCAGCCGGAATAATCGAGCTTCAGTCCGCTGCCGCGGAGGGCATTCAATTGTTCCCTGGCACGCTCGTAATTGCGTTGTTCCACCAGCCAGGCGAGCAAATGGTTTTGAGCTGTTTCGTTAAGGGGTGTGATCGCTGAACGGTAATTGAAGACGTCTCTTCGGAATTCAAACGATTTTTCGATGTTTTGACTCGGAATCAGAATGTAATCGCCGTTCGGGAATTCAATTCTCGTCTGATTCCTCTGTTCGGTCGCCGTTCCCTGGAGAATTTTTCCGGATTTCAGCAAAACGTAGCCCATTTCGTCGGCGTTGACGATCGATGTTGCAACGGAACCGTAGTTCATTCCAACCAGGACCAGCAAAACCAGGAGTTTTCGATAAGTGGATTTCCGGCTCGACCTTCCTGGAAAGGGGCTGGAATTCGTAACGGCTTTTCTCATGCCCGTTGGATAGGAAATTCCACAATGGGCGTCAAGCGGAATTCAGTCAAGCAGCGAAAAACGGGCAAGCTTGCCCGTTCCACCGCAAGCCCAACCCTGGTCGGTTCCAGGGATGAAGGCAATCGCGTGAAAGCCTTCGTCACTCACACGTTTCCAGCTGTCTCCCGCGTCGAACGAGATATCGGTTCCATTGGTACCGGTTGCCAACCAGATGTTATTTTTTTCACCACCGATGGCAACGCAACTGCGAAATCCAGACGGCAATGAGCCTTTGGGTTTTTGCCAGGTTTTCCCGCCGTCCCGGGTGAGGGTGCAATTGTCGACGGCACGCGCGGGTTGCCGGTAATCCCCGCCCACGGCGACTCCAATCCGGTCATTGGCAAAGGCCAACGAAAACACGCCGGCCGATTCAGATCGGGTGAGCGTGGTCTCCGCCGCCTGGAAGCTACGGCCACCATCGGTGGAGCGAATCACTCGTGCCTGACCCGTTTCGCCGTCGAGCGGTTTTCCGCCCAGTCCAATCCAGACCTTTCCACCACGGCGCGTTGTGATACAGGTTCCGCTGGCGGCAAACCCGGCTTCCTGTTTCAACGCAGCGGGTGCCTTTTGATTTCGCTTCCAACTGCGTCCCCCATCGTCGGTTTGCAGGATCAGCAGGTTTCCCTCGAGGGGATCTGAGAAGGCAATTCCGTTTGAATGGTCCCAGAAATCTACCGCATCAAAAAAGACACCCGGATGGCGGTCACTGAAAACCAGTTTCCAATCACCTTCGGTTGATGGTTTGCGGTAAAAAAGGGCCGGGCTGCCTGCTGAGAGAGTGATGGCCGATCCGTCGGAAAAGCCATGGATGTCCCGATATTCGAGGGGCGGCTGACTGGGAAACCGGTGCAGTTTCCAGGTTTTGCCACCATCCCCGGAATGAACGACGGTGCCCTCCGAGCCACTGGCCCAGATGTTTGACCCATTCACGACGTGAAGGCCACGCAAGCTGGCCTGGGTGTCGATCCTGATTCGAGTGATCTTCATTTTCACCTTGCCGGAATCCCGCGGCTGTTGGCTGTTCGCTGAAAGGGCTGTCAGAAGGGAGATGCAGATCCATGCTGCAGGGAAGCCGGCAGATCCTATCGAAGATTTCATGTTCATTGCGCTGATTTCGCTGGATAAGTGGAGACCTTATTCTAGGCAAAGATCCCTCGATTTTAAAAAACGCTTTATCCTCCGGGAAAGAAGGGAATTCTGCTTATTTTTGCTCGAGCATCCTGATAGATTGAAGGATTCGATCCTGAAACACCCTCCTGGTCGTTTTTTCGAACGCTCCCCAACGCTTGGAACCCTGATGCTTCGGTTTGCCCTGACGATTTTTACTAGTGCGTTTTTGCTGTTTCAAGTCCAGCCGTTGATTGCCCGGTTCATTCTCCCCTGGTTTGGAGGGACACCTGCCGTCTGGTCGACCTGCATGCTGTTTTTCCAGCTGATTCTACTGGCCGGTTACAGCTACGCCCATGTACTCAATCACTTCTTTGATGTCAGGCGGCAGGCGATGGTTCACCTGGGGGTCCTTTTGGCGGCCTGCCTGATGCTCCCCATCATTCCCAATGACAGCTTGCGACCCAGCGGCGACGAGTCTCCTGTCCTTCAGATTTTGCTGGTTCTGGGAATGACGATTGGCCTGCCTTACTTCGTGGTGTCAACGACCGGGCCGCTATTGCAATCCTGGTTTGCAAAATCCTATCCGGGGCGGAGTCCCTACCGACTGTTTGCACTGTCCAATTTTGGCTCGCTGGTTGCGCTGTTGACCTATCCCTTTGTGTTTGAGCCCTACCTGAGGCAAAAGGTCCAGGCCTATTCCTGGTCCGGAGGATTCATTGTGTTCGCGCTGTTTTGCGGATGGTGCGCGCTGAGAATGATGTCCGGTAAACAGGAGACGTCCGAAGAAGACGGGGTAAAGGAATCCAACCCGGAGGAAGTGGAAAAATACTCCAACCTTGCAAAGCCGGATGCGTTGCTGATCGCGCTCTGGATTGGATTGTCCATGGTTCCCTCGATCCTGTTGTTGGCCACGACCAACCAGGTGTGCCAGGAAATTGCAGTCGTACCCTTTCTTTGGGTTTTGCCTCTCGCCCTGTACCTTGTCACCTTCATTATCTGTTTTGAGGCGCCCTACCTGTATGTCCGGGCGATTTTTTATCCCCTGTTTGCATTGTCGATTCTGGCTGCCGTTGTCTGCCTGCACATGGGGGTCGAAGCTCCGATGTGGATCCAGGCTGGCGGCCTGATTTCAGCTTTCTTTTTTGGCTCGATGGTCTGTCATGGTGAGCTGGCCTGCAACAAGCCTGCCGCCCACAACCTGACGCTTTATTACCTGGCGGTATCCATTGGCGGTGCCCTGGGGGGTGTGTTTGTTGTGTTGGCGGCGCCCCTGCTGTTCAACGCCTACTTTGAACTCCATGTTGGGCTGGTTTTGGCGGTATGCCTGACGGCAATTGCCTTTCATGTGCGAACCGAAAACCGCTTTTTCCGGTATGTTCCGTACGTTGTTTCCTGTGCCCTGTCGGGCGTGATCGCCATCGGTCTGTCCTCGCCGATCATCCATCACGCCTATACGGCAGCCGCCGAAGACGGTGAGGACGAGGACACCAGCGTCCTCTACAAGGTGAGGGATTTCTGGGGCATCCTGACGGTCAAACATACGGTCTACTCGGACGTGGATGAAAACGGCAAAGAGGATCAGACTGTCAAACGGCAACTGCTGAATGGCCGGATCAACCACGGAATGCAGTTTGTCAATAAAAAATGGCAAAGGTACAAGACCACCTATTACTGCCCCGGAAGTGGCGTTGGCTTTGCCGTTGAAAGGAATCCCCGTCGGACCAACGACGATACGGGAGATGATGATCTGAGGATGGCCGTGATTGGCCTCGGAACCGGAACGATGGCCGCCTGGGGAGAGTCAGGAGACACTGTGCGGTTTTATGAAATCAACCCCGAGGTGAAAAAGGTTGCCGAGGAGTATTTTTCCTACATGAAAAACGCCCAGGAGGACGGTGTTGAGGTGGACGTGGTCCTTGGGGATGCCCGTATTCAAATGCAAAGGCAGGCAGAAGCAGGTGATTTTCAGAAATTCGACATCATCGCGGTCGATGCCTTTTCGAGTGATGCGATTCCGCGACACCTGCTCACCAAGGAATGCGTTCAACTGTATGAACAGCACCTCAGGGACCCGGAACAGGGCATCATTGCGATTCACATTTCCAATCGTTTCCTCGACCTGGAGGGAATCTGTCACCGGATTGGCACCGAACTGGGTTACGAACCCATCCTGATCGAATGCTCCGAGGATGATGATAAGTTCTGGAGATACAGTAACACCTGGGTGCTTTTTTCCAAAAGCCGTCAATTCATTGAGGACGCTGAGATTGTTGTGAGTCGGCATGACTGGGAAAACCAGTGGCGTCAGGATTACGTTGTCGACATGGTGGAAGAAGCCACCGAGGGCACTGTCAAGCGGATTGGCGAATCCGCGGAAGCATTCGCAGAGCGACTGGAATCAATGGACTATTCCTCCATCGCCGAACAATATGCCCAACGAGGAAAGGAAAGGTTGGAGGAGTTGGTTGCGGAGCGTGAGTTGGCGGAGGCCGTGCTTGGGAAGGAACCTCGGAACCAGGATCTGAAGGAAGCGGCAGCAACGGCCAGAAATGATCTGGAAGGTTTTATCCGTGAGGAGGCTGGTATACGGTTGGAGCTGGACGAGTCCGAAGATATCGACATGCAGAAAATCGTGCCTGAATTGCTGGAGAAACGAAAGCAATATGTGGCAGAGACGAGGGAGAAATACCAAAAAGCACTCAAACAGTTCGACGTGCTCTGGACGGATGATTTCGGCAGCCTGTGGCAAGTCATCCGCATGGAATTCGATTGGGAAGAAAACCGGAAAGAACTCGCCGAATGGTGGAAGGAATGGAATGAATCGGAGGAAGAGTCCTCCGACTGAACGGTCCGGTACCTTTGGTTTTCTTATGAATTCCGGCACGTCAAAGGAGAACCAGTCGTTGGTGTTTTTGTCCTCGAGTGCCGGGTTTGGTTGGCCGACCCAGGAAATTATGTCAGAAAAATATGCCGGTAAGATATGGCGGGAGACTCGGTAGCTTCTGAGATCGGACGGTGTTAACGTTGTTTTCTGTCGACGTCGTTTCCTGTGGACGTCGTTTCCTGTGGACGTCGTTTCCTGTGGACGTTGGGTAACGGGGCGGGCTTTCAGGAACCCTGGTGCAGGCTCCTGTTCTTTGTTTTTGTCTGGTTTTTCCCGGCCTTTGCTGGTGGGGGCCCTGACGGAGACCGCTATTTTGTCGCAGGCGGATTCCAAAGACCGGCTGGCGGTTCATGGGCATCCTGGGCCGTTTTCATGAAGGTCTGGTTGTTAATCACGATGCCCAGTTTTCCATCTCTCCATTTCAGGGAAGCCTTTTTGTCTGGCAGGCTTTCCAGGTCCGAGGAGATTTCCGAAAACTGGATTTCCTTCAGGGTGGCTTTCCATTTTCCACGGACAAATCGGGTCCCTTTGCCGGCTGGAATCCCGGTTGCCTGTTGGAACAGGGAGCTGTTGTTTGCGGTATGAACGCCCCCCTTTTCCAGCCAGGCCATGAAGGTTCCGTTTCGCAGAAAACGCAGTAGCACCTGTCCTGACTTCCGATCACTGATTTTTTCAGAGTAGCACCAGGTGGCAATCCCTTCCCTTGGGCTGAGAAAGGACCTCATCTGCTCGACATTTCGAAGCGGTATGCCGTTGGAAACGACCTCGCTTTTGCTGGAACCGGAGGGTTCGCAACCTGGCCCGGTGAGAACGGTCAACAGCGTGAATATGTAAAGGGGAAAAACGGTTGGAAAGTTCATGGTTGACTTTGGGTTTGCATTGTAGAACCGGGTTCAGTTTTCAAGATAGGGTTGTTTTCCTTGAGGGAGGACTCCCGATTGCGGGGCTTTCACCTCAAGCTCACCCAACCCGTTTTTCATGCGAACGGTTCCCTCGCGGACCCTGAGAACCAGTTCCGTTAAAGCTCCGCCGGTTTGGGGTATGGGTTTCCATTCGGCAGTAAAGCTCCCTTGACTGGAGGTAAGGAAACCGAGGTCTGTCTCGACCAGGAGTGGACCGGTACCGCTGGCCGAAAGACGTCCCCCAAGGAACCGGTAACTGTTCTGGCGGATCGTCTCCTGTCCATTTTCGGTGATAACGGTCAGCTCCCATCTGGCGGTGCCCGTTTCCGAAGATTCCACATTCGCGGAGACGCTCTGTTTTGACAGGGAGATTTTGGCTGTATCCGCTGCCGTACTGGCCATTTTGGATTCGGTCGTTTTACTTACCTGCCGGTCGGCAGGCGGGTTCGGCAACAGGTAAAAAAGTGACATTCCCACCACGAGACAGGCTGCCAATCCGATCCCGGCCAGGGACTGAATGGAAAACCAGGTTTTCGCCTGGGTGGATTGAGGGAGTGGTGCTGAATCGGATATCGGTGCTGAATCGGGTAGAAGATCGGTGGTCGAGGTTCGTTGGGGTGGCGATGGAGTTTCCGGTGTACTGTTGGCCGGTTGAATGGGATCGAGGCCGGGCACTGAGCCAAAATGCAGCATCAGAAGTGCTTCCATTTCGAGCTGTTCCACGATTTCCTGCTCAAGACCCTCACCAGGGAATCGAGCCGGGTGGAGCGGTTGCGCGGTGTCCTTTGCACCCAGAGAAGGGTCCTGGTCGATCCCGGTTTGGAATTCAAAAATCAGCCGCTCCCGGTCGCTCATGAGCAAACCTCCATTTTTCTCTGGATGCAATCAGCAAGGAGTTTACGGATTCGGAACAACGCCACGGCCAGGCGATTGGAGCTCTGGTTTCTTGATCTGGCGATTGAATCGAGTGATTCGCCGTGGCGGTATTTTTGTTCAATCAGTTGTCTTTGGCTCTCTGAAAGCTTTGCCAGGCAATCCGTCAATGCCGTCTGTCGCTGGTCAAAATTCTCCTCATGGTCCACCACGGTTTTTTCAACCAGTTCCATCGCTTCTTCACTGACGACCATTTTGTCCCGGTAGGTTTTCTGGAATGCCGCACGTACCTGGTTCCTGGCGATGGCAAAGGCCCAGGGTAAAAATGTTTTATTCGGGTCAAAGAGGTCCTTTTTGCGCACCAGGACCAGGTTCGTTTCTTGGAAAACCTCCAGGGACAGTTCCCGGTTTCCTGTCAGCGAAAAAATGAACGCAAAAATTCGGCGCTGGTTCTGTCCCAGGAGTTCTTCAAAAGTAGCCGGTTGATCTGGGGCGGTCATGGTTGTTGGGAAATGAAACGCGAAGATTGGTACCTGGGATTTCTTCAGGGATTAGCGTCAATGTGGTCCAGTATTACCAGATTTTTAGCGGATTTCCGGTATTCGCTAAAATTCATAAAAAAAGGGTAGCGACTGACTCGCTACCCAATGAGATTTCTGACCGGTCCATTTGCGGAAGATTGCCCGGGCGGTTCCTTCTTACGGACGGTTTCCCGCTATTTCCGAAAAGCAGGACGCTCCTGCCGAAAGAAATCAACGGGAGTGTTGATTTTTTTCTTTTCCTGGGCGGGTGCGAAGAAATTCATCAACTGAACCCCGGAACCTTTTTTTTCATCCTGTTTTTTGGCTGATTGCATGAAAGCGGGCACGATTGCCCCTTTGACAATCTTCGGTTTTGGTTGGGTCCAGGGCATGAGTGTATGGGTTGTCCGGTTGAAAAAATTCCGCGTGCCACTTCCGATCTGTTGAAACAGATTGGGCTGCGGTTGTTGGACTCTTTTTTCGGGGCTTTTCCCATTAGCAAATGGATTCAAGTTGGGAAGACTTGGCATTTTTGGCATCTTGGGCTTTGGTAATTTGGGAAGGCTGAAGCCGGGGGCAGGAAGCGAAGGAAACGGGATTTTGGGCAAAAATGACTTTTTGGGTTCACTGGCCGCGGTACTGGTCCCTTTTGGGGAGGGTTTGAAGGGGTCGACAAAAGCGCTAGGCTCGTCCTGGCCGACGGCCTGGCCGGCCAAAAAGAAAATCCCTGCGGCATACATGAACCTGACCATTTTCCTTCTCCTTGATAGGTGGTGTGGTGAGAGTCTGTCAAAGATCGGCAAGCGACGCAACCCTGCTTTCCAAGGTCTCTGTTTGCTGTGTCTGGTGAATGTCCGTGTCTGGCGAAAGGAGAAGTTCGCCAGGCGAGGAGCGCCCTCTTGAGTGTTATCCCAACGGCAAAACCGATTTGAAAAAAAAGGATCGGTTCCTGTATGAGGTCGATTTGGTCGGTCTTCCCGGAAAGCAGCCAGGTAAGAAACTAGTTTTGCGGAAAATTGCCCGGCGGGAACGAAGAACCGGGCGGACTTCCCTGGGGCGGGTTGGCAATGTCGTTAAAGGGAGGGGTTCCAGGCGGGTTTGGATTGGCGGAACCCGGGTAGGAACTTTGGATACCGGAATGAAATCCAGCCGATCCGGTGCCGTGGGAATAGGAACCGCCCGGGTCATTTTGATTTGAATAAAGTCGCTGGTACCTCGCTTGCTGGGCAAAGGTGACCTTGCTGACCATTGCGAGTGCCAGCAAACCGGAAACGACCCCCGCAACGCAATTGGCCATGTCTCCCTGGGTAGCGAGCAGCATCTGGTCAATCGTCTCGGCATCCATGGAGAGTTGAAAGGCCACCCGGCCGATGATGTTGGCGGCAATCCATGCCAGCTACCAGGAACCGATGACGATGGTTTGCGGCCGCCCCGGAGGCGCAACCGTTTTCCAGATTTCCGCAACTGCCTGGTAGGGCCGGAAGAGGTTGAGAATTGGAATAAAAAAGGAGCCAGTGGCCCAGCCTGGAGTGGTCGCCAGGTTGCGACCGCCTAATGCTGGCAGGTTTTTGTAAGCCCGGTGGAACCAGACCAGGAAGACAATTGCCGTGACCAGGTACACCAGAAGGGTGACCAGTCCGATCAGCATTTCACGGACATCGTTTGCCTGGGCGGCTGCCTCGGTAATTTCGCCTCCGTTTTTGATTTGATTGAGAAGTGCCCATTGCATTGCGCTGGACCCAAGAGAAAGCAAATCGACCAATGCCCCCAGCACGAGAAGAATCATGGCTGCCTTGCCCAGGCCGGCGATCGGCTGAAAGGGCGCAATCACCAGTGGGGATTGCGGTGGAGGGGGAGAGCCCTGGAAGGGAGCTGCTGGCGCCTGGGACAGCGTTTGCGGAGGCACCTGGTACGGATTGGAAGGATGGGAATGGTTGGGATCTGACACTGGCAGTTTCTCCATTTGAGCTGGGGGTGCTATCAGATTATCAGAGAACTGTTGGTTGGTGTGGATTCCGGGAATCTCAAAAGCCAAGCCCCTCACGGTCCAGTTTTTCAGTCGCGATGCGGCCTTCCCTCGGGAAAAACAGATCCGGATAGTTGCGGGCCCATTCCTCATTTCCCTCCGGGCAGTACTGCCTGCCGTTGCCTTCAATGGCCGCGACCGTTGGAATGTGAGCTGCGAGGCTGGCCGAATGCAGGAAATTGTGTCCCAGGCAGGTCAGATCCTGTACACAGAGAAACATCTCAAGTTTCTGTGCGGCGGCGGCCATCAACAGGGATCCGGTTTGACCCTTGCAGGCCTTAAGGGCAATGCCCGAGTATCCCTGCTCCCTGGCCAGGAGCAGCGATTCGTAATCGAGGAGCGATTCATCAATGACGACCGGTTTGATCTTTGCCGCCTCGTGAACGGTGTTCTGGGGGTTTTTCTTGAGGTCCCGGTGGGTGGGCTGTTCGATGTATTGAATCCGATCAAATCCCTGGGGGTTTCGCAGTTTGATGTAATCAAGGAATTCAATCACGTAATCGATGCTGGAGCATTTTTCGTTAAAATCGAGGGAATAGCACCAGTTTTCGCAGCCTCTTTCTTTCTGCACGATGGAGGCGGCTGCATCGATGTCGAGAACACGCTCGGTATCCCAATCGAAATCGTCTCCAGCAAGCTTAATTTTCAAATGGGTCAAGCCATCGCGCGCGATCCAGTCACCGAGAAGCAATGGGAATTCTTCGCCGCTCCTGGTTTTGCCCCAATCTCCAAATATCGGGTCGAGGGCCCCGATCAAATGGTAGAGCGGCAAACCGGGTTGAGGTTTTTCCCTAACGTAATCGGACAGGTAGTGACCGGTAAACTGATCGTCCAGGAAGCAGGAAAGATCGTCCGGCAGGAATTGGGGCCCCAGGGTCTGAAAGGAATTCAGGCCGAATGATTTTCCAAAAGCGTCATGGATCGCAGCGTCCAGAGGACTGGCAGCGACCAGGCTGGCGAGGTGGGGAATGGTCTCGGAGATTTTTTCGTCTTCTCCAAGAGTTTTGGCAATTTCCCTGTAGGAGGATTCGAACTCGTGCATCAGGTGCATGGGGTGGGAAAACCAATCGAGGTTTTCTGCTGCCCGATTGATCCGGTTGGCCAGTTCGACGAGGATCTTCAGGGTCTGATCGGCCGGCAGGTCCTGGGTGGGCCAGGCCCAGATATTTCCCATCGTCATCGAACCGTGTCCCTGCACGGTTTGCCCCGAATCATTCTCCAGCCAACAATCAACGTGGTAGACAACGACATCCTCAACGACCCGTCCTCCAAATTTCATGGGGGATCGGTACTGGAACCGTTCTTCGGACGGAGAAATCTGTTTGATCCTGAATCGTGAGGCCATGGACGTTACCTGTTTGTCGGAGGGACTTTCGTTGGAATGGCTTTCTGCATTTTGCCACCTCGACCAATGACCGGCCAAGGGTGTTGCCGGAAAAAGGTCACCGGATTGGCGTTTGGAAACTGGGTTGTCATGTCCAGCCGTTTTGGGTCGAACAAGGTTCCGAGATGTCTTAAAGGGAGTTGCCCGGATTCCGCAGGGAGGGTTTTAAGCACGAAAGAAGCCACCGGGGGACCGGGCGGTGTTTCCTTGAAGTTCGCAAATTCTGTTTGGCGTCGAGTGAAAACCGGGGCTCAAACGGCGCGTGCGGTGATTCAGACGATCCCCTGTCGTACGGCCCAAACGGCGGCCTGAGTTCGGTCAGAGACACCAATTTTCCTGAGTATGTTTTGGACATGCTCCTTGACTGTCTCGTAGGAAATCTGGAGGGAACGTGCGATATCCTTGTTGGTGTGTCCAAAAGTCATTTGCCTGAGTACTTCGCTTTCCCGCTGGGTCAGGGGCGCTTCGATATCGAGGTTCAACCTGGGAGTGGCCAACGCGCCGGTGACTCGTCTCAGGTCTTCACGTTTCCAGATGGTTTCACCTGCCGCTGCCCGGCGAATGCTTTGCATCAGAGTTTTCCGGGAATCACCCTTGAGAAGGTAGCCCGCAGCACCGATTGACATAACGCGGGCAATGTAGGTCGGATTTGCGTGGGCAGAGAAAACCAGGACTGCCAGGTCCGGCGTTTCCTGCTTGAGACGACTGAGGCATTCCAGTCCATCGTCGTCCGGCATTCGAATGTCCAGCAGCAGAACATCCGCTTCCACACTGTTGGCCAGTTGGTATGCCTGTTCCGCGGAAGAGGCTTCGGCGACAATTTCGAATTCGGTCCCCCCAAACAGTGTTTGCAGGCCCCGCAGCACCACCGGGTGGTCATCCACCACTATCAAACGAATTGACATTTACGTTTCGATTGAAAAATCGCTCCCGTAAGAGTGCGCCGGCGAACCCCGGCGACGGAAAAACAGGCCAGACAGAATCTAAATCATAACGGCTGCCGGGGCGCTGCAGGTAACCATTTCCATGATCTGCGGCGGTTGATGAAACGGCCCGCACACGGGTTCCGTTTCAAACCAGGTATTTTCGATAATGTTCGGAAGAAGCCCGGCAGGTGATTTTTCGCCGATTTTCGCCCAATGCAGTCAGAAAAAGTTCGATTCTTTGTTTCGGGAGGCACTGGGGAAAGCGATTGGACCATTCCACGATGTGGATACCCGGCTGTTGAACGGTCTCCTCGAAACCGATTTCAAACAGCTCGTCTTCGTCATTCAGTCGGTAAAAATCAAAATGATTGATGATGATGGGCTGGCCGTCCAGTTCCGCTTTGTAGATGTTCTGCAATGAAAAAGTGGGGCTGGAAATTTCCTCCGGTGCGATTCCCCAACCGGAGCAAAAACCGGTGGTAAAAGTGGTTTTTCCGGCGCCCAGGTTGCCATCCAGGCAAAGTGTCACCGAGGCTTCGCAACGCGTCAGCTCCTTGATTCTTTCAGCGAATTCCCGGCTTTTTACCCCGGTTTGGTCTACCGAGTCGGTAACGGCCGTAGAAAATTCAATCATCATTTTACTCTTGGAAAATGGGTTCATTCCGCCGTGTTTTGTTCGCGGATTTCGGTAGATGAAATGTCCCGTCGAAAATCTGCCTCCGGTATTTCGTCACAAAGCAGGTGAAGTTCCTGCGGTAAATCCAGATTTGCCAGGGAGAGAAAACGTTTTTTTTGAACCCGGCCAAAAACCACAAAACGGCATCCGTTTTGCCCGATGGATTCGATCGCCTTCCGAAATCCGTCTTCGCCCGGGTAGTAGTGGGAGTTGGCAATTCGAACGATTGTGTCGGCACCTACCAGAAAACGGGCGCCCGGAAAGATTTTTGCTTTTTC
>JAYZFP010000126.1:0-5584 GCA_036336715.1 Planctomycetota bacterium
TCAAGGAGTTTCAAATCAGAACCATCCATGCCTGGAATCGCAACCTGGGAGATCAGAATGATGACCTGCTGCTTGGTCGTCACCCCGACCACCAGCAAGGTTTCATTCATCCGGAACAGCCATCGTTGGACGAGTTCACCAAAAGCCTGTCGCTGGAAATCAACCAACCGGCGAGAAAAGGGCATCATGTCCTCGATCTGATCACCGTCGACAGGGGGAAAATCTGGTACGCAACCCACCGGGCAGAAACTCCCCAGCAATGCTGGCCCGGGGGAGTGATTGGATTTCGTTTGCCGGAAAAGCTGGTCTCGAGGGCTTATCTCAAAGCCCGGGAGTCGATGATCTGGAGTCGCTTCCCCTTTCGCAGGGGGGAAACCTGTATTGAAATTGGCTGCGCACCCGGTGGCTCCGCTCAGGCTTTGCTGGGAGAAGGGCTGAGAGTTGTAGGAATCGATCCTGCCCTGGTAGAGGATTCCATCCGAGATCACCCCAACTTTTTCCAGATTCGAAAACGGGGAGCCGACGTGAGGAAAAAGGATTTGGCGGACGCCAACTGGCTGTTTGCAGACTCCAACGTCGCGCCAAAACACTCGCTGGACACCATCGAGGAAATCGTGACCAATCAGCATTTGAACGTTCGTGGAATGATCATCACGTTGAAACTCCTGCAGCCCAAACTGATCCACGAATTGGAGCAGTACCTTGAACGGATTCGCGGAATGGGCTTTGGGTTTGTCCGGGCACGGCAGTTAGCCTTCAATCGCAATGAAATCTGTGTTGCCGCACTGCGAAAAAAATCCATCTTGCGGTTTGGCCGGCTCAGCAAAGGAAAAACAAAACCCCCGGTCGAAAAACCCGACCCCAAGCCGAGCGAAAGCTGAACACGCGTCTGCCAAAAAACACCGGGTGGGAAACCGGATTTTCAGAATTGACGAAAATAACGGGCCTTGTTCGCCATTCTCTTTTTCACCACTTCCGGTTCGGAAGCCTGCTTCACGGCGACCTCCTGCTCTTCGACACTCAGGTCCACCCAGAAGGAATCCGATTCGGTTCTGGCGAGCTGCAGCGGGTCGTAGCCACGCGAGCGGGCCACCAGACCAAACGGAAAAAAGATGCCATAAAAAATGACCGCGAGGATTAGATGCGAAAACACCCAGCCAAAAGGAAATGCGAGGATCATCCAGCCCACGAACAGCCAGCGAATCCAGCCGGGCCGGATCAGCCCCGTTAGCCCGGCCGTGGCGAGCAGGATCGTCACGCCCCAGCCAGCCGATTCCATCAGCAGGTAATGCTGAACCAGGTAACCGACCAGGAATGAAAACGGGACCAGCAAGCCGCTGAAAAGTCTCAGGTCACGGTTCTCGGGATTGAGGTTAATCGAAATCAAGGCATCAGGACTCGTCGAGATTTGAATGGGGACGACACCGAAGGCTGGAAAACTCCGGGACCGCTCGCCTGACAAACCAGTGTTTTGAAAATTATCGGCGTGGCCAGCGGAAAGAACGAGCCGACATCAGCCGCGAACTGTCATTCTTCGCCCAAATGGTACCACCCCTACCGGTTTCAGGGATCAAACGGACCCGCCAGGTTCACCGATCCCCACCCAGTTGTGGACGAATTGGAAATTCTTGGATCAAATTCCCCTTTTGGCCATTATGACTACCGGCTCGCCAACTTAAAATACTTGCCATGTCCATTCCTCAAGTTGCCATTGTCGGCCGACCCAATGTCGGCAAATCAAGCCTTTTCAACTGGTTGGCCGGTCGCCGGCTGGCGATCGTCGATGATGTTGCCGGTGTCACCCGGGACCGCATGAATTTCATGATGTACGAGGAGGATCGGTATTTCGAAATCGTCGATACCGGTGGGATTGGGATCAACGATGTCGACAAATTGACAGTGGAGATCGAGGACCAAATCAAGATCGCCATCGATACCGCATCGGTCATCCTGTTTGTTGTTGATGCACAGGCCGGGATCCGGTCTCTCGACCAGCACGTCGCCGATCGGCTGCGAATCACGGAAAAACCGGTGATCCTGGTCGTTAACAAGGCAGATCACCAGCGACTGGAAGAAGATGCCAACGAATTCTACTCGCTCGGATTTGGCGACTTCATAACGACCAGCACCACCCAGAATCGCAACAAGTGGGACCTGGTGGAGGAAATCGCGCGGCAACTCCCCGAGTCATCGCCCGTCGACCAGGCCGAAACGGCCGATCCGGAATTGCGGATGGCCATCGTGGGGCGTAGGAACGTCGGCAAGAGTACCTTTATCAATACGCTGACCGAATCGGACCGGATGATTGTCAGCGAAGTTGCCGGAACAACGCGTGACAGCGTGGACGTCCGTTTTGAGCTGGACGGAAAAACATTTGTCGCCATTGACACGCCCGGATTGCGGAAAGGAAAATCTGTCCGCACGGACATCGAATTCTATTCGACGCACCGGGCGCAGCGGAGCATCCGGTTTGCTGACCTGACACTGATGTTTTTCGACGCTTCTTCCCGCATCAGCAAGGTGGATCGCAAGCTTTGCAATTACATCGCTGATCAGAACAAACCCTGCATCTTCGTTGTCAACAAATGGGACCTGCTGGCAGACGACCTGCCTACCCAGCGATGGTCTGATTACCTGCGGGACAATTTCCCCACACTTTCCTACTGCCCGATTGCCTTCATCACCGGTCAATCCGGCCGGAATGTCAAGAAGCTGCTGAACCACGCGCAGATGCTTTTCAAACAGTCCCGCTTGCGTGTCTCCACCGGGGAGTTGAACCGACTGTTAAAAAAGGCCTTGATGCACCACCCTCCACCTTTGATTCGCCGTCGACGTCCGAAAATTTTCTATGCAACCCAGGTCTCCAGTGAACCACCGACAATCGTGATCATTTGTAATGATCCTGACTCCTTCGACAATACCTACCGCCGGTACCTGCTGAGCGTGATCCGGGACGAGCTGCCTTTCGGCGAGGTTCCGATCCGACTGTTTTTCCGCACGCGGGAAAAATCGGACCGCCGTGACGAAATCGATCGGGAAACTGCAGCCCTGGCCTCGAACAAGGACCAGCTGCCTGAGGACTACATTCCCTTCCAGGACAACGACCATGTCCAGTATGTCGATGCGGATATTCCGACGGGCATGGATCTGGACAATGAGGTACAGGAACTGGAGGAGGTTTCGCTGGATCCCGGAAATTTTGATCCCGCCGAAAACATCGAAACGGGTGGATCTGAAAGGCAGGACAATGAGCCGCAGACCCCGTCGCCAGGTTCCCCTTCGTCCAGTCAACCACCTGCACTGGACTGATTGATGGAGTTCGATTTTGACCAGCAGGGATTCAATCGATGCTTTGACGCCCAGGAGTCCTTCTTTGATTCGGGGGCCACTCTGCCCCGCGAATTTCGCCTGGATTCACTGGTCAAGCTGAAAAAAGGCCTCCAACGATTTGAACCCCGAATTCTCGAAGCCCTTGAGGGAGATCTGGGAAAACCGTCCACCGAAGCATTCGGCAGTGAAATCGGTTTCCTGTACGCGGAATTGAGCCATGCCATCAAGCACCTCAGAAAATGGATGAAGCCCCGCCGGGTGAAAACGCCCTTCTTCCTCTTTCCCTCAAAAAGCAAAATTGTGCCGTCTCCAAAAGGGACATCACTGATCATCGGACCTTGGAATTATCCTGTCCACCTGCTGTTGGCGCCCCTGATCGGTTCGATTGCCGCCGGAAAAACCGCCAACCTGAAACCATCCGAACTGGCTCCCTGTTCCGCCCGGCTTGTCCAGGAAATCATCGAGTCGCTCTTTTCACCGGACTTTGTTGCCGTCTTCCAGGGAGAAGGTTCGCAAGCGATCCCGGCCATGATGCAAGCAAGGCGTTTTGATCACATTTTTTTTACCGGAAGCACCCGGATCGGTCAGTCAATCGCAGAACAGGCTGCCCGGCAACTGGTTCCGGTAACTCTCGAACTCGGTGGCAAATCACCGGCGATCGTGGATGCCAACAGCCAGGTCAAGTTGGCGGCCAAGCGGATCGCCTGGGGAAAATTTTTCAACTCGGGACAAACGTGTGTGGCGCCGGACTACCTGGTTTTGCACTCCTCGGTTCGCGAAGAATTCCTTGCGGAAATGGAGAAAGTACTGGAACGATTCTATGGGCAGGAGAGGGTCTCCAGCCCGTCCCTGGCCAGGATCGTCAACCTCAACCACTTTCGCAGACTGATTGGTCAATTGGAGGATTCCCGGGTTCTCATTGGAGGCCGCTACGACGAATCGCTTTTACGTATCGAACCAACGCTGGTGTCGGCCGACAGGGAAGATCATCCCCTCTGGTCAGAGGAAATCTTCGGCCCCATCCTGCCGCTGGTCACCTTCAATGATCAATCAGAAATCCCCGGAATTGTGGCCCGACACCCGAACCCACTTGCGCTTTACCTTTTTTCCAACGACCAAAAACTGCATGAGAAAACCATCCAGAAAATTCCGTTTGGCGGTGGATGCATCAATGACGTGGTGGCTCACCTGGCCAATCCCAACCTGCCCTTTGGAGGAGTCGGCTGGAGCGGCACGGGTCGGTACCACGGAAAATATTCTTTTGATGAATTTTCCCACCAGAAAGGGATCATGACCGGGAGTCGACGCCTGGATCTCCCCTTCCGTTATCCACCCTACGACGAAGGGAAACTGAAGCTGTTCCGGAGGTTGCTCAAGTAGACGACCGCCACGGGCCGTTGGCTTATTGACCAAAATAGAAAACGATTCCCAGCACATTCATGCAAACGCCAGCCAGGGCAGCAATCCCTCCCAGAACCAGGCCAAACTGACAGAGACGGCCATTCACCGTCCGGCGGGCAATCGATTTATGACGCATGGCCGAATACTCGGAATTCGCCAGGCCAACGGCCAGCAGACCGAATGGCACGGCGATCGAAGGGCAGTAAAACCCACGCGTTGCCAGGAGCGGAATCGCTTCGAAGATGGCGAATCCAGCAGCGGCAACCGCCAGGCAGGCCACCATGAACCCCAGGTGCCCGCGCAGGTTCAGCATGCCCGACTGATCGGGCTTCAAGGGGCCAATGTAGATTGGCTTGAGACGCCGGGTCATTCCTTTCAGAAAATTCCGGCGTTTCGGCTTGGCAGGCGATGAACGCTCGGACGTCTGATAGACCTGTCCGTCGTCGATCACCAGGTCGGGGGCTTTTTCCTTTTTTCGGCTCATGGCAAAAACGCTGTCGACCGGTTGGCTCATCCGATGGAAGCCCAATCCAGCCTTTGGAACTTGTTCTCAGTCGGGAAAGTTGAAGGCAATTGGGCATTCCCCGGGTTCTTTTGCAATAATCGCTTCGAATTCCAGAGACGATTATTGCAAATTTATCGGCGGGTTACGTAGGATAAAATCTAATATTCCGCTGTCTGCAGCGAATATCTTCTCACTAAGACATTATTGCCCCTGCCGCAGCGCGGGGTGAAGTTCTCTAAAAGGGCATGGTTCCCGTAACTTGGAGTAAGAATGAAAAATCTGGCCTTTCTATCAATCGGTATCGTGGTCGTTGTCGGCGGATTTTTTGCCATCAACGGCTGTGGAGCC
>JAYZFP010000127.1:0-21151 GCA_036336715.1 Planctomycetota bacterium
AGCGGCTTCGCCAACTCAACCATGTCAGGCGTGATCGAGGTCAATTCGCTGCAGAATTCGCTGATCCGGGATTTCATGGGCTTGACCATGATGGCACACTTGTCCTCCCGCCTCAGCTTGCTGACATCCAGGGTGCACAGACCGACCTCGATGA
This sequence comes from Planctomycetota bacterium, assembly GCA_036336715.1. Taxonomy (GTDB): domain Bacteria; phylum Planctomycetota; class Planctomycetia; order Pirellulales; family Pirellulaceae; genus JABAAE01. The sequence continues at coordinate 155 of JAYZFP010000127.1, forward strand.
TCTCACTGATCTGCCCCCGTTGGGCATAACCGCCCTCCCAGCAGGTCGATTCAATATCAACCACCAGGATTTTATCTAAAGATCGTGACATTCATTCTTCCGTTCCGGTGGCTGCCATACAGATTTTTCATGGTTGTCTTCCATCCGGACCAGCGGGCTTCGGCCAAACCGCACGACGGCGTCTTGTTTCTGCAAATCGGAATCCGCACAGGTGATCAGATTCGGCAATGTTCAAGCATCTCGTCAGGCTTACAGATGTAACTCGTGTAAAAAGGGCCAAACTCGGCGTAACGGGCGCTCGCCTCATCAAACCTCATTTCGTACACGATGTCGGTCAGGAATTCGGGATTGCGGGCCCACAGAGTCACTCCCCATTCCCAGTCTTCCAGCCCACACCCCACGGTGATCAACTGGGTGACCTTGCCCATGAATTTCATGCCGCTCCGGGCGTGCTCCGACATCATCGCGTTCCGCTTGGAGAATGGCTCCAGGAACCAGTTTTCTCCAACTTTCCGCTTCTTGTTCATCGGGTAAAAGCAGGTTGCCGGCCAATCGGGAAATTCCGGGGTCAGCCGCTGCCGGTTCATTACCGGCAATCGCCCCTCGTAGGCCCTGACCTTGGCTTCGTAGGAAGGGCTACCCTCCACCTCACCCTCGAGGACAATTCGGCGAGCGTACTCTTCCACGGAGGGAACATATTCGGAAATCTCCGAAATGGAGACAAACGAATAGGTCGGCTGGATTGCCGGGCCGAGGCGACTGGCAAGAACACGCTGGTTCACGCTGTCGATTCGGAGCGGATCCGGGTCCATGATCATCAGTGAAAAATCGGCCTTGTGGCCGCTGACCAGGCTGGTCTGCAATCTTTGTGGTCCGTTTTCCTGCTCACTGTCCAACGCGGCGACCAGTTCCGCCTTTCCTTCGGCAACGCTGGATTCGGGCAACTGCGCCAACGTCGCACGGTCAAAAGCGTAATAATAGTGAGTGCAATGCCAACCTTCGGTCGGCTCCATCGATGCCGGAACAGCCTGGTCGGTCATGGAGGGACGCTGGTTCATTTCTGTTTCTGCTAAGCTGATGATGTGACAAATATTTATCTTAAACAGCTGAACCGGCTTCGACTATCGGGTCCGTTTGAGCAGCCAGGCAGGAACTCCATGCCCAAAGACAACCGATGTGTTTACGTTACCACCACACAGGCCTCCGCTATCGGTGTTTCTCTCTGGCTGGAAAGTCACGGTATCCAGACTCTCCTGATGGACACAACCACGCTCGGCATTCCGGTGGGGATCAGCTTTTCGCAGGATACCGCGAGAGCTGACGGATGGCAGGTCTGGGTCAAGGAGGAGTCACAATTCAATACAGCCTGCCAGCTCTTGACGGAACGCGAAGAGAACCGGTCCCAGGCAGCTGAACTGGGCCCCGTGCAGGCAACCTGCGAATCATGCGGTGAGGTGAACACTTTTGAAGGCCGTTTCCGGGGCACCGTTCAGGACTGCCCAAAATGCGGTCAATTCATGGATGTTGGCGGAAAGGAAGAAGAATTTGAATGGCCCGAGTAAGGGGCATTTTCAAACATTGGATTCCAAAATTCTCATGGGACAACAGGCCGGGGCCTTTTCAGATATGCCATCCTTCTGGCCCGGATCTGAATTGCCCGATTGATCCGGACAAGTTGACGATGTCCCCAACTCATTACACAATGCGCTGGCAAGGATTTTGATCCGGTGCCGCAAATCCTTTGCCCGAAGTCCGGTTTTTACCGAAACGCCCCGGCATCCAATCATCTGAATTGCCATTGCGAAAAATCATGGAAACGGTCCCGAAACCAATGATGCATCTCCTGTTTCATTCTCCCTCGCTCAAGACATTGTTGATCACCGGTTCCCTGGTCCTGCCAGCTCTTTGCGGTTGCACCGGACCGGGGAAATCCGACCAGGACAGCAATTCCAGGGAAACAACCGGCGCAGAATCTGCAAACCGGAAAGAACCGACTGGGCAGACGGGTTCGCAGCAGGCAGATTCCCCCGGGGGGCTCCAGCAGATGACTGCCAAAAACCTGATCGACGCCCATATCGAAGCCACTGGCGGGGCTGCCACTATCAAGAAAATCCGCTCTTACCGGAGATCCAGCTCGGTAAGGACAACAGCTCCAACGGGAAATTCCAGTGGAACGATCGTCGAAGCTTATGATCTGGCCGGTGATCAGGGACGCGTGGACCTGACGGTTGTCGGCTTCGAAGAGTCCAAGGGTTGGCAAAAACAAAAGGGGTGGCGGAAAAACACCTTTCAACCTCTGAGGGATTCGAACGACATTGAACTTTCACTTGACAAAATTGCGATGCCAATCAGCATTCTGTTTTCCATCAAGGAGATCTTTGGCAATGCGGCCTTCAAGCCTCCCTCTCCCGGCGAGTTCAACGGAAAAGAATGCCACAAGGTCAATATCGTCAACAATCCGATGGAAGTTTTTCTCAACTCGAGGACCAAGTTGATCGAAGGGATTTTCATTCCGGGTTTCCTGCGTATTTCTTTTTCAGAGTACACCGAAAAAGAGGGTGTCCAGATCCCGTATCAGTCACGCGTTGAAGTATTGACCAGCAAGTCATCGTTTTCTTCACGACTGGAAAAGATCGAATTCAACCTGAAACTGGATGGGGCCCGGTTCTCGAAACCGTAGAACAGGCAGCCTGATGCCGGCACCATTCCGAACAGTCGGAATCCACGCCGTGCCACCCCTGCCGGTTATTCCCTTGGGGCAACAGGCTGGTCGATCCGTGACCAGCACCTGATCAAACGAAGAAACTCGACAGGGGCCTTTCCAGCCGGTAAACTCTTTCTGGTCTTGGATTTCATGCCCGACCGCCTTCCATCGCAGGGCCTTTCTACCGCGCACCTGCCACCCGGCCCTACCAACCAGCCCATCACACCCAAGAGAAAACCGGATGATCTGGATCGACTACCTTGTGGTATTTTTTTACCTGACTGGCATGATCGTCATTGGCTTTTTGGCCATGCAACGTGTCAAGGGACAGGAAGATTACTTCATGGGGGGACGGGGATTCGGAAAGCTGCTGCAGACGTTTGCAGCGTTCGGCGCCGGCACGGGGGCCCATGAACCGGTCCAGGTTGGTCGTACCGGGTGGACCAGCGGACTGAGCGGCGTCTGGTCGGCACTGATGTGGCTGTTCGTCACACCGGTCTACTGGATCACGGCGGTTTGGTACCGGCGAATGCGACACCTCACACTTGGCGACTGGTTTGTCGAAAGATACGAATCAAGGTCGCTCGGCGCGGCCTACGCAGTTTTCGCCATTGTTTTCTACATGTTTTACCTGTCGACCATGTTGTCGGCGATCGCAAAATTTGCCGCGCCCCTGCTGGGGTTTGACGAACTCGCCGGACTGGAACTGAAATATGTACTGATTCCCCTGTTGGCCGGAATCGTCATCATCTACGGCGTACTGGGCGGACTGACCGCAGCCTACTGGACCGACCTGATCCAGGGAGTTTTCATCATTCTGTTGAGTGTCCTCCTGATCCCTTACGGTCTCTGGGAACTGGTCAAGAAGTTCGGAGACCCGGAAACCCAGTCTTTTCTGGATGGATTCCAGATCATGCATCAACGGGTCGCAGCTGACTATTTCAGCCTGTTCAATGGTCCCAGTGCCGGGGAATTCCCACTGCAGTACATTATTGCCCTGACCCTTTTGGCGATGGTTGGCATCGTAGTTCAACCACACTTTATCGCTACCGGGGGAGGCTCGGCCAGGAGTGAAAGTGAAGCACGCATTGGTCTGGTCGTTGGAAATTTCCTCAAAAGACTCTGTACCGTGGGCTGGGCAATTACTGCCCTGATCGCCCTGGCACTGTTGGCTGGCAACCCGGAACTGGCAGCCGATCCGGACCTGGTCTGGGGCGTGGCCGCCAGGGAAATACTGGGCCCGCTGAAACTGGGACTGGTGGGTTTGATGCTGGCCTGCCTGATGGCTGCCATGATGAGCTCCGCGGATGCCTACATGATCGTCAGCTCAGCCCTGATTACGAGAAACCTGTATGCTGCCTACCTTCGCCCGGACGCCAGTGAAAAGGACAGCCTGAGAGTCGCGAGAATGACGGGACTGACCATCATCATCGGGGCCTCGCTGGTGGCCATGACCATGGCTGATGTTTTTGCCCAATTCACTCTCGCCATCGAACTGCCCATTCTGTTTGCCGCTCCTTTCTGGATGGGTATGTTCTGGAGGAGAACCAACCGCACCTCGGTCTGGATCACAATCGGCTTTTCGACCCTGTTTTTTTTCATCCTGCCCATGATCATCCCGCTGCTCTTCCCGGGTGTTCGCGAGGATGCCAGCTGGAACCGGACAACTCACCTGGTCACCAGGACCGTTACACGCCAAGCGACCGCCGCAGACGTAGCGAGGCACGAGGCCTGGGAAAAAGCCATACAAAAAGCCACTGAAGAAGGCAATCCGGAGCTGATAAAACGGATTGGGGCGGAGCCGCCTGACTGCTCCGTAGGTGATTTGATTGAGGTTGTTTTGAAATCGGGTGGAACGCCCATTTTCTTTACCGGAAAGGTAACCCCCAGGGGAGAACCCTCTTTGGAGCTGGTCAGTGAATCCCGGGAAGAAAACATGACGATTGTCACAAAACGTCACACCGGAAAAATGCACGGCAGCGGTTTCTTCAAACTCGACTTCCTGATCTATCACTACCTCGGATTCGACCTGACCAGCGCATCCCGGGCAACGCTGGAGACCCTTCGCTTGCCGACCCGGGTCTTACTGCCATTCCTGGTTTTGATAGTCGCCAGTTACTTGACACCCCGAAACAGTGAAAAGGCGCTCGATCGTTACTACGCCAAAATGAAAACCGAAGTCCATCCCGACCCGAAGACCGACCTCAAGCAGCTGGAAGACTCTTACGCCAACCCCAAACAATTCGAAGACCGCAAACTGTTCCCCGGCACCCAAATCGAGGCCCTCAGGCCAAGAAGATCGGACATCCTCGGCTTCCTGGCGGCGCTGGCAGTCTGTTTTGCGGTGATCGGTTTGCTGGTCTGGCTGGCGGGAATCGGCGCTTAAGAACTGCCAAACCCGCTCACCCGACAGATCCTCTGCCTTTCGGCTGGACACGCAACCCGGCAATCTCCGGTTGAATTTGAAACCTCCACCCGGGAAACAACATGAAAAGAATCCTGTACGTCATTCCGCTGGTTTTCCTGTCATCAGCACAGGTAGCCCTGGTCGCCCAGATCCGTTTACATGCTGACAGCCAGATTTTTTTCGCCAGCCGGGAACAGGGTCAGGCGGCACTGGAAAAAGATGACCTCTTTGCCAGATCCATGAGTCGATTTGACCGCCAGAGTCGAATGCAGGCGGAACAACCTCCGACGAAAGAGGAGTACCTGAAATTTGCCAGTCGACATGTGGTCGAATGGAAAAAGGAACAGGTCGAAAAGATCACTGTGGCCATTCAGTCAGCGGCTGAAAAAATGGAACCCTACCGGATCCCTTTTCCGAAAAGGATTCTTCTGGTCACTACCGATGGACAAGAAGAAGGGGGCGCAGCTTATTGCCGCGGGGCCACCGTGATTCTCCCGCAGGGCATGCTCGGACGCTCTGCCCGCAATCTCGATAGATTGTTGATCCACGAACTGTTTCACGTCCTCAGCAACCAGAATCCCGACTTGAGGCGGAAACTGTATGCAATCATTGGCTTTCGACCATGCGGTGAAGTTCGTTTGCCCGAACCTTTATCCCAACGAAAACTGACCAACCCGGATGGCCCGACACTCGACTATTTCATTGAGATCCAGGCAGGTGAAAAGAAAATCCCCGTGGTCCCTTTTCTGTTTTCCAAAACCGATTACGATCCCAAGAAGGGGGGCAGCTTTTTTCAGTACATGAACTTCCAGTTGCTGACCGTTGAAAAAACAGGTGCCGACTGGAAACCGGTACTCAGGGAAGGGCAACCTGTTTTTCATTCACCCAATGGCACACCTTCCTACATCGAACAAATCGGTGAAAACACGGGTTACATCATTCACCCGGATGAAGTCCTGGCTGACAACTTTGTTTTTCTGGTTCAGAGAAAACAGAACCTCAAAACACCCGGAATCGTCCAGCAGATGAAAACCATCCTCGCCCGCTGACCTTTTCTCGCGAGTGCCAGTACCTGCCACGCTTCACCTGCGAAACATTTCCGAGGTCAGGTCATTGATCGTCACGTAACCGACAGGCTGACCGATTCCATCCACAACCCGGGCAATCGGCTTTTTACCGGACTGCATTTTGACCAGCACGCTGCCATGCAGCTCGGACTCATTGACTTCCAGCAGGGGCTCCGGTTGTGGCTCAGCGCCTGTTATCAGCAAATCCATGATTTTCAGGTAACCCTCGCTTTGGTCGGCGGTTGGCAAGACCACGATCCCCGTCTTCCGTTTTTTTCCAAATGCCACGATTTCGCCCCGTTTTGCCTCGGGGTTTTTCAGCTGAAATCGGGAGATGGGTTTGACGAATTCACGGATCTGCCGGTCAACCGTGCTGAACATCGCGTTGGCAAGGTCACGCTGTTCCTGCTGCAGGATGCCGGCCTCATGCCCCTCGAGAAGAATATCGTCCAACTCCTGCCGGGCGAGAGCCAAACGGACCTTGACCGGAGATTGCCCGACCAGTCGTTCGAGAAGCCTTCCGATCAGCCACAGAAAACTGGATACCGGTATCAGGCAGGCAAAGAAAACCATGAACGCCAAACCGGATTTCCTCAGCAGGTAGTTGGGCATTTTAAGGAACAGGTTCTTGGGAAGCGATTCACCATAGATGAACAGGATCGGAGCCAGGGCGATTGGCGCTACAATGTCAATGATCATCGATGATTGCCCGACCAGGCGTTGGGAACCCATCACAATCGCCAGGCTGGTCAGGTAATTGGCGATGTTGTTCCCGATCAGGGTGGTGGCCACAAAAAGCGATGGATTATTTGTCAACCAAAGCAACCTTTTGGCGACCTTGTCTCCCCGCAGGCCATCCATCACCAGCCGCAATCGGGTTACGCGGTAGAACCCGGTTTCATTACCACTGAAAAAAGCACTGAGAAAAATCCCGAGGAAAAAAAAGATCAGCACGGAGATCATGATTTTTCCTCCGGGCTGCTACGGGTCATCTCGATCAGCATGTGGCCGCGATGAGGCATTTCCAGTACCCGAAACTGCAACGGTCCCCAGGTGCAGGCATCATTGACCTGTGCGATTCTCTGTTTGGCTTCCTGCAAAATTCCGCTAACGGTCACACTCTGGGACTCGGGCAGCTCCTGTCCCACGAATTCCTCCAGTCGCCGCAGGCTGGTCATCCCCGAAATCAACCACATGGATCCCGGAATGATGGTATGTATCGGATTCTGGTCCAGGAGTCGCTTGGCACGGCTGGGCTCGTAATTGAAAACCGTATCCAGGACATCCTCAAAGGTCAGGATTCCGATGGTTTCACCGAACTCGTTGACGATGGCCACCACTTCCGTATCCTGCTTCCTCATCAACTCGTAAACATGCGCGACGGTCGTCGACCAGGGCGCGTAGGCAACCGGCCGGGCAAGAGACTCCAGATTCTGTTCAGGGATCTCGTAACGGTCCCTCAAACGTATGGCACGTTCGATTTCTTCAGAATCTTTCTCGGTGATCAACAGGTAGCCGCTGGGAGGCAACTCACCATTCAGGTGAGCAATCTGGACGGGTGGATGAAAAGACCGAAACTGGCTTCGGGGCCGCATCCACTCATCCGCCCGGATATCGGACAGCTGGACAATATTTCGCAGGATCGCCCGCTCCTGCTCAATGATGTGATGATCCTGATTGGAGAGATCGATCGCCCTTTCGAGGTCGGAAACTTCAAGGTATTTTTCCTCTTCCAGCGAGGGCCAGATCAGTCGCTGTGAAAAAAGATTGATCTGGTCAAGAAACCGCATCAGCGGATCGATCATTCGCACCAGGTAAAACAGTGGAATTGAAAACCAGCTGGCAAAACTGACAGGTTTCAAAACTGCAAAAGTCTTGGGCAACATCTCGCTGAAAAAAATGATCGACAGCAGAGAAAGGCCGGCAAAAGACGCAGCCAGGGTCTGCTGGCTGCCCAATTGTATGGCAACGATCGAGGAGAGCGCAAAATAGGCAACATTGATCACCAGGTTCCAGAACAGAATTGCCGACAACAATCGGTCAGGACGAGTGAGAAGAGTGGCCACCAATTGCTGACTGCCGGTACCGTTCTTCAGGATCTTGCGGTCCCGGGCACGAAGTGAAAAGAACGCTGCCTCGGAGGCGGAGAAGAACCCTGAGCAGAAAATCAGGATTCCCATTGCGACCAGAAAGGGAGCAGCGTCAGAAAAATCACTCATCGTCGAAAGACTTTTGACGCCCCATGGAAATATTGAATTCACTCAATGCCGGTATCATCATGGCAGCCGTGGTGAAGCCGTAAACGGTCACCAACAACAGGTAGACCGGCGTCGTTTGACCAATCAGGAAACTGGTGATGGCGTAAAACATGGAAATGGGCAGGGCAGCGCTGGCCAGGGCCAGTGCCGACGAAGGATTCTTGGGCCCCAATCCGACAAACAAACCGATGCCTCCCAGGACAATAAATGCCAGGAAAGGTGCCAACATGCTTTCGAAAGAGGTGGTGCTGAAGGAAATCATGATCAACATGCAGGTCATGATCCCGAGAAACAGGAAAAAGACCGTTCCCAGGCTGACGGCGATTGCCTGTCTCGAGTTGTAATAGACCATCCCGCAATGGATTCCCAGCATGGTTACAAACAAAATCAGGATGGACAGGCCGGTAAGGAGAAACAGCAGATTTTCCAGGGAAACCTGGCCAAACAGCCAAAGGGCAACGCAAAGAAGCAGGGGTAATGCGACCATTTCCTTGGCCACGTAAAAAACACCGCCAATCTTGCCAAAAAGAAACTCTCTCGGTGAAAGGTCGGTGACGAGTAACAGGTCCAGCGAACGCCCATCCCGCTCGTTGGTCACCGCACTGACGGCCAGGGCGTTGATGATCACCAGGCTGACGAGGAAAAACGGGGCCAGCGGCTGGGCGTAGGCAGGGATCAGCTCACCAAGGGCTGTCACCTGCGAGACGCCAGAATTCAGGATGCCGACAATGGCGGCCACCACTCCCGCAAAGATCACCCAATAGGTCGCCTGCACAACCAGCACCTTGCGGCCATAAGCCCAGGTACACATTTCCCGCCAGAGAACCGGGTTGTCCCATACGGCGCGACTCTTTTGGGAAGCCACTCGAATACGGGCATCAACATGCGCTGAGCGGGCGGACTCCGCTTCCCCTGCGGATTCCGCTTCCAAATCGTGATCTGCACCCCAAATACTGTTTTTTTCCTCTTCTTCCTGCTGTCCTGGTCGAACTTCCCGATTGGGATTCCAGATTCGAACCCGCCAGATTGCGATCGCATTCAAGGCCACCGAAACAAAAAGGGCAACCAGGCAGAATGGCAATACAGTGCTTATCCAGGTCAACGTGATGGCGGGATCGGTGGCCGCCATGATGGCCCGAATGGGACTGAACGATCCCGCAATCCGGTTGGAGGTCCAACCGGCAACCTCGATTCCCGAGAAGGCGACCGCTTCCCAGATCCCAATCCAGAACATCAACACCAACGCGGTGATTGAAAGGGTTTGAAAGGTCTTTTCCCGCCAGAATCCGAGTGTCGCCCCCAGGCTTCCCGAGGCGATGGCGCTCAGCGTCGTGACCACAAAGACCCATGCCACCTGCTGAAAAGAGGTGCCTCCAAAAAGGACAATCAGGAGAAAAATGGGAACAGCGGTCGCCAGCATGACGCCGATGCTGAGCAGGCTGGAAAAAAGCTTGCCGAGAACCAGTTCACTGTTGCTGATTCGAGTCAGGAGCAGAAGGATCAGCGTATTCTTGTCTTTTTCCTGGGAGATGGCGCTGGCCGATTGAACCGCCGCCAGAAACAGGATCAATGCGAGTTGCAGCGGACAGAGAATGTTGAAAAGGATGGTTCCAAAACGGGCCAGGTCTCCCACATTGGTGATCAACTGTGTTCCATTGACCACGAACCAGGCGGTGCTCATCAGGATAAAGAGCAGGAACGCATACAACGACCGAAAAACAAAGAATCGGGGCCGCCGGGGGGTAATTACAGCTTCGCGGGTAAAAACGGGTCCGATCAACAGCCTGTTCTGGGTAAATTCATGAAAAAATGAAAGCGTCGATCCAAACCGGTTGGTAACTGGGTCACCGGCAGGCAGGGATTTCCAACCAGCTTAATGAGGTTGATACGTTTTCTACATTATATTTGGTCCATTTTTTTTTCCAGCCGGCGTGGCTCATAGCGGGCAAAATTCAATTGGAAACACACCAATCCTGCGGTTTTTTCCGCAAAACGTGTGTCCCCGCACAATTCCCAAAAAAAGGGCTCTCACCTCGACCATTATCGGTCAGGGTGTAGGATGGGGATTGTTGGAAGGAGTCTGGGGTCTGGATGGCAAGGTATCCGGGCCAGGGCTTCCATTCAACGAACCTCAAGCGTGCTGGATCGCGTTTTCACTGAGTCGTTTCCGGATTACCCTGAGCAGGCGAACAGGGTCCCATTTTTCAAAACAAATCAACTGGTTTGCTGGAATCTGTTATGCCACTTTATGAAATCGAAACGGATGGTCACATCATTATCACCTGGGCCGATGATGAAGGAATGGCCCGGAGTGTTGCTGCGGAATCCTATCCGGAAGAGGACATCAAACGGGTCATCCAACGTCCACGAAACAGCTGGGTCATCTCCAAAAGCGTTTTGGGAATTCAGGACGAAGTGGATCTCTGTTCTGTGGCCCGGGACTGCCTGGCAAAGGCATCGGGTGACAAGGTCCACGCAATCAGACTTTATATGAGTGAAACCGGAGTGGATCTCGAACAGGCCAGAAAAGTTGTCGAATCCAATATGGTCATGGGCTGGTAGCGCAGGCGTCTCTGTCAGTTAGCAGGAAATTCCCTGTCCAAATAGCCGACCAGCTCCCCGGCAACAATCCGACCGATCGTTTCAGCGCCCTCGTTGGTGACATGGTGGTGGTCATAAAACAACCGGGTGCTTTTTGGCATTTTCCGGGCAACGTCGATCAGGTGTACCTTCCGGTTTCGGGCCACCTCACGGGTAACACCATTATACAATTCGAGTGTCTGCCACTTTGCCAGACCGTTCAGCGGCCCAACGGCCATTCGCCCGAGGTCAATTCCTGTCTCGTCGTCCAATGCGTCCCCGTAAAGAGCCGGCTGGGTCAGGAAAACGGGTTGGATCCCATTCCTTTTGCAAACGGCCACCATTGCTTCAAGCTGCTTCTTGTACTTTTCGAGGTAGGTTTTTCGGTGTGTTTCCAGTTCAGCTTCGATTTGTTCTGCTTGCAGTGCGGGAGCGTTTTCAGCGCTCCATTTCAGTTGGTCGTGTCCAAGGTTCCAGTGAACGAGGCCTTTTTCATCAGCTTGGCTGGTCCGACGCCAGTTGTCATAGACAGAGAACACGGCATAGGTTTCGACCAGTGACTGGTAGATGCGGGACCCCATGTCTGGTTTCAGGTCGAGGTTGTCTGCAAGTCCCGAGTCAAACCGGTTCCCCTGGTGGGCAACATCATTCAACCCCACCAGGAAAACGACGACCCGTGGCCGGAGGGGAACGAGGAAATTCTCCAACAGAAACAGGTGCCCATGGGTTGAGTGCCCATCGAATCCGGCATTATTCAACCAGATGTCATCACGAGCCCCGGAGAGGCGACCGGCCACCTGATCCGGCCAGGTTTTGCCATCACTGAGATAGAAACATTCGGTCGTACTTCCCCCCACCGTGATGATCGTCAGTCGATCATCAAAATCCGGTTGTGGATCGGGGCCCCGGAATCCGATCGAGTTGCGTGTGTGAATGATCCGTTTGTCAATCCGGTCGATCCTGTCATTTTCAATCACCAGCTTTCTGTTGCAGGGAAGAGACAGTCGGCCATATTTGATCCTCAATGCAAAGGGATCGTACCAGCGGAGGAAAACCTTGAGAATGACGAAGGACAGCAGACAGCCAACAAGCAGTGCCAGCGCTTTGTGTGTCCAGCGGGGCTTTCTTCTTTGACCCGGTTCACCACGTGAATTGGCATCATCGGAATGTTCGCGTGAAGCGGTCGACCGCGAGGCAGCAGGCTGTTTTCGGCTGGAATTCTTGTTCCGTGACATGCAGGGACCCGCGGTGCGAAGGTTGGAACGCCCTCTGTTCCAGAAGGATCAGCCGAGCCGGGAAACCCTGGAGTTTTTGGAAAAGCACCGGCCCATTTTTGTCCGGCAGCGTCACAACAGGAAATCCTGGGCCGATTATCGAATCGGAGACCAAACAGGTCGGGCAATCCGGTCCACTGGTGGTTCCTCTTCTGAATCGTTGGATTTTCCCACGACCGTTTGTTTCAGTTGAAGCCTCGCAGGTGGGTGGCCATCGCTTGCTGCAGCCACGTTCTTTTCCCCGGAAATCGGGGTCCAGCGAGACCTGGGCTGACCATCGAGTACCGCCTGAAAGTCCATCTCGGCTTCCCGTTTTCCGTCATCGGCCTGAAAACGAACAAACAGCTTGAGTTCCGGGTGAATGGGAGCGGCTCGCTGCCAGGGAAGGCGAAACAGAAAAACCGAACTTTCGGAGTCCAACCGATTGGCAACTTGCTGAGCGGAGAACTTCCAGAGCCCCACGCGTTGCCGAATGCCATTTCTGGCAGGGTCAATCAGGGAAACTGTGACCGGTGCAGCGATCGGAAGAAAATCACCCTGTTTATCCACTGGCTTCAGGGCTACCACGATTCCGTCATCACCCGATTTTCCATGGCTGTCAAATCCACGTGTCAAATGAGGGTCGATTTCGATCGCTTTCACTTCGGAAAAACGCCCGTTCGAATCCCCCGTATTCAGGGCGTCCGGCGACGGCAAAGAGATCGCCTCGACATGGGCAACCGTGGTTCCCATTTGCCGGCCGGCTTGGGAATCCTGCAGGGGCTCCAGCCACTCATGGGAAACCCCTTTGGCAGAAGGGGCTTCCTGGATTCCTTTTAACTGCGTTTCCAGCTCTTCGATTTTCCACAACGCTTCGTCATGCTCCTGCTTCAAATCATAAAACTGATCCTCTGCAGCGTCCCTTTCCACACGCAACATCTCCATGGCCAACTGAACCTCGGGGTGCCTCGATCCAAGGGAACAACCGCAGGCCAGCAGGATAAAAATTCCCGTCACCGGTAATCCCGCTGCCCATCCCCGTCTGATCAGGCGATCTGTGTACTTCTGCAGTTTGGCCCGCATGGAACTTGAACCCTTAATGGAATCCCCCCATCTTGATGTGGCAAAGCGCGGAGGATAGGAAAAAAACCAGGACCAAGTCAACCGCGAAGTATCTACCGCAAAAGGCCTGGGAGCAGGCTTGCGGCGCGGCGGGGGGATAACGCGAGGCCACTGGATCGAATCTACACAAAAAAGCACGCCACCAGGGCGTGCTTGCATTCAGTGTATGCAGAAAAAAAGGTTGCTTACTCGTAGCCTGCTTCATCCATGTGCGAGACAACCTTGTCGATCAGGTTATAGGATTTCGCCTCTTCTGCCGTCATGAAATTATCCCGGTCGGTATCCTTTTCAATGGATTCCAGCGACTGCCCGGTATGCTTGATCAGAATTTCATTGAGACGATGCTTGGTTTTGCGAAGCTCCTTGACGTGAATATCGATTTCTTCGGCTGTCCCCTGCATGCCAGCCAGTGGCTGGTGGATCATGATATTGGCATTCGGAAGTGAGTGCCGTTTCCCTGCAGCCCCCGCAGTCAGGAGCAAGGCCCCCATCGAGGCAGCGTGCCCCAGACAGTAGGTCGCAACGTCGCAGGTCACAAATTGCATTGTGTCGTAGATGGCCATGCCGGCAACCACACTGCCACCTGGCGAATTGATGTAGAGGTGGATGTCCGATTTGGGATCCTCAGACTGCAGGAAAAGCATCTGGGCAACCAGAGAGTTGGCAATGTCAGCGTTGACCTGCGTTCCCAGAAAGATGATCCGATCCTTGAGCAAACGACTGTAGATGTCATAAACTCTTTCTTCGCGACCCGAATTATCAACAACGTAGGGTACGTAAGGCATTTTTGATGTTCTCTCGTTCAGAAATGATTTCGATTCGGCGTCAACTTTGATCAGTCTTCGTCTTTGTCGACTTCCGGCTTCTTGGTGATGTCATCAACGACTCCGTAGGCCTTGGCCTCTTCAGAAGTCATGAAAAAATCGCGATCGATGTCTTTTTCGATCTGCTCCATCGGCTTACCCGTGTGTTGAGCAAGTATTTCATTCAGCCGTTGACGGTTGCGGAGAATTTCCGCTGCCTGGATTTCGATGTCACTTACCTGGCCACTCACACCTCCGTAGGGTTGGTGGATCATGACCCGGGCGTTGGGAAGAGCATACCGTTTCCCCTGAGTTCCTCCGGCGAGCAGGACAGCGGCGCCACTGGCAGCCTGGCCGACGCAATACGTTGCGACGGGACATGTCAGTATCTGCATCACGTCATAAATGGCGAGCGTTGCAATCACGTCACCACCCGGCGAGTTCATGTAAAAATGGATGTCTTTTTTTCGGTTTTCGCTCTGCAGGTAGAGCAACTTCATCACCAGCTCGTTCGCATTCCCGGTATGAATCTCACCCTGCAGGAAAACAATGCGGTTCTCCAGCAACATGTCGCCAAGGGTCATTTGACGTTGGCGTTGCATCTGCTGGTAGGAATAGGAGCTGGAAATCTCGTTCAGTGGATGGTCGGTCGCAAACAAGGGAGTTTTTCCTTCTCAGTACTCTCGGTCAGTTTTCAGGTGTTGCTATCGTATCTGCGATTTCCGTCAGGTCGAATCCGCGAATCAGCAGATCCGGCCTGCGAAAGGCGGAGTTGTCACGAATTGACTCAGGGGCAAATCGTCGGAAAACCGCATGGATCCAATGGCCGCTGGTGAAAAAACCGATTCTCTTCGACAGCGCGACTTTTCGCAATGGTCGGCGGTTGTTGAATTTTTACGATTGACACTTTCGCATATTGGCGCGACAGGACAGCGGGCACCTGAACCGTACTTGTTTTCAACCGTTGTCACAAGACGGCTTTCAACAGTTTCTCCGCGTCACAATGATCGGAAAAGAGAATATTGCCCGAGCCACATCCCACGCCCAGCCGAGAGCATATGGCACCGCCAGACGGGACCCGATTTAAATGCTGCGGGGCATCTCACAGGCCTCGACAGCCGCAGGCGGACACTTCGCCACGCCACCCGGTGATGGAAACAGAACGCGCACCCCAACCGGCCGGCCGACAACGGTTTGCCCCGTGTCACTGGCGGGTCGCCCGGGAATCATCGGCGAGTCGCCCCGTGTCACTGGCGGGTCGCCCGGGAATCATCGAAGGATCATCCGCGGGAAAGAACCTGACCTGAACGCGGCGTGGGCTATTTTTTGCCCGCAGCGGTCAGCTGATCACCACCCGCATCGTACTTGGCTTCCGGGATGGCCGTTGCCGAGACCCCGGATACGTAAAAATCAACTGCAGCAGGTGCCTCGTCATCAAGGTCAAAATCGGTGTCCTTGAATTTCGCATGCTCCTTGATCAAATCGAGAACTTTCCGTTCGATAATCTGGTTACGCAGCGAATCCATTTGCCCCTTCTTTTCAAGGCGGGCCCTTACCCGGCGAGGCGATTCATTTTGCTGCATGGCGATCATTGCGATTTCCTGGTTGAAATCGTCTTCGGTTTCTTCGATGGTCTCTACCTCGGCAATGCTTTCGAGGATAAAGTGCTCTTTCAGCGCATTCTCCGTTGTCCGCATGCTGTTTTGACGCAGATCGTTCTCATAAGCCCGGATTTCAGCTTCGCTGAAACCGCTGGACCTCAATTCCAAAATCGCTCGTTCCACCTCACGGCTGGCCTGGCGGCGAAGCAGATCCGGGGGCAGTTCCCAGTCGGCCGATTCGGTCAGAACACCCGCAATCTGTTCCCGAATACTCTTGTTCTGGTAGTAAGTCAGTTGACGTTCCAGTTCTCCCTGGATGGTCTTCCGAACTTCCTCCTCGCTTTCGAATCCACCCAAAGTGGAAAGCATCTCCGTGTCCAGCTCGGGAAGTTCCTGGCGTTTAACGTCGAGAATTTCAACTTCCAGCTCGATCTCTTCGCCTCGCAAATCTTCGTTTTCACAATCAGCGCTGACTTTGGCCGTCACAGTTTTCTTGGCCCCGGCACCAGCGCCCACTATCGCCTTGTCAAAATCTTCCACAATGGCGTCCGGCAGGCTCAGTGAAGGTCGCACCTGAACGGTCAACTCTTCCGCCGAAGCATACTCGGTACCATCCTTGAGGGATTTCATGTTCACGACGACGTAATCGTCGATTTCAGCCTCGCCTTCGTGGGGAACCATATCGGCATACTTGGCGAGGATTTTTTTCAATTGACGGTTGATGTCCTCTTCACCGAATTCCCGTGTCGGACGATCGATCTCGATTCCCTTCCACTCCGGGATATCGAATTCCGGCCGAACTTCGATGTCGAATTCGAAAGTCATGGGACCTTCGTCAGGGATTTCAACGGCACCAAAATCGAAATCCGGCTCGCTGATCGCCGAAAAATCCTGCTCTTCATTGACCTGGGTCATGCAGTCAAGCAGCAGCTCACCTTTCACCTGGTCTGCGACCTGGTGGCGAAACTTGCTTTCCACAAGTTTGCGGGGGGCTTTGCCGGGTCGAAACCCGGGAACCTCAGCCTTGGGTTGCAGTTCATCGAACTGCTTGGCAAAGTACCTCTCGACGTCTTCCCGGGAAATCTTGACCAGCACGTGCCGCTCACAGGCGCTGCGGGTTTCGACTTGAACCTCCAGATTCAAAGGTTCTTTTTGCTCTTCGCCACTTTCGAGGATTTCCTGTGAAACTTCCTGGTCGACGGTATCGACCTCGGGTGATGCGCCTTCAGGTTTTTCCTTTTCAGAGTCGCTCATGACTGGTTTCTCGAATTTTTTATCAGTTGTGTATGAATGGACGCCAAAAAAACGGTGACCGAATCTGACTGCCTGACCTGCTCCCGCAATCAAGGCGGACAGCGAATTCCGACAGAATGGTACCGCACCCTGGCCAATCCCTGGTTCCATGGCAAAAAACCATGGCAAACAAAAAGGGCGGTACAAAAAAACGAAAAGGACACCCTCTCAGTGTCCCGCATTCATCCTGTTCCGCGTCAGGTTTTGACGTCCTGTTTGGAAGAGCGGGTGAAGGGGATCGAACCCTCGACAATCACGTTGGCAACGTGATGCTCTACCACTGAGCTACACCCGCTTGTTTCACCAGAAAGGAAGCGTTTTTCCGGCGAATACGAAACCCCAGATTATTACGGCTGAACCTGAAATATTCAAGTACGTCCACGAAAAATTGGAGTTTTCCAGATTTTTGGGATGCCGCTGGTTATTCTTTTCGATTTTTATCGCAAAATGGTTTCCTTTTCATGAGCTCATTTTCCGGATGACAAAAGATTCAACCTGGATCGATTGTGAGATTCCCAACGCAGTCGGGAAACCGTGCCAATGAGTCCCCGGCCCTTGCTAAACATGATCGCCGTATTGAATGACCACTCGTCGGTCCCATTGCCGATTGACCCCGATTCACCAACATTTGCCTTCCCGGAAACAAGTTATGCCTTCCATTGACCTCCGAAGCGATACCGTCACGCTACCGTGCGATGAAATGAAAGAAGCAATGGTCCGTGCTGAACTGGGGGATGATGTCATTGACGTGGATCCAACACTGGATCAGCTGGAAAAGACAATTGCCCAGGTGCTCGGCAAGGAAGCAGCCATCTTCATGCCCTCCGGAACCATGACCAACCAGATTGCGATCCGGATTCACTGCGTCCAGGGCGATGAAATCCTGTGCGAGGAAGGTTGCCACATCTACAACTATGAACAGGCAGGATGTGCTCAACTCCCCGGTGTGGTTGCCCGTCCGATTCCAGCCAGGGATTACCTGTTGAAAATCGAAGATTTGCGGGACAAGATCCGTCCTGATAACGAACACATGGCCCGCACACGCCTGGTATGCCTCGAAAACACACACAACCGTGGCGGCGGAAGGATCCTGCCCCTCGAAGAGGTGCTTCAGATAACCGATTGGGCAAAAGAAAACGGGCTGGCAACCCACCTTGATGGTGCACGGCTCTTCAACGCCGTGGTCGCCACGGGAGTCCCTGCTGACCAGTGGGCCAGTTGCTTTGATACGGTCAGCGTTTGTTTCAGCAAGGGACTTGGAGCACCAATCGGTTCGGCTCTCGCAGGAACTAGTGAGCAGGTGGCGGCGGCTCGACGTCATCGCAAGCTGATGGGTGGGGCGATGCGTCAGGTTGGCGTTGTGGCTTCCGCTGCACTCTACGCTTTGGACAACAACGTCGCCCGTTTGCAGCATGACCATGAACACGCCAGAATCATCGCGGATGCCGTTAACCAATCCTCTCAGCTGCAACTTGAACCGGAACAGGTCGACACCAATATCGTGATCTTCCGCGTCGACCGGAGCGGACTGGACGCCACAACTTTTGTTCAAAAACTGGAAGAAAAAGGGGTCAGAACGCTCCCGTTCAGCCGACATCATGTTCGAGTCGTGACCCACCTTCACATTTCAAAAGCGGACGCTGAATTTGCCGCGGAGCAGATCGTCACCTGTGCCGGATGATCAAGGCAGGAAAAGCGTCGGCAAAAGAAAAACCATCCATACCAGAAGACAGTTGCTGACGGCCAACTGGAGAGGCAGACCTGTAATGGCCCCGCCCCGCAAACGGAAACGGGGCCAATTACAGGAAGGATCGGCAAACACCGATCAGCGTGGAGACTTCACAGGATTCTCAGGAGGATCCTCTCCTGGCTCCCGTTTCTGCAGTTCGTTGGCAAAGTTCGAATTGTGATAGACTAGCTTTGGATCTTTGGACAACAGGGCGTATCGCTCCGATTCACCCGATTATCAACGATCAGCCCCAACGTTGTTGGGCCTGTTTGGCCGTGAAGGGGCAGCAGAAAAAGCAAGGAGGAACAGAAATCAACCTCAACCAACGCCAAAATGCTTCGTCGCCGTATTTGTCAGCTTGAGGTCCGGGATCATTCCGGTGAAAATGAAAGCTGGCTTTTTTTGAGGGCATTTGACATTCATGATCGATTTAAGTTTCTCATTCTGGTGTATCGTCTGGAGTGTCATGACCTGTGCGTTCCTGTGTGCGTGGGTCTTTATTGTCATTGGTTGCCACCGCATGGATGGCCAATCCGAATGACTGCTACCCTGCCAGATTCATTGACCAACTGACAGGTTGCCTGAACTTGAAACCGTTTCCCCAACCCGGTGACCCCGGACTGCTTTCCGATACGGGATATGTTCAACTCCTGGGTTTGCTGCAACAGGAGTATCACCTCACCACGGAAAAGGTCCAATTCTCGGAAAAGTCCTTTTGCTTTACCCGGGTTACCAACCCGGACGACTTGCCACTGGACCTCAATGAAGAAGGCCAGTTGAAATGGCAACCTTACTGGGCAGAGGACTGGCAAAGTTCCCGTGCCCTTTGTCGCCTGGTCCTGGAACGCAAAGTCCGCAACCAATCCATCCTCGATCTTGGTTGCGGACTCGGACTTACCGCCGCTGTTGCCGCGTGTGAAGGGGCGGCAGTCACCCTGGCTGACAACGCTCAACCGGCGTTACTGTTTTCAGAGATCAACTGCTGGCGGTGGAAGGAAAACTGCCGCTTCGAACTGCTGGACTGGAAAGAGGAACATCCCGCGCTCGGCCGTTATGACATCATCCTGGGTGCCGAGATCATTTACGACTCCCAGGACTGGAACGACCTGGAAAGATTCTGGAAAAATCACGTCGCCCGGGGGGGCAGGGTCCTGCTTTGTGACCCTTTCCGCAGAACCGGGAAGGAATTCAGGGAATGGATCCTCGGTCGAAAATGGGAAGTCAACTGTCGCGACCTGAAGATTCCGGAATTCCTAACCGCCATCAACGTGATTGAGTTGTCACCCGGTTTTCAAATTAGCCATTAAGCCGGATTCGGTCAGAACGATTCCGCAACCCCAGCCCGGCTTTGGCTTAAAGGGCTGCATGAGATTCAAACCCCTCCATCCCGGCAGCTACCAGACGGAATCGAATCTTGTCGATTTCCGACGGTCGGTAGGGTGACAGGGGATGCTTCCCCCAGATAGGCCCGGGCCAGGCAGCGTCGGTTTCATGACGAACAACGTGATGAATGTGTAACTGGGGAGTCAGGTTTCCCAGGGCGGCCACGTTCAATTTGTCTCCCGCAAACAGCCGCATGATGGTTTTTCCCAGGACAAGGGATTCCGCACCATAAACCTGGTAGCTGATTTCATCCAGCTCGTAGAGTTCCCGCAGCCCTCCAATGGCAGGCACCAGGACAAACCAGGGGTAGTTCCGGTCGTTAATCAGCAGCACCAGGCAGAGCGGAAAACTGCCCATTCGAATACCGTCCCTCTGAAGGTCAGGGTGCAATTCAAATTTTTCATCCATTTCCATTATCTGGCCAGCCGATGCGTTAAAGAGCTGCCGGAAAATTTGCGACGGACTCGTGAAATCCCGCACTCCTCGCCCCTCAGGGGATTATCCAGCAAAGATCCGGCAAAGCTGTTTGTCCCCCTGGCACGGGGCGTCCGATGAATCCAAATACGTAGGGCTGAGGATAACAAAGATTGCCCAAGGTCGCAGCTTCGACTTTTGGGATCCACTGGGTCCCCAAAAGAGACAGGAGGCTCCGTCCTGAAATTCGGAGGAAACCTCCCTGGATGACGATGGACGAAGACCTTTCCATGCCAGCCCCAATCAAGTTCCCGGAAATCAGCTGCTTGGTGGATTCCGATACATGGATGCAAAGAGTTGCCTGAGCAACAGGATCAGGTTCT
>JAYZFP010000128.1:0-50193 GCA_036336715.1 Planctomycetota bacterium
GGTTTTTGATATTCCCTATGAAAACGATGACGATGCCGAACGAAAACTCGGTACCGATTCAAAACTTTTTTTTACCGCTCCCGTTGACGGAACGTTCCTGGTCAAAGTCAGCGACTCCCGGGGTTTTCAAGGCGAAAAATACAGTTATTCACTGACTGCCCGTTCTCCGCGGCCTGATTTTTCGGTCAATTTTGGTGGCAGGAAAATGAAACTCAAACGGGGAAGCGGGCGAGAGTTTTCCGTGACGGCGACACGGGTCGACAATTTTCGAGGCCAGATCGACGTGTTGATTGAGAACGTTCCGCCAGGTTTGAGACTGCCCGGGAAAATTTCCATCCAGGCAAATCACTACAAGGCGTTTGGCACCTGCCATGTATTGCAGGAGGCTCAACAGCCGACCGCCGAACAGATCGGTAATATCCGCTTGACGGCGGTTGCCAACCTCAATGGCCAGGTGGTCAGAAAGGACCTTGGCAGAATGGAGGAGATGTTGATTGAGGACAAGCCCCGTGTTCAAGCTCGCGTTGTGAAGTCCTATTCCCGCCTGACTGGGGATCAGAAAAAGGACCTTTTCAGGGACAAGGCGGGTGTGGTGGAACTGACGATTCAACCGGGAACGACCATCTCAGCAGACCTGGTTGTCAAACGGAATCAGCATGATGGGGATATCGACTTTGGCAACGCCGAATCGGGACGCAACCTTCCGCATGGGGTTTTTGTTGACAACATTGGATTGAATGGCCTTAGAATCATCAAGGGGCAGGGAGATGTAAGAGAGATATTCATCACTGCAGCCAAGTGGGTTCCCGAGCAGACCCGGCTCTTTCATTTAAGGGCCAACAACATCGATGGTGAAACGACTTTGCCCATTCGATTGCGGGTGGAAAAGCAGATGAAAAATTCGGCTGGAGACGGTGTTTCCAGGAAACCCGCCCGTCGATGAGTCTGGCTGAAGGCCGGTCATGGCCCCCGCCGCAGGCATTTGGAGAGTGGCGCGGGCATTTGGCGAGGCACCCCCAGGAATCCCCTCGCGACGTCGCGGATGACCTGTTTGATTTTCTGGTTCCCTCGACCCGTTAATTGGATATTTTCCGCACGGCGAAAGAAAAACGGGGTCGCCGCTCATCACGATAGAACCAGGGCTTTCCCTGGGCGCTGACACAGCTTCGAACCCGGGATGGAACTCCCAGTCTTTGGAAAAGATCCTTCCTGATTTTCTCTGCTTCCATCGTAGCCTTTTTCCAGGTCGTCACGCCGGGCGTCCGGGCCCAGACAACGATGTCGATTTGGTAGCTTCCCCCATTTGCCAAAGTGGCGGCACGGCGAAAGACATCGGTCGCGTTTTCAGAAATCACTGGAGAGGTCGATTCGATCGGCTCGAAAATATCGAACATCACCTGACCGGATGTCTGTGGCAACTGTTCCGTTTTCCCCAGTTGTTCCATTTCTATCAGGAACTGCCTCAGCGAATCCCGCTGGCGGTTGATGACTCGCAGTGGGTTTGCCTCTTCATCCGGTCCCTCATTCGCTCTGACATTCTCTTTTTTGTCTTTTTCAAGCCGATCATTGACCACGTACAGCGGGTTGACGTCGGTTTTCTGAAAAACGTGTTTTGAGGCTGGCCTCTCCCATTTTCCGGGGATGCCGAATGCCCGCAGGGAGGATACAAAAGAGCCCGTACCGGTATACAAGGTGGCCCCAGTTTGTTCTTTTGCCATCGAGTTGATCACGATGAAAAAAGCGAGCAATGCGGTCATGGTGTCGCCGAAGGATATCAGGTAAGCCCTGCTCGGTTCACTATTGGGCCGTTTTCTTTTTTTCGCCACCTTTATTGATCCTCCAGGTGATGTTCAATAATTATCCTCACCATCTGAGGTTTGACATCTTCCGAGATCCGGACCCCCATCTGTCCCGGTTTCACCCCGTACTCGGTAAAGATATGGTTGGCAAACGAAGTCGCCCGCTGCGCTCCTGCTTCGGTTGAAACCTCGAATGCGATATGCATTGGCAACTGCAGGAGTTGTATGGCCAGCATTTTGGCCTGTTCCTTGCCGAGCGAATAGAGTTTTCCCTTTGAAGAAATCATTTCATAGAGGTTGAGCTCCACCGAATACCTGTCCGCTAGGTCCTGGTACTTGTCATCTTCCAGACCAGCAAGCTCACCCTCGGGCGCCATTATCGAGAGTTTCCTGTGCATGGGAGGCATTTCCATGCCACGCATCACCAGGCGGGCTGAGGAAGGACGAACGCGACTGACAAAGGAGTCTTTATCCAGCCCTTTTGGCTTTGTGCCCGCCATGCCGGTGGCACCCGAACCGGAAAAAAGGGAGGTTCGGATTTGCTCAAAACGTTCCGGTTCGGTCGTGGAAAACGTAAGCAGCAGGATGAAAAACGTCATCAGCAGCGTGATTACGTCGCTGTAGGTCATGAACCAGGCCGGGATTTCGTCCGGCGGTGGGGGTGGTTCTTTTGCTCTTACCATGGGGCCCTTCTCTCGAGCATCAAGGATCCTCGTTTTCCCGTTTGGCGGGTGAAACAAAGGCCACGAGTTTGTCTTCCAGGTTTCTCGGTGTCTGGCCTTCCACCAGTCCCAACAGGCCCACGATCATCAGTTCCCGGATCAAAACTTCTTCCTGGCTGCGGGTTTCCAGTTTTCCGGCGAGGGGAATGCAAAACAGGTTGGCCATCAAGGCACCGTAAAGAGTGGTCAGGAGTGCGGTCGCCATGCCTGTGCCGATCTTGCTCGGATCGTCCAGCTGGTTGAGCATGTCAACCAGACCAATCAGCGTCCCGATCATGCCGAAGGCGGGAGCCGCCGCAGCGATGGAATCTAGGATCTTTTTTCCCGACTGGTGCCGCTGTTCGATGTACATCACCTCGATTTCCAGCGTGGACTGGATGTCATCCCTGGAATTTCCGGCGATCACCATTTCGGTGCCCCGCTTGAGAAAGGGATCGGTCACCGTTTCCAGCCGCTGTTCCAAGGCCAGGATTCCATCTTTACGGACAACGGTCGCAAATTCCTTGAATTGCCTGATGCATTCCGACTCGGTCGGGAGCGGATACAGGAAGCAGTTTTTCACAACCCCAAACAGTGAGAGACACCGGTTGATCGGGAAATTGATGAGGACTGCTGCGAAAGAACCCCCCACCGTGATCGCAATCGAGGGCCAATTGAGATATGCTCTAGGCTCTTCGCTCCCGAACAGCATAGCGCCGATCACCAAGCCTGTACCCAGTATTAATCCAACTATCGTCGCGAAATCCAATTTTGCAGTGACTCTTTTAACAAACCGTGACTAACAAGATCCAACCTGACCATCCTGCGGGATGGAGGTGTGCGTCCTGTCGGCGGGTTGGGATGACGCAATGTGAGCTATGAAGAAACGTCCAAGAATGTGGGCGATATCGTGGCATTTCCAAATTTCACATAACTATAGGACCCAAAGAGTTTTTCTGGCCGGTCAAACTGCCGGACAATCATGCAGAACCACCGATCACCTGCAAATCAACTGAGGAGTGGGGTATATGGGCAAAATCAGGGGAATTATTTCCGCGAAAATCCGGGAAGGTTTCCTTTTGTATCAAAGCACCGCTCATCCTTTGTTCACGTGAAAAACCATGCATTTTGGGATGCTGTCACGGCGAGCTGACCTAAAATGGCTTTGGACAATCTGGTAACCCGTACGTTTGTGCTAAAGATCAAATATTGACTAACCGATCAAAATGATGGAACCGGAATATCTTAACACCGGTTTCAGCTCTGATCGTTCGTCGCCAACAACGATCGGAAGTTCGTCGTTCCATTTTTTGGTCGGGCTCGATGGAGCCATGGCAGTATGTTTTTCGCAATATCCGATTCTCCTGACATCACGCTAACAGGCTTCTGGCCTGTGTTTTCAGTGGTCCATCGTGGAGCAATATGCTGACCATGACTGCCGTTCCACCAGTTTCCGGATTTGAGGGGGTATCGCCTGTAGGGGGCGCTGCCAGCACTGCCGGTCCCGAATCCGCCACGGCCAAGGGTGAATTTGCCAAACTGTTCAACAGGACGGTGGGGCAGGCCAATGAACAGATGGTCCGGGCCGACCAGTCAATCAACCAACTGGCCACCGGGAAATCCGATGATTTGCAGGATGTCGTACTGTCCATGGCCAAGGCGGATCTGTCATTCCGATTCATCCTCGAAATGCGCAACCAGTTGATGGAAGCCTATCAGGAAATAATGCGAATGCAGGTTTGATTGTTTGCGATTCGCCAAGGCAGACCAGGGGGCAGAAATGATTGAAAATCTGAAAAAGCTGGGGCACCAATTCCGGGAGTTTTGGTCGGGCACGACACCGTCCGCGAAATTCGGAATGATCGCCACGCTGGCCATTTCGCTCCTTCTGATCGTTCTGGTGGGCATCTGGTCCGCCCAGCCGGTGTATGTACCGCTGACAAGCGATGTCAAGGAAGGTGAATACGATAATATCCTGCGCGACCTGGAAAAGAAAAATATTACCTACAAAACGAGTGAGAGTGGGATGGTCATCAGCGTGGACCGTTCCAAGCTGGCCGCTGCCAAAAGCGTGCTGTCCAATTACACCACCGAAGCCAGTAGCGAATCCGGCGCAAGCGGCTGGGGCGTGGAGGCCCCCGACGAGCGTCGGAACCGGATGCAGATGGCTTTGGAAACGCAACTCGAGAAAACGATCTCCGGCTACCAGGGTGTGCAATCCGCGGATGTTCACCTGACGATTGCCAAGCACCGCTGGGTCAACCCACTGCCTTCCAAGGCCAGTGTGGTCCTGCACCTCAAACCCGGCTTCAATCCGAGCATGGAGAACATTGATGCCATCGCGTCGATGGTTTCCCATGTCAAGGGTCTCACCAAGGACAATATCTCGGTCAGCGACAGTCGGGGAAACGTATACGATGTCAGCAGCGACCGGCACCGAAACTATCGGGGCAAAATGGCTTTCCAGAAGCAGACCGAAGCAGAGCATGAACGAAAGCTGGAAAATCTTTTAAACAGCGTGGTTGGTTTTGGCAAACACAGTTTCACGGTCAAGGCAGAAGTCAATTATATTGATCGCAGTATTCAGAAGATGGAGCGGGATGGAGACGGCTACATCGTCGAGACGGATGAAAAGACGTCCCGCACGACCAATCCTGGCAACCAGCCGCAGGGTGCTCCCGGTGTAGCTGCCAATGTCACCAACCCGGTGAACCCCAACCAGCCGAATAACCGCCCGGTCGTACTGACTGAAGACAAAAAGTCGTCCACCGTCTTTGATACAACCGAAACGAAAACCACGGAACTGTATACCGACATCAAGCTGTTGACCGTTGCCGCCTATGTTGAAATTCCCGAGGACGATGCGGGGCAGCCGATCAAGACAAAAACCGAAATCGAAGACCTGATCAAGGCCAGCATCGGTTTCGATGAGCTGAGGGGAGATATCGTTACCGTTGAGTTCGGGAAAATCGCCGAAAATCCTTTTATGAGCCCGTTGCTTGCCGCGGACGCTGCTCCTATCGGCACCACCGAGTTTATTCTCAAGATCATCAAGCAGAGTTCCCTCGGACTCGGTGCCCTTTTTGCTTTTGTGATCGGCATCTTGATGCTGCGAAAACTCAACCCGGTGACGATTCGCGAGCAGGAGCGACAAATCACTCCGGAACGTTCCAAGCACCTAGCGGATCTTTCCAAGATAGCCGGTGAGAACCCGGAATTCCTGGCCCGCGTGATTGCCGGCTGGATTAATGAAAAGCCCGCTGATGACCTGGGCGGAAACAAAGGTGAAGAAGAGGCGAGCCAGACAGCAGCGTAACGGATGATTGAACACGAGGAAAAAGTAGCGATTCTTCTCCATGTCCTGGGCGGCCCGACGGTCGAACCTGCGCTGAAAATGCTCGAACCTGAAAAAGCTGAGGCGATTCGTGCTCGACTGTCGAAGCTGAAGGAATTCCCTCCCAGTGTCAAAAGGATTGAAGGCGTTGTTGACGATTTTGAGCGGTTTTTCAAATTCGCCGTCGAAGCAGCAGGGGCTCAGAATTACTGGTCGCAGTTGACGATTGAGCACGAAGAAATTGAAAGCAACGCCAAAAACTCAGTTGACGAAGTTGAGGAAGTCGTGGGGCTCGGCCTGAATTACGGGGGCGTATCCCACGAGATTGAGGATGCAGAGCAGCGGCTGCCGGACAAGCCCAAGTTCCGGATCTTTGAGCCTACCGAAGACGAAGTCGAGGACCTGAACCGGCTTCATCCACTCCAAATCGCCGAAGCCCTGCGTGGTGAGCGGACCAAGACGATGGCCATTATTCTGAATTGCCTGGAAAAAAGCCGCAAAGCCGAGGTGATCGACAATTTGCCAGCGGAAATCCACGGTGAGCTGGTTTCCCTTCTGATTTCAGATATGAGTGTGCAACCAGAACTGTTGAGAAGGATGGTCCGGACCGTGGTGGAAAAGGCGATGACAGTGGAAAGCCCCGAGGAAGAAATCGTGGATCCACTGGAATCGATCGCCGGGGTGATGCGGGAACTGCCGCGTGCCACAAGAAACAACATGCTCAACCACCTGCGGGAAACCGACGAAGAAAACGCAGACCGAATCCAGAAACTGTTGTTCCTGTTTACCGACATTCTCAATTACGACGACAAGAGCGTGCAAAAAATTCTGGCCGAAGTGGACAAGAGCCAGTTGGTGATTGCCCTGCAGCCCTCGTCGGAAGAAATCAAAGACAAGGTTTTTGACAATCTTTCCAAGCGGGCCAAGCTGTCGCTGGAAGAAGAGCTGGAGCTGATGGGCAAGCCCTCCAGCGAAGCGGTCGAGCAGGCGCAGGATATCATCGCTGAAATCATTGGCAGGCTTGACCAGGCAGAGCAGCTGGAGTTGCAGTAATGGCAATACAGAACAGGCCGGTCATCCGTTTTGCACGCAGCCCCTCTCGAGTTGGTTATGAACTGGTAAACGCATTTATCCCCCCGGAACAGGAACCCAACGCGCAGCAGGTGACCAGGCAGCAGGTTGAGGGTTTGAAGGAAATCTTCGAGCAGGTTCATCACCAAATCGAGGAATTTGAGCAACGTCGCCAGCAGATGATCGAGGAATTGCAGATGGTCGCCGTCGAGCTGGCGGTGTCCGTGGCT
Organism: Planctomycetota bacterium; assembly: GCA_036336715.1. GTDB lineage: Bacteria > Planctomycetota > Planctomycetia > Pirellulales > Pirellulaceae > JABAAE01. The sequence goes on from JAYZFP010000128.1 coordinate 7,136, forward strand.
GCCAAGCTGACTCACCGGGATGAGGAATCCTCGCGGGAATCAGCCCAGGCGATGACCCGGCAACTGGTCGAAAACCTGGATCAGCCAGTGGAGTGCGAGATCTGGTTCCACCCGGATGATCTGGCCGCGGTACAGGAACTCGTTCAGGAGGACCCCAAATTCAACACGGGTTCTTTGCGGCTTCAGGCCGATCCGAGCTTGCAGATCGGCGATTGCCGGATCCGGACGGGTGCAAACGAATTTGTATCCTCCGTTCAGACGAAACTGATCGAATTGAGACAAAATTTACTGGAAAACCTGCAACATGCTGAAGATGAACGTCGACAGAATGAAAGCTTGCATCAGGGAATCAAACGATTTCCTGACCGCCGGGCGACTGGATAGGTTCGACGGAATCATTCGGGCATCCCTGTCAGCCAAGGTGGGCGAATTATGCAAGGTCATCTCGGAATCGGATTCCACGTTGGCAGAAGTCATCGGATTCGATGGTGAGCAGGCGATCCTGATGCCACTTCGGAACCTCGAGGGTGTCTCTTGTGACTCGCGGGTGATCGGGCTTGGCCGCATTCTGAAGATCCCCGTCGGATACCAGTTGATGGGAAGAACCATCGGCGCACTCGGAAATCCGATCGATGAACAGGGCCCGCTGATCTGCCAGAACTGGATTACCCCTGAGGTCGACTCACCTGCGCCCCTGGAGCGACCCGATATCACCGATCGCTTTGAGACCGGGCAGCGGGCCATCGACGGCTTGTTGACCATGGGAAAAGGCCAGCGGATTGGCCTGTTTGCCGGAAGCGGTGTGGGCAAGAGTACCCTGATCGGAGAAATTGCACGCAAATCCTCTGCGGACATCAATGTTGTTGCCCTGGTGGGCGAGCGGGGCCGTGAAGTGCGCCCTTTTATCGAAGAGAGCCTCGGAGAAGAAGGTCTCAAGCGGAGTATCGTAGTGGTTGCCACGGGAAATGAACCCGCTCTCGTCCGCATCCGGGCGGTCAAAACAGCGATTGCCATTTCCAGCTGGTTTCGCAACCAGGGAAAGGATGTCCTGCTGATGGTGGACAGTCTGACGCGGCTGGCAATCGCGCAGCGCGAACTTGGTCTGCTGCTTGGCGAACCTCCAACCGCGGGAGGATTTCCCCCCAGTGCCCTGCAGTTGATTACCGACCTGATGGAACCTCTTGGCTGCAACCGGCACGGATCGATCACGGGCCTGATGAGTGTTCTGGTTTCCGGAGACGATACCAACGAGCCGGTCGCCGACACGGCTCGGGGAGTGCTGGACGGACATATAACTCTCGACCGCAAGCTGGCAGAGAGCAATCATTATCCTGCCATTGATGTCAGCCAGAGCATCAGTCGACTGTTTGACAACGTGGTCGATCCGGAACACCTTCGGTCCGCCGCCAACATCCGCAACATCCTGGCGACCTATGAACAGGTTGCTGACCTGGTCCGGATCGGCATATACCAGCAGGGAAGTTCGGAGAAAATCGATGCTGCCATCCTTCTGCGGGAAAACGTTCTCAAGTTCTTGCGTCAACGGCCGGGTGAATACTCCAGCTACAGCGAGACACTGCAAATGCTTCTGCAGATTGGCCAGGCTTGGAACTATTCCTGACAGAGGTCTGAATGAAATTCCAATTCTCGCTGCAGTCCGTTCTGGACGTTGAACTGCAACTGGAGCAGCTGATTGATATGAAACTGGCTGCAGCCAAAGCGGACCTCGACGCCGAAAAGAAAAAACTGGCTGACCTGAAGAACCAGGTAAAAAATTGCCTGGAAGAAGTATGTGTTTCCGCCGTGGGTGACCTGCATTCGGTTCAATCTTGGAAGTCCTTTTCAGCCTTCATGGAAAACGCGATTGAGACCCAGAAGTGGACCCTGTCCCAATGCCAGAAGATTTTTGCCGAAATCGTGAAGGAAAAAATCAGGCGCAAGCAGCGCGTTGAAGGTCTGCAGAGACTGAAGGAAAACGAACAGGAAACATTCGAGCTGGAATCCAAGCGAACGAAACAGAAGAAATTGCTGGACTCACTTTTGCGCAGGTAACCAGTCACATGGGTTTCGGTGCGGCTGTTTCTTCACTGCCCGTTTCTGCCGCACCTAATTTTCCACTTCCTGTTTCTCCCTGCGTCGGTAGAAAAATTTCAGAATCACTTCCCTGTCCGGCGGTGGGGTAACGAGTGCCACGCCAACACAGGCCAGAAGGGAAACCAGTGCGCCGGGAACAAAGGGATCCAGTTCCAGCGGTCGGTAGGCCTTGAAAGTACCGCTCTCAAGGTAGCCGATCGCATAGGAAAGGCAGTGGCAGACAAAACCGCTGATCAATCCCGCCATCACGCCCTGGGTATTGATTCGCTTCCAGTACAGGCTGAGAGCGATGGGGGCAAGGAAGGTGGTGGAGAGACCACCGCCGGTAAAGATGATCAGGTCCTGCAGGTATCGGGGTGGGTTGATTGCGGCCAGCATTGCGGCCATCCCCACAACGATGGTTGCCACGTAGGTAATCTTCTTGATCCTTTCTTCGCTGGCATCGGGATAGTTTCGCTGGTAGATGTCCCGGACGAAGGACGAAGAGATCATCAACAGGAAGCTGTCCATTGTCGACATCACCGCAGCAAAAGGGGCGGCAACCAATACCCCGGCCAGCCAGGGCATCTCGATCATGCGGGTCAGCGCACTGGCCATTTCCGGCATGATCCGGTCCGAATCGGTTTCCCACCCGGGTAACAGGACCCGGGCACAGCAAAAAATCATCACGATCGGGAAATAGATCAGCGAGTAGTAGACACAGACGGTAAAAATAGCCCGCTTGAGAGTTGTTGAATCCTTGAACGCCATCAAGCGAACCATGTTGCTCGGTTGACCGGCACCGCTGAAGGTCCAGAAAAAGAAGAATGAAATTGCAAGAGCAAACGGAAGAAAGGCCTCGTTCGAATTGGGGCGGCGACCGGGTACCGAGACATAAACCCCCCGTGGTGAATTGGCCTCGGATTCGTCTTCCAGAAAGGTAATCGAGCCAGCCTCGCCCAGGTCATGAAATTCCAGTCGTTCCAGGTCGGAAGCTTCGAGATGTTCCAGTTGAATGGCGACCAGTCGGCAGAGTTTTCCCGGTTCGAAATCTCCAGATTCCTTGACACGGAAAATTTCGGGTGCCGCTCCGCTTTTTCCATCCGTTGCATCATCACGGAGCCATGAGTTGACTGGAACGGGTTGGCTGGCTCCCTGGATCAGCAGCGTTCTTTCCAACGGGGGCCGCATTTCCGCCATTTTGCGGGTGGCATTTTCCATGCCTCCCACCGCCCAGAGGGCAACCGGCAACATGAAAAGGACACCTGCCACCATGAAAAACCCTTGCAGCACATCAGTCCAGACGACGGCCCGGAATCCACCGTACGTGGTGTAGGCAACGACAACCACACCGAAAACCAGCAGGCACAGCACGTACGCCGGATCCGGAATCCCAAGGGGGCCAGTCACTCCGGCCACCAGCGAGACGGCGGCCTCAAAAGGGGGAATGCCATCCAGCAGGGTCTGCAGGATCTTGCTGCCCGCCTTGAACTGGGCAACCAGGTTGAAAATCATGAAAAAGACGATCAGGTAGGTCGCGGTGACACCAATCGTGGGACTGTTGAATCGCCCTCTCATCATGTCGGGGATGGTGATTGCATTGGTTTTCCGGGAGACCTGGTTGATCCGCTTGGCCAACAGGCCGATGGCTACGATGGGAACCAGCATGTAACCTGCAATCCAGAGCGCCAGAATCCAACCGTGCGTGTAGACCAGGGACGGAAATCCCATGAAGCTGCCTCCCGAGGCACTGGTGGCAGCAAATGTGAGCGCGAAAGCCCAGACACCGAGTGTACGGCTGCCGAGAAAGTATTCGCTCAAGAATGACTTGGACTGGCGGAAACGGTTGGACAGAATGGCCAGCAGGAAAACAAGAAGGATATATACGGAAAACGAAAAAATCGCCGAGTAATTCGATCCGTCAGCCCACAGCAGGAGGTTCATGGCTGCTCCTTATTGACGGAAGTTCCGGTTGCTTCATCAACGGACCCGGTGTCCAGGTCGTCGGTTTTCATGAAACCGAAACAGAACCAGACGGCGATCAGGTTCACGATCATCCAGGGAAGAAAAACACCGTAGAAGACCCAGCTAGGCATCCCCCAAACCAGGCTCAAATTCTCGGGATTCGTCGGAACGTAACGGCTTTCGTGCCCAAGATAAAATGAAAGTCCGACGGACCAGAGCATGAAGAACAGGAACAGAAAGATGATGACGAAGCTTTCCCGCAGGCTGTTGACGAAGACCGGGTCCGGTTCATAACCATCTCCGGCAGCAGGTGTATTCGACATGGCCAGGATTCCGGAATGGAAAGGGTGGGGAGTTGCAAACCGGCATTTTAGACCCTGAACTTTCAAATTGCCATCAACGCCAGACGATTCTTTCAGCTTGTCGGACTGAGCGGGAACCCCTCCGGCGGAATGCCGTCACCGTGGCCGGGGAACCGATTTCCGTGTAAGGGAAAAGGAAACCGGGAAAGCAAGGTTATTCTTTTTCCGGAATCACCCCGGACTGGAGGTACTGAATGCTCTTCTCATAGGAGGGGCCCACGAATGCCGCGATACGGATCTGCCGGTCTGCCACCTGCCCGGGTAATTTGAATTCGACGGTCGCTTCCCCCTGCCCTGCAATCTGCACTGTTTTGCGTTCCAGCCGTTTGGGCGATTTACCCGTCTTGAGAGTGACGTGAACCTGCTGTTTTCCCATTTCAGCCGGGAGGTTGTGGGGAATGCGGACCACCAGCTGAGCCTGGGGGACGTATTTTTCTGGCAGCACCAGGCGAATCAGCTGTTTTTCCTTTTTTTGCCTCGGTTTCTTTTTTGCTGGCTGCCTGGGGCGCCGGAGTTTTTTCCGCTCGAGGGCCTCTTTTTCCTTTTCCTGAACGTAGTTTTCCCTGGCGTCTGCATTCCCGGGTTGCTGCAGGACCGGCGCCATGTGATCACCTGACTCCGCCAGGAAATCAGCAAGTCGGTCACGCAGTTCCCTGAGAGGTTGCGCATGCGACCCGGAGGTGACCAGGTTCACCAGGCAATCCGGGTCGTTGGTGACATCGTAAAATTCCTCCACGACCCGATTCCGGTAATGGTCCAGTCTCTGTTTGAGTGCAGGATCGGATGCAGCCCGTTTGGCCATCTGACGATAGGTTTGTGTCCCACTGGTCGCCGTGGCAAATACCCTTTCGCCGTTGGCCCATGCATTGTAGAGGTACAGGTATTTGCGGGTTTGAATTCCCCGCATCGGGTCACGGGAGGCTCCCGAGTTTTCGTTATAGACCTTGATGACGAAATCGCGACCCTCCTGTTTCTTTCCGCAGATCAGCGGCTCAAAGGACTGTCCGTCAAAGGTCGCTCCATGTCTGACCTGGGCCACATCCAGTAACGTGGGCAGGAAATCCACTGCAGAAACCATGTGGGTCGAATCCCGGGAGGCCGGTTGGGTAACACCGGGCCAGCGGATAATCAGTGGCGTATGTGTGCTGTGGTGGTATAGCTGGGTCTTGGCAAAAGGGAGCGGCATTCCATGGTCCGAAAGGAACATCACGCACGTGCTGTCCCGCTCACCCGCCTGATCGAGAGCCTTCAGGATGCTGCCGACCGCGTCATCGCTGCGGCGGACCGTCGAATAATATTGAGCCAGTTCCTGCCTGACGACTGGATCCTCAAAAAGAAAACCGGGAATCGGCACCTCGCGGGGTTGAAAGACCCGGGACGGTACGAAGCGGTCGGCAACCGTTTCTCCCTTTTTACCCTGGGCATAAAAAGGCTTGTGCGGATCGGCGACGTTAATCATCAGGCAGAATGGTTTTCCCGATTTTCGAGCCGCCTGGATGCCGAGTCGTGTGGACTCTCCATAGGATGCGGGATCTTTGACGTGGGCCTTGCTGCCGTCTGCCAGCGTGTCGAGCACCAGGTCCCAGGGGTAGGGATGATAGGGAGTTGAATGGGTGACTTTTCCACGGATTGCAGTAAAGTAGCCCCCCTTCTTCATCAGGGTTGTGAGGGTTGGGTGCCCGGCGGTTGGAACCTGGTAAAACCCCTCGACCCGGTTATGGTGCGGATAAAGCCCCGACCACATGACGTTTCGAGATGGCATGCAATTGCCAACCTGCACGTGAGCGTTCATGAACTTCAGTCCGCTTCTGGCAAGCCGGTCAATGTGAGGCGTGGTATCAGCGAGGCGGCAGCCAAACTCGCCAATCGAGTCGGCACTCATGTCATCCACGGTAATGATCAGCAGGTTGGGACGTTCTGCTGAGGATTTCGATACCAGCAGCAGGAGGGGCAGCAGGGCAGCCGCGTAAAAAACAGGTGATTTCATCAATCAGCTCCGTGGGAAAACCGGTTCTTTCCCTTCCAGTCTAAAACCGCTTGAGCAAAAATGCGATGGTCGGGTGTTCAAACGAATGCCCGTTGGTCAATCCAACAACAGGCAGATCAGGATTCGCTGCTCGGGTGGAGCGGAGGAACGGTTGTCCAGCCCCTGAGCAGCAGCCCAAGGTAAACCCAGCACAACAGCCACTGTACCGTACTGATCCAGAGGTAGAAGCGATGCAGGTTGTAAAACCGGATCTCGTTTTCCACATGTTCGTGCTCCGGTTCCAGCAGGGAATCGAGGCCGGGATGAATGAGCACCAGCAGAACCCAGGTTGTTACCAGAAGCAGGATTGCTGCCAGTTGGGGGCGTTTCAATCGATGACCCGTGGCCCGGGAAAAGGTGAGCCAGTCGACCATCATCAACAGAATCGCAAACCCGCCTGTTGCATTCAGGACATCGGTGACCCGCTGGGTAACAAAACCCTGGGTGCGGCTGGACCCGAGGACTTCGGTTCCAATCGGTACGACAGCGGCAGCATAAAAAGTAAATCCGCCAAACCAGACAGCAAAAACTGCCAGGAGCAGAACTCGAAAAAACAGCTGGAACAAGGTTCTGAAGGTCAGGGAAGGGAACGATCAAGGACTTGGTCTTATCCTGCTCCATCAGGACCCATTTCGCAAGTTGGCAGTCTGTTTGTGACTGTCCGGGAAACGCCACTGGGCAAAAAAGCCGAGGCCGTTCGCGCCGAGAGAAAAATGAAAGCCCGTGCAAGACCAAACGGGCCCCGCTTGCCGGAAGCCAACCGGAGTACCCGGTCAGCTACCTGCCGCTTGCACTGTTTCGGCTACCAGCTCCCGAAGAGTTCCGGGAGTTGGTCCGCCCCTGGGTTACTCTTTCCCCATCGCGCGATTCCTCCTTCCGTTCGGTTTGCCTGCCTGCCCGGAGATCGCCCCGGTTGGCAGCGTCCGTTTGCCCGGCCAGGTTTTGCTGCATGTTACCCGTTGGAAGATCCCGGTCCGGTTGTGGCTCGCCGTCCAGCTGATCGTCATCAAGATGCTGATCTCGGGCCCGAATCACCAGTTCACCACCCAGGGTTGCGTGTTCGTCCAGGTTGACCGTCAACTGATCGGCGACATCCGTGAAGACACGGATGTCTTTTTCAAGGGTGCCGAGGTGGTCGATGGTGGTCAGCGAATGTCTGAATTTGCCCAACAGTGTTCCTTTTATCTGGGCCGATTTCGCAATGGTCACCTGGTTGCTTCCGGTCCTCGGTTCAAACGAGCCATCCCTTTTCTCCTGCTTGCCGATTGGTCGATCGATGACCACCAGGTTTCCGTCAACCGAACCTTCCATGACGACTGTGTCGTTGTCCGTGGAACCGGTTGCAATCATCAAGTTGCCATTTACCTGTCCGGAATCCGCCAACAGGAACTGAAGGGAACCGGCGTCGGTTGCGGATCCGGAAATCCACCGGGGACTGCCCGAGAGGACCTTCATGCTTTGACTGGATCCGTGGATTTCAACCGTGTTCTCTCCCCCACCCAGTCGCAAGGACGAGCGACCAAGCTCTGCGGATTCACCCAGCGTAATCCGGTCGGCACCCTGCCCCGCTCGGACCGCTGTTTTCCCCGGGATCAGACCCTCCATTATCAGCTGATTGTCGCCACTTCCCAGCGAAGCGAAAAAACGGTTTTCCACATGCGACGACGCCAGGATCTGGATGGAATCGTCCCCTTTGCCGGCCAAAATGTTCAGGCCCTTGATCTCCGAATCGATGGTGACCGTATCACTTCCGCTGCCTGTCAGCACCCGGACTCGGCCGGCCGTACCACCCAGCAGTGCAAACAAATCATCTCCGCTTCCCAGTCGGGCCATAACGGACCGCACCGTCTGCTGATTCAGGTTAAGTGTCACGTCTTCACCGCTCGGGGCGTTGCTACCGCTGGTGTCGGGTTGCCGGTTGCCAAGCCGGATATGGATGTTTTCGACGCCTTCCGCACTGGCCACCCATGCGCCATTGTCGGTGACCTCGAACATCCCATCGGCGGTTGCGGTGATTTCCACCGATCCGTCGCTGTCACCACGGACGAAAAGGTCGGTATGGACCAGCTCTACCGATACGGTCAGACAGACCCGGTCCTCCAGTGGCTCGATTCGGCTGCCCCTGTTTTTTTCCCATCCACGCCTCATTTCAAATCCCCCTCGGATGAACCCGTTGATTTTGCAGTTTCGATTTGATTTGCTTCTGGAGAGTCTTCTGCAAAAACAAGCGGCTGGTCGACCGGTATTCCGCCCAAAAATCACAAAACGGAGGGACGCAACCCGCGGTGGTCCCGCCCGGGGAAAAAGGTGGCGTTCGGTTGCTGCCACCTGTGGATCGGGATTGCGACCTAGCCGCGGCCAACAAATGGCATCCGGGTTGCCATGACCGTCAGGAAGAGAATGTTGGTTTCCAAGGGCAAGCGTGCCATGTGGATCACCGCATCCGCCACGTGGTCGACGTCCATCAGTGGTTCGGTTTCGATCTCGCCATTGGCCTGTGGAACACCCACGGTGACCCCCTGTGCCATTTCGGTTGCCGCATTTCCGATATCGATCTGGCCAACGGCAATGTTGTGTTTTCTGCAGTCCAGCGAGCTGGCCTTGGTCAATCCCGTAATCGCGTGCTTGGTTGCGGCGTAGGGAATCGAGAGCGGACGGGGCGTGGTTGCTGCCAGGGAGCCATTGTTGATGATTCGCCCCCCCTGGGGTGTCTGGTCTTTCATGATCCGGATTGCTTCACGGGTGCAGAGAAAAGGCCCGGTCAGATTGGCATCCACCACCGCTTGCCACTGGGCCAGGGAGAGCTCTTCGGGCGGCAGGCTGGGTGCGGAAACTCCGGCGTTATTGAAAAGGAGATCGAGCCTGCCAAACGCTGATTTTATTTTTGCAAACAGGTCCTCCACCTGTTCTTCGTGAGTCACATCTGCCGTTGCCACGAGGAAACGGGATTCCGGGACCTTCGCGTCGGCAGCCGTTTGTTCAAGGGGTTCCCGTCGCCGACCCGTCAGGACCACCGAGTAACCTTCGCGGAACAGGGCCAGTGCGGTGGCCCGGCCAATTCCGGTTCCTGCGCCGGTAACCAGGGCTGTTTTGTTTTCCATTTTTTTCGCCAGTTGATTTGACAGGTTATGGGACTTTTGAATCGCCAAACGAAGTGAGAATTCCCGGTGGGATGCTGCCGTTGTGTAGTGCCGAGGAGACCAGGGCCCCGCTGAAACCGTTATTCAGAACCGGACCGAGATCCTCGGAAGTCCGGATGCCTCCGCCCGCAAAAATCTGTCTGCCCGAACAGCATGCACGGACATCGACAATCGTCCGGTCCTTGACTGAGCAACCCACCCCCACGGCATCGAGTTCCAGCACGATCAGATTCCGGAATCCAAGGTTCAACAGGGTCTGCAGGGATTCCCGAGGTCGATCCGGTTCCAGGGGGGCGTTGCCAAGCACTTTGCCACCGAGAATATCCAGGCTGACGAAAACGTCCGGGATTTCTCCCCTCAGTTCGTGGGCCAACTCGGCTGCCGACACCAGCGTTTCACTGCCAAAAACGGGAGACCAGCGGGCAGTGGAACCGGTTGCGTTCAGGCCTTGGCGGAACTGAAAGTAATCCGATGCGGTCTCGAAACCGGGATCCAGCAGCCAGTGGACCGGTAGTTCCAAAAGGTCTGAGAGCAAATCCCGGTTGTCCGGTTTCTTTTCGATCGCGTCCAGGTCCGCCAGGTAAAAGTAACGGGGAGCGTAACGATCGATCATCTGGCGTGCCATTTCCGGTACGCTCTCCATCGTGAAGCGGGATTCCCGGAAGGGTCGGTACTGTTTCCGGTCGCCGGCAATGGCGTGAACCACCCGTCCTCCCATCAGGTCAATCACCGGTATCAATTGCGTATTCCTGTTCCTGGACATCTGCCTCAGCCTATCCCCTTTCTGTGTTCTTTCAATCGTGTGACAATGTGAAAACACAAATCTGGAGGAGCAATGTCTGAAACATTTCGCAACACATTAGAGTCTTTTGACAACCAGTTTCCGGAACGGGATTACGTGATTGAAATCAGCTGTCCGGAATTTACATCCGTCTGTCCCAAGACCGGGCAACCGGATTTTGGTACCCTGCTGTTTTCCTATATCCCGGACCGCAAATGCGTTGAATTGAAAAGCCTGAAGATGTATTTGCAGCTTTTTCGAAACGAAGGTATTTTCTACGAAAATGTCACCAACCGGATCCTGGATGATTTCGTAGCGGTGGTGGAACCCCGGCACCTGACCCTGGTTGCATCCTTCACTGCCCGGGGTGGAATTTCTTCGGACATCACATGCACCTTTGACAAACAGCATGACGACGAGGAATAAACCAACTGAGAGAAAAGTGAAAGGCTCCCGGTAACGCGTATGGACGTACGAGTTTTTGATTCAAAGACTGAAATGGGTGGGGCTGCTGCCGAGTATGGAGCCCGCATCGTACGGGAGCAGATCGCTCAGGAAGGCAACGCCAATCTGATTCTGGCAACCGGGGCTTCCCAGTTTGAAATGCTGTCGTCCCTGGTGCAGCAACCTGATATCGACTGGTCAAGAGTTACCTGCTTTCATCTGGATGAATACGTGGGGCTTTCCCAGGATCACCCGGCCAGTTTCCGGAAATATCTCAAGGAACGATTTGTCGATGCCTTGCCGGGGCCCCTGGCTGCCTTCCATTTTGTGAACGGGGAAGACGACGCCAGGGGGGAATGCCAACGATTGTCGGAGTTGATATCCAGGGTGCAGATCGATGTGGCATTTGTCGGAATCGGCGAGAACGGTCACCTGGCTTTCAACGATCCGCCGGCGGATTTTGAAACCGAGGTTCCCTATATCGTTGTCCAGCTGGATGATGCCTGCCGCCGGCAGCAATTCAACGAAGGTTGGTTCGAGACTTTCGAGGCGGTGCCCGAAACGGCTATCAGCATGTCCGTAAAGCAGATCCTGGCGGCTTCGAAGATTGTTTGCACCGTTCCTGACAGGAGAAAATCGCGGGCGGTGGCCGGTGCCGTTCAGGGAGCTGTTACGAACGGGGTCCCTGCTTCGATCCTGCAGAATCACGCGGCAACAACGTTGTTTCTCGATTCAGAGGCTGCATCTGAATTGAACTGATCGAATCAGTTCCGAGTCAGGGTGCAAGAGTTTTCTCGAACAGCACTCCCCGATCGATTTCATGGAAGCCCAGTTTTTGAAACAGGCCAATGCTTGCCTGGTCGGAGGTTAATGACTGGACCTCCGCAACGGTCGAGCCATGGTCCCTGAGTTGACGCAGGGCTTCACCGATCAAAAACGTAGCGAGGCCTTCCCGTCGTTGCCCCGGGTCGATCAGGATGTCAAACATGCCAGCAGCGTTGACACCCCAGTGAGACGACAGGGGTTGGATGTCCCAGAAGGTGACTTCACCACATTTTTTTTCCGTGGACCGCTCGATCAGTTCAAACTTCATTCTTTCGGCATGACCGAGTGTGCATGCTTCCCACCAGGATCCGGGAGGTGGATCAAACTCGGCACGAATGTTGTATTTTCGCCGGATTTGCATTTGTTCCCGGTTAACGACGGTACGGAATCCGGCCAATTCACTCTGCCAGATACCGTGTTCTCCCACCGGGGTGAAGTCGAGACCGTGAAAGACCTGGGTTGTGAATTCATCCTCACGCAGAATTCCCGGTAGTCGGCTTCCGCCGTACAGTCCGAGGTAAAAGGGATTGTTGGGAAAGGCCCCACCACCAAGCAGACGCTGTGCCCCCTGCTCGCCGGCAAACTGCTGTGCACGGATGACCAGTTGGCGGGCAATCTCCATACGTTGCTCGGGTTCCGGGGCCCCGGATTTGCTGACCATCAACATGGAAATGACGGCAGAAGCCGGATTGAAATCGGAAAGTTGCTGGTTGGCCCCGAACCCGACGTGAACAAACCCGATGGGTCGCTCTCCCCGGTTTGCCAGGATAAGGCCTCGGCGGTCGAAGTATGGCTTGGAGAGCACATGCTGTTCATACAAAGCAGGCGACATCGATTGGACAAGGCCGCGAAGTGGCTGATGACTGCGCCAGATTTCCGCGATCAGGGGAATGTCCGTGTTGAGAAAGGGGCGATAGTGAATCAAGGGGGCGGGGTCTTTGGCCAAAGGGTTGGATTCTTCATGAATCTAATCGATTTGGATCAAATCAACAGCCCGATTCCGAAAAATAGAGCCCGGCAGGTCGGGACCTTTCGCCAAGGGGAGGGTGGGCCTTTCGGACAAACGCTTGCGTGTTTGAACGGGTATTCCTCCGGGCATCCCCATTTCATCTGCGTTCCCGCAGGGGTGGCACATTCGCCCTGGGCGGGGGCCGCTCGAAACCGGTCCACCCAATTCCGGGTCAGCCAAAACGGAGACCATCGAGTCCCCCGAGCAACGGGTTTGCGGGAATAACCAGGAGTTGCCGACCCCGGGAGTCCGGTCAGGAATCGCGAAGGCGGTCTTCGCCCTTCGGTTCTTTCCGAAGCGAATTCGCTCCCAATTTTCCTGTCAAGAGTCGGCTATTTCACCGAAAAAAGTTGTCGCGGGTTCTCAATCGCGAGAGATGACTTCCGGGCAGGAGCCCGGCGAGCGATCGCCGTGCGAAAGCCCATTTCGGACAGCAGTTTTTCGATACCCCGGTCGATGTCGGTTCCAAGCACTTCCTTGTAACGGATGATTCCTTTTCCGTCGATCAGATAAACCGTGGGCCAGGCGGAAACATTCCACTGCTTGGGGATTGGCCCGGAGCGACCTTTTGGGCCACACCAGAAATTTCTCCAAACCAGGTTTTCCTGTTGGGTTGCCTTGATGGCAGTCTTCAACAGGCGGTCGGAATTGACTCCCAGCAGGACGAACGGTTTGCCCACCAACTGCTCGATCAGGTCCCTTTCGTGAGGGAACATGGCGCGACAGGGTGGACACCATTGACCCCAGAAATCGAGCATCACGACCTTGCCCCGGTAATCGCTCAATTTGAAGTCGATTCCATCAAAATCCTGGCCAACGATATCGGGTGCCAGCGAACCGACCTGCAGATTTTCCAGTTCGAAAATCGGGCCGTCGATCACATCCCTGACCGTTCGATTGTTGATAGCCATGACGTCCGGGTATTTATCCTTCAATTCCTTGAGATCGGACAGCATTTCCGCGACGACTTCCCTTTTTCGATCGTAGATGTAGGCCACCTGTTGTTCAGGAAATCTCTTCTTGAGCTGCGGGTTGTACTCGATGGTTGATGCGAATGTTGGAAACTGGTCGAAATACCGATAGAGCAGGTACGTCATGCGAACCCTGATTTCATCGGTACTGGCGGTTGAGATCATCTTTCTCAGCCAGCCCTCCACCTGCTGGCTGGGAACGACTTCGAGGTAGCCTTCGGCGAGCTTATGCCATTGCACCCTTCCACCAAAATTGTCGAGTACCAGGTCCATGGTTGCAGGGAACTCCAGGCTGGTTGGCCTCTCAATAATAATGCTCATGGCTGCGGTAAAGGCACTGTCGGTTTGCGGGTACTTCCGTGCCAGTTCCAGCAGGTTACGGGTATAGTCTGGCTCCGGGTTCCTCGCATCAAACAGTTCCTGTTTTTCTTCAACAGTCGACAGGCCGGCGATTTCCTCGTTGAGTTTTTTGACGGCCTGGTCAAACGACTCATTGATGGCGGCCAACTCACGGGCAGCCTGTTTTTCCCTGTCGGCCTCATCCAGTTGCTGGCCGGTTGCTTCGCCTTGCTGGCCGGTTGCTTCGCCGGCGGAAATTTCTTCGTTTGTCCCATTCGTGGCGGTAGCTTTCGCGGGATTACCTGGTTCGGTTGAGGTTCCGTCCTTGCTCGCCGATTTCGAGTCACGGTTGTCAGAGCCGGTTGCATCGGCAACCGCTTTTTCTTTTTGGGCGGGGCGGTTGGAGCAACCGGTTAACTGCCAAAGTCCACCCAAGAGGACAAGTAGCACAAGCAAATTTGAATTCTTCATTTCACCAGCTGAACAAAACAGGGCAATGCCATGGAACGTGTCGAAGGTCTCATCAATCATAACGGATGGGGTACGCGCAACGCAAAGGCACCCGAGGGTTCCCCGGTAGGGTCCCCCGGCTGAAATCTCCCCAGCCCATGGATTTTCCGGGTGGGCCTTGGGGTTTACTGCTGATGGGCAGGGGATTTCCTGTCCACAGGAAACAGGGATCCTGCCTTCTGTTCTCCTGTGTGCATTGCTGTTTGGGAACGATTCAGGCATTCCGGCTTGCCTGTTCACAGAAAGGGTCAGGATTGCTGATTTCCCACCCGTCTCAAAAAGATATCCATCTCAAAAAGATGTCATTGCGCCTTCCAGGCGGGGTGTGCCCTAGCTGGGCCGAAAAGGGTCGCTTGCCAGCGCCGGTGAGCGGACCCTTATCGGGCTTCGTTCCGATTCGCTTCCAGTTGCAGGTTTTCCATGGCATCCAGCACCAGTTCCCGCAAGCGATCCACCCGGTCTTTTGTCGGGTACCAATCGGTCGACGCCTTGGCGGTTGCGATGCACTCTTCAGATTGGGCTGATAGTTCGTCCGCGCCCGCCATGGCAAGTGTCCCCTTGAGACGGTGGATGGCGCTGATCAGAGCTTCACGGTTCTGCGTTTCGATTGCTTGCAGGCTTCGTTCCAGTGAATCGGATACCGACATTTCGAGACTGTCGATCAATACCTTCATCCGTTCAGGACAATCACCCGAGGCAATTCTCAACTTCATCAGGTCGAAATGACAGGCGGCCCCGCGTTCATCTGCAGACATGATTAATTCCGTTTTGCTTTGAGTTTGTTGAAGACAGTCCGTTCACTGACGCCCAGCATTTTTGCCGCCTCGGATCGATTCTGGTTCTTGCTCCGTAAAGCGACGTCCAGGCTCAACTCTTCCAGATCCCTCAGGGAATGCTTTTCAAAATACCTTTCCAGGGCCTCCTCCAGGTGGACGCTGTCATCGTGGACGGGTCGGGTTTTGAATCCAATGTCCTCGGCATCAATTCTTTCGGAATTACGAAAGACAAAGGCTCTTTCGAGACAGTTTTCCAGCTCCCGGATGTTACCCGGCCAGTCATGGTCAAACAGTTTTCTCACCGCTTTCGAGCTGACAATAACGCTTGGATCGAGATATTTTTCCTTGAGGTAGTCCAGGCATCCATCCAGCACGACCTGGAACTCCTCGATGCTTTTTTCCCGCAGGGGTTTGACTTCCAGTCCGAGTACGTTGATGCGGAAATACAAATCATACCGAAACTGGTTCTGGCGACAGCAATCCTCGAGGTTTTGATGAGTAGCGGCAATGATCCGGGTGTCGGAATGATGCAGCTTGTTGCTGCCAATCTGGTGGAAAGATTTGTCCTGCAGAAAGGTCAGTAGTTTGGGCTGCATTTCCAGCGGAAGGTCGCCTATTTCGTCCAGGAAAAGAGTTCCCTGGTCGGCAGCTGCAACTTTGCCTTCCCGGTTCTGGTCCGCTCCGGTAAAGGCTCCTTTTTCATATCCAAACAGCTCTGATTCGAACAGGTCTTTTGGCAGGGAGGCACAGTTGATGGATATAAAAGGTCCATCGGACCGTGGACTGAGGTCATGGATCCTGCGAGCTACTGTTGTTTTACCGGTACCGCTTTCTCCATTCAGCAGGACGGAGGCTTCACTGACGGCGATCTTGTTAATCCGCTCTTCGAGTGTGGCATCCATCGCGGCGAAAGACTGCTTGGCGTTGGACTGCCGAATCCGGGGGCCTTTTTTGCCCTGTTTGTCTTTCAGGTTGCGAAAGTGCTCGGCTTCCTGGATGACTGCGAACAATTCGCTTGTCGAAACCGGTTTGGTCAGGTAGTGAAAAGCACCACACTTGAGGAGGTTGGTCGCATCGGTGGCCGTGTCCTTGGAAGACAGGACAATCACCGGAATTTCCGGAAACACTTTTTGCAGGTGTCCAAGGCACTCACGCCCACCCATGCGGGGCATCAGCAGATCGAGAATGACGACGCTGATCTCTTCATTCAGGGAATTGATGGCCTCAATTCCGTTGAATGCGGCTACCGTTTCGATTCCGTGCCGCTGGAGTTCGCTGCGGATCATTTCGACGACAAAAATGTCATCGTCAACGATCAACGCTTTTCCGTTTCTGGTTTTCGGATGATTGGGAGCTAAATGCTTCATATTTACAAAATCAAGATTTTGACCTGCACCTGGGCCGGAAAAAAACCGGTCCGTCAAATTGAATTTGTGATTTTTTCGTGATCGCTAATCGTTTTGACTGCTCACATAACCTCTTCAAATCATGGATTTCAAAAGAAAAGCATCTGAAACATAGCTTATAAAAGGTTGGTATTCGGTTGGTTAAACCGGATAAAAACCTGGTGGGAGCTCTTTTCGGAAAAGACGCTGAAAAATCGGAAAAACCGGACCTGTCATGTTTTCATGACCATCTGGGCGGGCAGGACCCCCTGGCTACCATATTTTCAAAGGTTTTTGGGGGCAAGTAATCAGAATACTGTCGATTCCGGGAAAAAACAGCGTAGTCCGGGTGATTCCCCCGTTCAAGCGAGGCTTAACCAGAGTATCACCAATAAAACACGTTTTTTGAAACATCTGTTGAGGGCTGATTTCACGGATAAGGTGGGAGCCGTTCTGCAATTTTCGCGAATTCGGTGCTCAAACGTACTCCTGTACGGTCGGTTTGAGGATCACTTCGGGCACATGAGCTCGGGATGGCAGGCAGGCGATGGCGACCATCAGGTTACCCACATCTTCTGGTTGAACCATGCGGGCTTTCTGCTGGTCACTGACCGGGTTCGGACGTTTTTCGAGAATCGGCGTGTTGACTTCGCCCGGATAAAGGTTGGTGACGCGCACGCTTTCCTGGGAAACCTCATTGGCGATGGCGGTTCCCAGTGCTGTCATGGCGAATTTGGATGCGGCATAGGCAATCCCTCCCAGCGTGAGTGCCCGTTTGCCAGCTATCGAAGATACGTTGATGATCAGGCCGTCCTGTCTTTCCCGCATGGACGGCAGAACCTGGTAGATGCAGTTGTAGGCGCCCGAGGCGTTGATAGCGAGGACTTCGTCCCATTGCTCCGGAGACATGGCTTCCATGGTCCGGTTGGCAATGTTGGTTCCCGCTGAGTTGACGAGAATATCCACCATCCCCTGTTGCTGGTGAATTTTTTCAAACAGGGCAACCACAGCGGTCCGATCAGAAACATCGCAGGCCAGCCCTTCGATGGTTCCGCCATTCTCTCCGTCCATCGATTTAATTGCCTGCTCCAGTTTCTCCGCCCGACGGCCGGTAATGATGACCCGGCATCCGGATTGGTAAAAAGCTTTTGCAATTCCAAAACCGATTCCCGTGCCGCCTCCGGTCACGACCACCAATTTGCCGGCAACTGACATGATTCGTACCTCTGATATTGACTGTTTTGTAAAAGGAATGAGGGAAAGCAAAGCTAGCAAAACAACTACTTTTGCAAATCTTTAGTTTTTCTGCAAAAGTTTTTCGGATTTGTATTGACCCAAAAAAGTCAATTTTCTAATCTTCCGCCTCGTCAGCTAATGCTTCAGCTTATGACCCAAGTCGATTTTGCTGAAGCCCCGCGCTGACAACAATTTCTGGAAAGGTTGACTTGGCCCATGGCCTGATCAACCACGGGACCAGATGACGGCACGGAGGCTGATTCGAATTCCCGAACATCCGGAAATTGTTTGATCCGGCGATCTTGAACGGAGTCAAAGATCGCATGAATCCAATCGCTCTCGAGCCAAAGCGGAATTCCTTCGCCCCCCTGGGAGTCCAGCAAAGGCCGAGAGCCTTTTTATGCGCTGACTGAATTTCTGCCGCCGTTTCAATTCTCGGAACGGATGATCGCAAGCCCCGGATCACGTGATGGTCCGAATGTGGTTGTCAAATTGCCTGACCGGAACAACCCTTACTCTCTAGCCAGTTGTTGTTTCAATTCAAGCCGATGTGTTTTGACAGCACTCCCGCGGGGTGTACTTTTAAGCGGAATCGGAAAAAGTGTTTGAAAGGAAAGCCATGGAAACCCTGCTGGAACCGGAATTGGAGCTGGAAAAACTGGATGCCAGACCGAAAATCCTGGTCATTGATGATGACCGGGACCAAGTGGCCGTCCTCAAGTACCACCTTGCCCAACAGGGTTTTGAAGTGGTCACCGCCCATACAGGAAGTGACGGTATCCGGCTGTTGAAAAAGGAAATGCCCAACCTGGTGTTGCTTGACATCGAACTGCCGGACGCGACCGGCTTTGAGCTGTGCGAAAGAATCTGCGACGACCCGGAGACTTTTCAGATCCCGGTTATCTTCGTCAGTGGCGTTGACCAGCTGGATGTTTTGCGTCGGGCAAGGTCGGTCGGTTGCGCGTTCTATATGCGAAAACCGTACGATCCCAACGCCTTGCTGCTCCTGATCCAGCAAACGCTGGAGGAAAACGCCTGTTGAGCAGCGGTTGAAACGGTCGCCGGTTCCGGGTGCAGCGCATCGCTATTGGCGAACTGTGTTCAGGTACTGCCACAGCGCTTCAAACTGTCGGGGTGCCTGCCCATCGAGGATTTCCCGCACCTGGGTCGAGCGACCATCTGCAGAGTAGCGGGGCATTTTGGTCTGGGGATCGATCCTCAAAGGGTCCCGCATCCACCGGTCGTAATATTCCTTTCTGATACGGCGGCTGACTTGGGAGAAGTTGATTCCCAGCACAATCTGTGTCTTCTCATCGCCGGTTGGGGGGAGGTCCCCCACACCGTGACATTGTCGGCAGTCCAGACCACCCGCAGAAAGTGTCAATTGACGTCCCTGTCGAGCCAAATCAGGTTCTGATTTTTTTACGGTCGGAGACTGAGCTGAGAAACCGGCCTGGTGCGCCAGTCCGTGGGCCAGAAGTCCGGAATAGGCAGGAAAGGTCGGCATTCGTGTTTTCAACCAGGGACGAGGTCGGGGCCCGGATTTTCCTGCAAGGAATTGTTCCAGCCAATCAGCGTGGAGCTTGGTGCCGATTTGCGAAAGGTCAGGGAGGCGTTCGGGATTGAGCCCCGAGGCCCCTTCGTCCAGAACGATTTCCGGAAGTCTGGCCGGGGATGTTTCATCTCCATGACATGTGTTACATCGCAGCATGCGAGTCAATTCCGCAGTCTGCTTCCAGGAAGGAGTTGATGACAGCGCTTCATGAATGGATGAACGGGTAAAGGCTCCGCCACCCTTGAATTCACCCAGTTGGTACCCCAGCAGCTGTTTCTGGTCATTCGAAAGTTCAAGTCGAGGGTAGATTCCAACAGGTGCTTTGTCGTTTACCGCAAGACAGCCCGCTTCCATGTTTTGAACAGGAAGCAAATCCGCCTTTGCCTGATCCTTGCTGGCCTGATGGCAATTGGCACACCCGAGGCTGAAGAAAGCCTTGCGGCCTCTTTCCGCGTTTCCTGCAGTGGGTAGTTTTTTTGAACGAAGCGGCAGTGGTTGCCTGGAATGGTTGCGAACCAGTGCTGCCAGTGCTTCCGCCTCCCTGGTAGACAGCTGGAAGTTTCCCATTTTCCGGAAGGGGGCATGGCGATGAGGATCCTTGAGAAAGGCCACCAACCCCCTCGGTGTGAACTTGGCCCGGGTAAACTGGAGACTGATGCGTCCGTAGGAGTCCTCGTCGTTGTCCAGTGGAAGGTGATGGCAGCCGATACAGCCCAGCTGCTCGTATAGTTTTTCTCCCAGTTCCGGCAAGTTGTCATCGGGTGGTGACTTTTCGGAGATCTGTGGACCGGACACCAGGAACTCGGCCAGGTCATTTGCAAGCAGGAGATCTTGTTCGCTGTTGGAATCCAGCATCCGTGGCATTTCAGAGTGGCTGCCTTCAAATTTTGGATTGAGGATTTTCTCAACCACGTATTGGCGGTTTCTTCTGATGCCGAGGTCCATCAGGTCAGGGAAGCTGCGGGTGGTTCGGTAATCCACCGCTTGCGAATCCTGCCCCAGCTCATGGCAGCGGATGCACTGGTGATTCAGCAAAAGCTGGCTGGCTTCCAGGAATCGGCTGGGGTAGGACCCTCCGCCCGGAGCCCTCTGGTTCCAGGCCCGGTCGACAAAGAGCGATTTGGCGGGAATGGGCTCTGTCCCAAATGCCTTGCTGGACCATTTCCAGCGAGCCTGCAGGTTTCCACTGGTGGCCTTGAGTTCAAATTCGATACGACAGTAGCCGTTTTCAATTGCCAGGGGGATCTTTGTCGTGGAATTTCGCTTGACCTGGCCACTGATTGAATCGGTCAGGGACATTTCCCGTGACAGCGGAGAGATACGATAGGTGGCAAACGAATCCCCGCCAGTCTCAAGAACGAGTTCCGTACCCGGTTTTTCGATCTTCAGGTAGGTCACCATCGAGATGCCCCGTGTCGGGTCGACACCATGTTGAATCCGGCTTGCCTCAAGGTCCGGCAGGCCGGGATCATGGATGTCCAGTGAGGTCTTGATCCAGTCATGGGATTTGACATAGACGCCGCTGGCCAGGTTTTTTTCAAAGTCGACCAGTGAGCTGCTGAACGGCTTGCCGGGTGGCAGGGACTGCTCGCGTTTCTGGTGGATCGTGGCATAGATCGTATCGTTGTACCTGGTCGAGCCACTTCCGATATTGATGGAGATCGCCAGCTGATCTGCCACCGTCAATTCCGGGATTTCCAGGAACAGGGTTTTTCCGTCGGGGAGAATGCGGACCGATTGAACCAGCCATTGATCCCTGCCCTGCTGATTGGGGTTGGAAATCTTGAATTCCGGGGAGCCGTAATTTTTGCTGTAGCGGTAATTCCAGGCCTGGATGGCAAACGAAGTGGACGTGATCGTTTCCGGTTTGACGGGCTGCGTGAAACCGAGTTCGATACCGTTGGCATGCACCTTGTAGCTGTCGGGACAGAAAGTTGCTTCCGTCGACGAGGGGTCGATCAGGCGGACTCGCTGGATGGACCCGTCCCGCACAGCAGTCGTGGTCCACCCCTTGAGACCGCTCAGGTAAAGTTGCCCGTCATGCGGGCTCATACGCCCCCGACAGACTCCACTTTCGAAAGTGAATGGAAATGGAACGATGGCACCCTGGGAAGCTGCCAGGTGATCGTCCCCGGAATCGACCCTGTCACGCAGCACCAGGTGCATCGTGCATTTTCCGTAGGACAGGTGAAAGAGGCGGTTCTTCAGAATCCCCCAGCGATCCGAGTCCGACCAGACCTGCCCGCCCGATGAATTATCCACACGGCGGGGGAGAAAGACGATCGGTTTCTCATAACCGAGCGGGGATTCGGCCGTTTTTTCCCTGGGACCCCGGTACCCGTAATGCCGACCCGGTATGACCTCTGCCACACCGGAGGCCGGGGTCCATTCGCCTTCCTGGGGCGCTGCGGTCACCAGGCCATCTTTGCGAGTCCCCATGCCGTTTGGATTACGGAAACCTGTGGCCACGATTTCCTTTCCGGAGCCATCGGCAGAAACCCGGACAACTCCATCATTGGCGTGGATGTAGTAAAAATTACCCAGGTCATCGGTTTCCAGGCAGCAGACATAATCGTGTACACCGGTGGATGTCGTGACTTCCGCGTGAAAACACTCGTAGAAATCCGCCTCGTCATTCTGGTCCCGATCCCAGAGCCTCACGATCTGGTCACGACAGAGGACATGCGCCCTGTTGTCGACCACCCGAATTCCCAGTGGCTGGTAAAGGCCGGTGGCATACCGTTTCCACTCGATCCGCTCCAGGCCCTGGTTAACATTCTTGGCCAGCCAGACTTCGCCATGCACGGTGGAAACCACCATGTCGCCGTTTTCCATCCAGTCATGGCCGGAAACAAAGAACAGGGAATTGTAGGGATTCTTGAAAGGGAGGCGGAGTGTGTCGACCGCGTAACCCAGCCCGGTCTGTTCACCAATGGCACCCCGGGTGATGACCGATTCCGTCCATTTCTTTTTGCCGACACGGGAAAGCTCGGACACACCTCCAAAGGTTGCACCCTGGACCAGCTTCCTGAATTCCGGAAAATTCTCCACGCGTCCTCGCCAAATCAGGACTTTGGCCCCGGTAATGGTTTCCGATTTTCCGAGCGAAAGCCAGAGCTGTTTGTTTCTGCTGATCACCCGGGTTTCGGGGTTGTCTGAAATTGCGGCTGCGGCAATGTAGTCCGGGCCAACTTCAAACCCCACGATTGCGGCATTTTTGGTCTGTTCACTGATTTGCTTTCCAACGCCCGGGAAGGACGAAAGTGGCAGCAGGAGTTTCCCGGACACCGGACCGACGCGAAATTCCCTGCTGGTGGCGAACGTTTTTTCATTTTTTTCGAGCCACGGTGATTCAAGAATCCGCGTCGTTCCGATTTTGTAATCCAGCACGACCCGCTCGTCGTGAGGGTAGAGGCCGATGTAGCGAATTTGGGGATCCGACCATCCGAGTCCGGACTGGTTATGGAAGATCATGGAGCCGACCGGCCTGAGGTGGCGAATCAGTCCGAAACGGGCCTGGTTGAATTCCAGGAATCCCCCGGCCCAGCCGGCCATCAGGTTCATCCGCTTCAGGTCATAACAGACAGAAACCTCTTCCTGGTCCCCCAGCTTGATAACCAGTCCCTTTTCCGCGAAGCCACCCGGAAGCGGGATGGTGGAGGCAAGGAAACGGCCGTGTCGTGTAAAGGCCCAGCGATTGTCCTGGGAATCCTTTTCGGTCCAGCGAAAACCGATCGCGTCCTCTCCCCAATGTCCGGTGATTTTTCGTGGCGGAGAGGTTTCCGACTGGGTGGTCGGCTTTCCGGCAATCCCTTTCCAGTCGGCAATTCCATGGTTTCCCATTTTCGATTCGTCGCGAACCGCGCGAGTTGCGCCGGCTTGCTGGTCGGCATGGAGTTTATTGAATCGCCAAAGACCGATCGTCGATTCGTCCACCTCCAGTGGTTGGTCGGGGACACCCTGGATTGATCTGACCTTGTTGGAAATGCGCAGGTCATCGATCAGCCCGTCAAAACCGAGCGTTTTTTCGGCCAGGTTGCCAATCGCGAATCCTTCGTTGGTTTCGGGGTGCTTGCGAAAGTTGATCGGCTGAACCTTGACCAATTTTCCATCGACATACAGTTTGACAAACTGTTTTTCAAAAGTCATGGCAACGTAGTGCCAGTTGCCGTCGCAAACGTCCGTTTCCGACTTGATTTCTCCAAAGATCCCGGGCATGTATACGGACAGGTTTCCCGTCCCGGCGTAGGTATACAGTTCCCAGTGCTTGAGAGATGACTTGGTTTCGCTGGCGGCAATGATGTTGAATCCGTTCTTGGAACGGAGTTTGATCCAGCACTCCACCGTCAGGTTCGGGTTGCGCAGTGCCGGAGAGGACCTGACCAGCAGACCACCCGCCAGGCCATTGAGTGCTTTTCCGTAACATCCGTCGGCCAGTAACGAGGGAGGTTCCGCCGGTACGTTGCCGGGCCTTTCTTCTTTTGCCCGTTTGTTGGCCCGGGCCGTGGAGAGGGCGGGGGACCACGACGCTCCGCTTCTCCAGAGGTAGGGTGTCCTGCGCTCGACGGGTGGGTCGAAGGACAGGTTCTTCAGTCCGGTGGTCCAGGCCACTCCCCTGCGTATCAGGTGACCCGCCATCAGGATGGAAACATCAGCGTGGCCGAGGACCGTCTGAAAGACCTTTCCCTTTTCATAGGGATAAGCCCAGGCCATCGGTTCCTCTTTTCCGGTGTCCCGGGAAACCGCCGAGACCAGTGGCTCGATGGGCAGCGTGCCCTGCTGACGGTAATAAAGCTCATCGCGGGTTTCGAAGTCAGGTAAATCCGCGGTGATCGGGTGGATGGCCCCCGTTTTTTTGACCCGGAAATTGCCAAATGCATCATGTCCGCTTTTACCGCTGCGGTGATCCCAGATCCTTCGCGCGATTCGTGTTCGGTACTCGGGCCAATCGCTTTGACGGTTGGGGAGCGTGTCCGTCCACGAGCCATTTGCAAAGTGAATGATGGACAAGCCACCTCCATTCCTGAGAAAGTCGACAAACCCCGTTTTGGCCTTTGGGCTCAGCCCATCCCTTTCCCAGTTGCTGTAATTCATGACGAGGGCGTCAAACTGCTTCAGGCGATCACTGGCGAGGACCTCAGGGTCCTCGGCAACTTCCACCATCAGGCGGGGATCATTCTCAATGACCCGCAGCAGTGCAGCGGTTGTCTCACGCCATTGGTGGGCCGGATGGTTGTGCCCGGTAATGATCAGGACCCGCTGGGGTTCTGCCAGTTCGACTGCCACTCCTGCCGGCGGCACGGCAGCACCCGAGGTCCAGACGATGGCATTGAGAATCAGTTTGCGAAAATTCGGGTCCCACCAGTTGGCGTAATAATGGCCACCGGTAAAGCCGAAACCCCGGCCACCCTCTTTTCTTTCCACCGCCCACCCCACGGCGTATTCGCGGGATTCCCCGGGCGGTCTGCTGAGGACCAGTTTTTTCAGGCGGGGATCATTTTCACGGAAGCGAATCCGGTAATAGAATTCTTCCATCAGGCGAAAGGGGCGGACCCCCCGGGATACCGGGTGGGTCGGATCTGGCAGCCGCACCGGTTCCTGGTAGTGTTTGATGGCAGAGTACCAACCCCTGTCACCTGCCCCTTTTTCGTAATCAAAGTAGCCGCCCACCCATTCGGTTACCCGTTCATGGAAACGGCTGGGATGAAAAGTTGACCAATGCAGCTGGACCAGGCCGCATCCCCGCTTCATCTGTTTTTCCAGTTGCTGGATGCGGTCATGATTGTAGAGCGGGTGGTTGGTCTCCTGCTGATCTCCCCCATCGGAGATCATCACAATGGTGTCCGCCTGTTCGATCAGATTCGCGTCATCGGGCCAACCGTCCAGAACAACAGTGGTTTGAATGTTCCGGACTTGCGAATGGTCGAGAAGGTGTTTCAGCAGTATGGAGGACTTTTCGTATTCATGCGTGTTTTTTGCGTGCCCGGTAATGGGACCCGCCAGGATCAGGATCCGCTTCGATGCGTCTGCAGCATCGAGCCAGCCTGAAGTCAACAACAGGACAAAAAGCCAGCAGCAGCAGGTTCGGCAGCCCGAGCCGGGAATTGGATTCATGGGTTGTTCCGCAAGTCGATGAACGGGGGGAAGACTTGGATTATCACAGGAGCTCTTCCTATGTTCAACTTGACGGGGAGCTGGATGGCTCTCCCGCATGCCGCAACCGGGCGGAGTGATCGCATCCCGGCTACAGGGAGGATCGCTGCCAGGTAATCCAACACGATTCACCAGCCTGAAACGGGCGAAATGCTACCGGTACTCAGCAGGAGGTTCTCCGTTTTGATGGAAGGGAGGAGCTTGCGAGTTCAAACCACGCGTCTGGAAAACGGGGCCCGGGAAGATCAGGGTCCCGGAAAGATCAACTTGGCCAAACGTCATCACGCCTGGAAGCGGCCGCGGGCCCCCTCCAAAAAAAGATCTGCATGCCAGGAGGCTGGTTCCGGCAATACGCCTCGGCCTCAGAGCGGCGATCGTCATTCCAGAGGGAACTCCTCCTCGGCAGCTTTGGAGCCATAAATTGGCAAGTGACGGTAGTAGACTTCGAGAACCATGCAGGCGAGTGAGGTGTTGTAAAGCCGACCGCCCCGCTTGGACCAATGATGATCAAAATACCAGCTGCCCTTGACGTTCCCTTTTTTGCTTTGCTGGGTAATCAGGTAATCACGCATGGCCTTGTTCCACTTTTTCCACTCGTCCCCGCCGTAATGCCGCATCACCTGCGTGGCGTAGTAGTTGTAGTACATGTTGTTTTTGGATGGCCCCTGCTTGCCCAGGTACTCCACACCACGTGCCATCGCCGGGTTTTCCTTGTCCCAGCCAAGGTACATTCGGCAGAGCAGCCCGATGGAGGTGGTGGAAGAGCCTCCACCGGGTTCCACGTAACCGTACTTTGCACCACTTTCAGCCTGCACCGAGTCCAGGAACTGGATGGCTTTGCCAACGGTTCTTTCGGGAATGGTCAGGAAGCCCATCTGGCCACTCTTGAGAGCCATGAATTGCCAACCGACCACGGAGGTGTCTCCTCCCGCGCGGGGTGCGTACCGCCAGCCGCCAGTCGTGTCGTCCTGTGCGTAAACGATAAAATTGATTGCTGCCTGTGCCGGGTACAAAAGGTCCCGGTCCTTGGTCATGGCATAAGCTTCACAGATGGCGATGGTCGCCAGACCGTGGGAATACATGTTTCCGCCTGGCTCAAAAAAACTGCCACCGACTCCCCCTCCGGGCAGCGCCACCCGTTTCTGGTTTTCCACCAGGAACATCAGCCCCCGGCGAATGGATGCCTTGAACTTGGCCTCTCCTTCCAGGTGGGTCTGTCCGGCACCCAGCAGGGGCAGGATAGCCATTGCAGTCGCACCGAATCTGGCCTGCCGGGCTTCGCCGGGTCCGGGCGTCTTCCGGAAGGTACCCGGTCCGGTGGTGTGATCAAAGCTCCAGCCGCCATCAGGCAACTGGTGCTGGACAATCCAGTTCAGGGCGTCCAGCACGGCACGTTCACTGGCCTCGTTGCCACCGGCTTCCTTGAGCATCTTCTTTTTCGATTTTGTGCTTCGATCGAGAGTCTTTGAATTGGCTGTGATCCCGATCATGGCGGTGGGCTGCACCTCCTTCAATTCCAGCGGATCGTCGAGCTCACTCTCGCTGGTTTCGAAATCAAAGGTTTCGATTTCGACTTCCTCTTCAAAGCTCTGGTCATCGATGACCATGAACTCGTCTTCCTGGGGCTGTGCGTCCTCGAACTGCTGAAGGTCCGTAGGGGTGAAATCTTTCAATTCCAGCTCCTCGACCTCGACCGGTTCCTCGGTTTCGGTCAGGAGTTCCACCAGTGACTTGCTGCTGCCGGGCAGGGGCCAGAATGCCAGGAGTACCACCAGCAACAGGTGCAGAATGGCAGATACCAGCCAACTTGGGACGGCATTGAAAAATATGAACCGGTTGCCTCCCGAGGTTTCTTCGGAGGGGTTTTGTTCCTGTTCTGCTTCAGCAGGGGGAGTTGCCGTACTCATCTGTTTTTCCTGTTTTCCAGGCCGGGAGAAAAGCTTTTTGAAAGAATTCAAAAACATCTAGAGAGGAGTTCCCCTACACTATAGCGGTTTTTTTCACGAAAATCTAACAATAGGCAGGTTTTGTAGCGGATTTGCCCTGCTCGAGACATTTAACCGGTTAAAAAAAAACGGTCTTTCGCATAAAATGGCGTCTCAATTTTGAGGGAACCCCGAGATAGCATCCGGCGAACGGGTCAGGATCCAGAGGAATCATTCTTATGTCAACGCGATTGAAAATACAAAGCGTGTTGAGAAACGTTTAACGCGAAAAGCAATGAACGCGAAGTTTGAACGGATAACGCGGTTGAAACAGGACGCGAAACAGCTAATTCGCGAAAAAGCAAGTCAAAGAAAGGTTGTGTAAAAAAGATGGCAAAAGGCGGCAGAAGCAAAAAAAAGGCGGAGACGATTTTTCTCGTTTGTCAGGAAACGGGAGATTACAATTACAGCCTGAGAAGAAAGCCTGGAGGGGAAAAACTGAGTCTGAAAAAATATTGCCCCCGGCTGAGGAAACACACTCTGCATGTTGAAAAGAAAAAGTAGTATGCAAACGGATGTCCAACGCCATGGCATCCGTTTTTTCATGCGCTGATGGATTTACCGAATCAGCGGCCAACCTGTCCCGGACCAGGAAACCGATGGATCGAATCTGGCAAGTCATCCCGCATGACGCAGACCTGGTCGAAAAAATCGAACAGGCCTGCGGTATTTCTCCGGTCATCGCGCAACTCCTGGCAGCCCGTGGAATTACCGACCGCCAGGAAATTCAGAAATTTCTTACGGCCTCGATGGCCAATTTGCATGACCCCGGCTTGCTGCCTGGAAATTCCCGTGGGGCGGAAGTGGTTTACGAGGCCGTTGCCTCGGGGAAAAAAATAGTCATTTTTGGAGACTATGATTGCGATGGCATGAGTGGTACGGCAATCCTGGTCAACGGTCTGAAACTGGTGGGAGCTGATGTTGCCTATCACATTCCGAACCGCCTCGAGGACGG
Organism: Planctomycetota bacterium; assembly: GCA_036336715.1. Taxonomy (GTDB): domain Bacteria; phylum Planctomycetota; class Planctomycetia; order Pirellulales; family Pirellulaceae; genus JABAAE01. The sequence continues at coordinate 35,626 of JAYZFP010000128.1, forward strand.
CTACGGCCTGAACACCGGTGCCCTCGAGGCTTTGAAACAGCGGGGTCATGAATTGTTGGTGACCGTGGACTGCGGTGTTGCCAGTATCGAAGAGGTGGAGTACGCCAACAAAATCGGCCTGGAGATTGTCGTCACGGACCACCATGAAATGCGTGACAGGCTGCCGTCGGCCCGGGCGGTGATTCATCCAAAGCTGGATGGCAGCGCCTATCCTTTCCACGGTCTCTGTGGAGCAGGTGTTGCCTTCAAGCTCATCTGGTCCGTTTTTCGCCTTGCCAGCGGTTCGGAAAAAGTCCGGCCTGAGTTGAAAGCTTATCTCGTCGAGGCGCTGGGTTTGGCATCCATCGGAACGGTTGCCGACGTGGTTCCACTGTTGGATGAAAACAGGGCAATCGTCAAGCATGGACTTCAGAGTCTGAGGGATTCAGGGAAAACCGGGATACAGCACCTGTTGAAGGTCAGCAAGCTGGAAGACAAGCCAGCGCTTCGCGCGGATGACATCGGGTTTGCTATCGGTCCCCGTTTGAATGCGGCTGGCCGACTTGGCCAGGCGCAGTTGGGTGTGGAACTGTTGACTACCGATTCCAGCGAGCGGGCCGAGTCGCTCGCCCAGTACATCGACAGTTTGAATTCCTCACGTGACAGCCTGGAACGGAGCGTTTACCTGGCTGCCAACAAGCAGATCAAGGAACAGTTCAAGGCCGAAACCGATCCCGCGTTTGTACTCGATGGGCTGGGTTGGCATGCGGGAGTGATCGGGATTGTTGCCGGGAGGATTGCTGAAAAATATCACCGCCCGACCGTCATCATTTCCTGGGACAAGCTGGGAATGAAACCGGGTATGGGATCGGCAAGATCTGCGGGCAGCATTCGTCTGAACGAGGCGTTCGAGGCCTGCAGCCAGAGCCTGTTATCCCATGGAGGCCATGCGGCGGCCGCGGGCCTGAAGCTGGAACGGGACCAGGTGGACCAGTTCCGATCCGATTTTATCGAATACTGTTCCAGCGAAATGACGGCTACCGACTACCAGGCCCAAATCCGGATCGATGCGGAGGTTCTGTTGTCACAATTGACGCTTTCCACAATGGATCAGCTCGACCGGATGGCTCCCTTTGGCCAATCCAACCCACGGCCAAGGTTTTGTGCCAGCCCGCTGGAAATTGTGGGGGAGCCGAAAACGATGGGCAGTGGTGAACGGCACTTAACGCTCTCGGTGCGGCAGGGCGGAAAATCATTTCGCGTGGTGGCTTTTGGCAAAGGTGAAATGAAAGAGGAGTTGTCAGCCATCGATGGACCCATTGACCTGGCGTTTCACCCCGTGATCAACGAGTTTCGCGGATTTCGAAAAGTTGAACTGCACCTGATAGACTGGCGCCCTTCGCAGTCGCCCGTGTCCACAGAGTCCTGATGCCTGAGTCGTGAGGGCTGTCCGTCGAATCCTGCTCACCGAGTCTGACATGAAATTCAACCTGAAATGGCCCAACCTTTTTTTTCTCTTTCTTCAGTTGGCGTTTGTTAATTCAGCGGTCTCTTTGTCAGCCGCCCAGGAACCACTGTTCCGAGGGCACGCGCACAACGATTATTATCACAAACGACCCCTGCTCGATGCACTGGACCAGGGATTTTGCAGCGTCGAGGCCGACGTCTTCCTGCAAAAAGGTGAATTGCTGGTGGCACACACCGTTTTTGAAATCCGGAAAGAAAGAACCCTGTCCAGCCTTTACCTTGATCCACTGTTCGAACGGATCAGGAAAAAAGGTTTTGTTCATGCCAGCGACGATCATTTTCTGTTGCTGCTCGATTTCAAATCCCGGGGATCCCAATGTCTCGAACGATTGAACCAGTTGCTTGCTCCCCACAGGGATCTGCTGTCCCGACTGGAGAAAGGAGTGCTGGTTCCCGGGAAATTGACTGTCGTTATTTCCGGTAACCGGCCTGCAGGTGAGATCGTCAAGGCGGACAGTCGGCTCGTTTTCCTGGACGGTCGATTGGGAGATCCGAAGAGCTGGGGTCCCGAAATTTCTCCGTTGGTGAGCGAATCCTGGAACACTCATTTTCGCTACCGAGGGTTTGGGCAGATGAAATCCGAAGAACGGGAGAAGCTGGAAAAGATGGTTGCCCAGGTACACCGTCAGAAAAAGCGGATTCGGTTCTGGGCGTTGCCGGACCGGGAAAAAGGATGGGCACAGGCCTACGAGTCGGGTGTGGACCTGATCAACACTGACAAATTGGAACAGTTGCGAAGGTTTTTGCAGGCCAAAAGGGAGAAGTGAAAGGGTCGCTGGGCTCCTGTCTGGAGATTTAGCAGCACCACCGCCTGGGCCCTGACCCTATTTTTCAACCAGTTGGGTTTCGACCGTCATCGTCTGACGATCTCGCCAGAGTGTCATCGAGATAGGCCGACCGGTTCGACTGGTGCTGACCTGGTTAACAAGGTCCGAATCATCTTCGACGGCTCGTCCATCAAAGGTCAGAATGACATCCCCTGGCTGGATGCCTGCCTTGTGGGCGGGTGTGCCCACATTGACGAGGTTGACCTTGGCCCCTCGCAGTTTGCTCAGCCCCAGTCGTTTGGCCTTGTCGACACTGAATTTTGATTCCAGTTGAACCCCCAGGAACGCCCGTTTGACTTTGCCGCTATCGATCAGCTGATGGGCAATGTCAAGCGCCATGTTGATTGGGATGGAGAATCCAACGCCGTCGTTGCCACCAGAATTGCTCGCAATCGCGGTATTGATTCCAATGACTTCGCCATCCAGGTTGACCAGGGGTCCGCCACTGTTTCCCGGATTGATGGCTGCATCGGTTTGGAAAAAATTCTGGTAACGAACACCTTCTTCACCCAGTTCGAGGTTGCGGCGCCCTTTGGCACTGACAATTCCGTAGGATACCGAATGTTTGAGACCAAAGGGACTTCCAAACGCAAAAACGAAATCGCCCGGTTCGACCAGGTTACTGTTGCCAAAACGACCAACAATGAAATCGGAACCCGCCAACTCCATGACGGCAATGTCCGAATCCCGGTCCCCCACAACTCGCGTGGGATTGTAGAACGATCCGTCTTCAAACATGACCCGGATTCGGTAGTTCTCCGAATCCTTGATGACGTGGCGATTGGTGAGAACAAAATATCTTGACCGATAACGGAACACCACACCGGCCCCGGTTTCTTCCACTTTTTTGCTGCCGGTTGGTGACGAGGTTGTTTTCAGAGCCTCGATGTGTGCGATGGAGGGCCGAACGAGCTTGATCAACGATTTCAGCACCTGGGCCTGTTTTTTCAGGGGTGCTGTTTGACCGTTCAGTTCGGCCCAGAGTTCCTCACGCGACTTGGGAGCGGCCAGGTTGGAGACGGGTTTCAGAACCCGGACGCTTTTTGGCTGGAATTGGTTTTTCTCCTGGCCGGGAGCCTGACTGACCAGCGCCACGAACACCAGGATCATGGGTACAGAAAAGAATCCGTGGACACAGGCGATCGGCAATGGTTTGCTCATAGGGTCATTTCGTTTCGAAGACTTCGACAGACCGTTCTGATTGGGTCGATTCATCAGGTGTTCGTTTCCGTCGCAGCTTGGGAGACTCAAAACCGGAACGGGTATCCGGTTGGTTGTGGATCCTGCAGGCCCACTCCCGGACGTCCTTCTCGTGGTGGACGTTGGAAGAGGAATCTGCATATATCAAGTTTGCTGGTAGTTGCCGAATGTCGATCCTTCGAATCCCAGGTCCAGCGTGCCGTTTTCAGCTTCGCGTTGACATTTTATGCAAAGTGTGGCGTATGGCAATGCTTGCAGGCGGGCCAGAGGAATGGACTTGTTGCAGGCTTCACAGAGGCCGTAACTTCCATTCTTCATCTTTTCCATGGCCATCTCGACATTGGCCAGTTCCCGTGCTTCCACCTCGGCCAGCTGCGAGCTGATTTCATCCGAGCTGGTGTCCAGTGCCAGGTCGACGATATCCCCTGATTCCTGAAGCTCTCTCAATTGGCTCAAGTCTCCAGCCAGAGCGCTCTTGAGTGCATCTCGCCGCTTGAACAGGATTTCCTTCAACTCTTTAAATGATTCTTTGCGTGTCATGGTCTCTGTACCCCGATTGGTTTCCCTCGTGCCGGTTAGCGTGCAAAAAATGGCTGCATGCACCCCGGTCTTCAGCATTCAGCTGCCTGGCAACACCTCCCGGCCAAGTCGAGGATTCACGAAAATATACGTTCAGAATCTGCCGGGTCGGCTGGTTCGGGATATTTCTTGAAAATTCAGGAGAACGGCAAACTTCCCAATCCCTACGACCCAACCCTTCTCGCGGAACCGCCGCAGGTTGGACACGGGAATCATCCAGAGATGAGGAATCTCCCAGCCAGGAATTTGACGGTCGTCATTTTTAAAGCTAAACGTCATTTTTAAAGCTAAACGTCTACGACCAATCCACCCTAATTGATCCTCTGAAAGTCTATTGGATGTCCGATAATCCACATCAAAGCAGCCAAAATTTGCCCGGGCTTGAACTCAATCTCTCAGCCAGGGACCGGAACGACCAGAAAGTGGTACTGAAAAAACGAAAAGCCACGATCGGTTCCCACGCTGACTGTTCCGTAGTACTGGGGAGTGATTCGGTTCAACCGATGCACTGCATGATCATCCAGGGCGCGGCCGGAACAGTGATCCGAAATTTCCACGCCGACACCCGCATCAACGGTGAATCGGTTGCGGACCAATGGATCCAGGGTGGAGACCAGATTTCGATCGGTGGGCTTGATTTGCATTGTAGCGGCAGTCAACAGGGCGGCGAGCCTGGTGGTGCCACCGAAAATTCGCCCTCGATCGAATGGGTGGACCGGCTGGCGACCCTTGAGTCCCAGATCGATCAGCTGAAACAGGCGAACGAAGTGTTCAGGGAGCGGGCGGCCGATGTGAAGCATCAACTGACCCGGAAAGCGGATGAATTATTGCGGCTGGAAAATGCGAACCAGGAACTGACGGGCCGGCTCAATACGGCAAGCATCTCTGAAAATGCCATTCGGGAGATGACTCGACGATCAGAAGAATTGTCGCAGAAAGCTGACGAGCTGATGTCCTCCATTGACGACAAGGATGACATTATCCGTCAACTGGCTGTGCGCAACTATGACCTGGCGCTTGAAATCCAGGAAATGAAGACAGGTGGCTCCGTTGAGCCGGCAGAGGATATTCGTAAACCCGAACCCGGACAGGCCGTTTCAGCAGACCACCGTCAGGCGGAGTTCAGCCATTCTGAAGGCTCTGTCGAAGCGGAAACCGGTGATTCGGAGATTCCCCCGGGCCTGGTCGCACCTGAACCGGTCATGGCAGATAACCCGGGAACCCAGAGGACCCCGGCAGAGGACTCCAACTTTAATGCATTGACCGAGGCCATCAAGAATTATTTCACTGATCATCCGGGAGCGGGTGACGATTCGATCGCGGGAGAAAATTCTGCCGCAGGGGAAACCCGGGTCGTCCCCCCGGCAAGGGAATCAGTCGACTCACTGCCGGACAGGATGGTTACCGTTCGTTCTGATTCGCAGAATACCGATCAGGGGGCCAGCGTTGGAGAGCCGACGAGTCAGTCGGTCACTTCCGGTTCGGTTCCAACACCTGTCCCATCGGCTGACCAGGAAGTCCAGCCGTCCGCTGGAGACCCGTTTGCCGTTTTGGCCGTGATTGACGAGGCAAGGTCCGCTTCGACTGAAAGCAGTCCGGCTGCTGGTGAACCGAATGGCGAGTCGACGGCCATCGAGGCCTACGCGCGGGAATCTGCTCCTTCGACTTCGAATTTCGCGCAGAATGAGGATTCCTGGGAGGGTAGCGAATTATGGGACGCGAATTTTCGCAAGGAGTTTCATGATGAATTGACTTCCCGGATGTCGAGACTTGCCAATGAAATCGAGGAATCCGGTTCATTGCTTGGCACCCCGGACAGGGATGCCTTCCCATCAGCCGAACAGGAATTTACCACTGGCAAATGGGCGGATGACAAAGAAGGCCAGGACAGCGGCGAAAATCCGGCGGAGGGCTCGCCCGCTGTGGATTCTTCTACCCCGGAAATGGCTGGCGAGGAATCCGGATACGGAAGAGAGAGCGGGTCGGAGTCCAGCTCCACCCGGGATCTACCCGATTCCGAATGGCCCGAATCTGGCCACGATTCCGGGACATCCGGACTGGGGGGCCAGTCGGCCAAAACAGAAGAAGAAATTGAATTTGATTTTGAGCTGGCCGAATCAAGTCTTGCAGGCGCGTTCGCTGAAATCCTGGGACAGGTAGATTCGGTCGCCCGGGACGAGACACCAGACAGTGGTGCGTCGATCGAGGATGGGCCGGCAGACAGGGGCGCGCACCCGGTTCCTGATTCCGATGGCTGAGATTTCAATGCAACTGGTTCCGAGGCAACCAACCCCTATGCCATGCTTTTGAGCGAGGGTATGCAGAGAGGAATGCAGGAAGCTGAGGAACCCACCGGGGAAACGGAATCCGCTTCAGAGGCGTCTGCTTTTCCTGCGGAGACGACTTTGCCTGAGGACTCTGCAGCTAACGACCCTGCATCGGATGGCCCGGCAGAACCAGGTCCTGCAATCGGGCATCCATTGTCGCACCAGGAAGAGGATCCTGGCCAACCGCATCAGCAGCTTGCAGTTTCCAGCGGAACCGAACCCGGGGTCAATGATTCTGCGGAGGAAGATACCGGACTGGTTACCTCCCGGTTGCTTCGGCAGATGGCAGATGGTGAACTCCACGAAGATGAGCCTGTTGCCCCCGCTCCCGAGCAGGAGGAGACAAATTCAGAGCAGGAAGGTGAGTCGCGATCCGGTGAGGAAGGCCCGGCGGTTACTGAAGAATCCACAGAAGAGCGGAACGCGGTTTCCGGCAACGAGGAGGAGTCGGATGACAGCTATATCCAGGAGTACATGAAGAAACTGCTTGGCAACGGGCAGCAGGATGAACTGCCAGAGCAGGAATCCGAGGAAAAAGAAGAGGCTACTCTGCTGGAAAAGAGCTTCGAAAAGGAAGTCATGGAGCGCCAGCAATTGCTGAAGCCAGATGAGTTTTTACCAAAGACCTCGGCGCCCGAAAAAAGCTCCAACATGAAGGCGATGCGTGAGTTGGCAAACCAGTCGGCAAGATCCGCGATTGAAACCAGTTCGCGGAAACGAAAATTCGAACAGCAGTCCACCCTGATACTGATTCTCTCCGGCATCTGCTTTTTTGCTGGAGCGAGCCTGGCCATGGTCTCGGAATTTGCCCTCGACCTTGTTTCACTGGGATCCATCGCTTTTTTTGCCCTGACAGGTTTGGGGGTCTGGTACTACTTTGATCTCAAAAACAGTACCAGTCAGGGGCCGTCGGAGAACGGGAACCCCTAGCGCGGCGACCGCTGAACGGCCGATGCGAATTCGGTAAAGGACCCGCTGCGGCCTGCGAGGCTCTGATCCGCTGCCTGTCATGCCCTTGTTGTCGCCCGGCCGGAATACAGCTTGCAGGGGGTTACTTGCCGATACAGAACTGGCGAAAGACGACGTCCAGGATGTCGTCGGTATAAATCGTGCCCGTAATTTTGCCGATGCCATCGAGGGCAAGTCGGATTTCCAAGGCAATCAGTTCTTCTCCACCACCCTGTTCGGCCAGCTCGCGGCTGCGGGCCAAAGCTTGTAACGCCTGATCCACCGATGCCTGGCAGCGGATGGCTGTGCCAGCCACTGTTTCCGAAAGGCTGACGGCTTCGATGGTCTGGCTGATCCGTTCGGCGAGGGTCCCGATGCCGGCGGCAGTCACCGCGCTGGTCCGGATGGCGGCGTGAACTGGCTGCTTCTGAACCTCCGTTACCGTATCCGACTTGGTCAGGCAGAGAATCGGGGATGGCGTTGAGCAAGTCATGAGGTCATTTTCCCAGGTCAGCAATGGCTCCGATGAATCAACGCAAAGGACCTGCACGTCTGCCGAATCCGCCTGTTCCCGACCGGCTTGCTGGCCTTGCGCTACGGCAAAATGAGTCTCCTGGAGACTGGCCCGGTCTTCAAGTTCGTTTTCTACTCCAGCCGTATCGATCAGCTCGATGTCCGTTCCCCCGATCTGAATCCGGGCGGACACAAAATCAGTTGTTGTTCCGGAGACGGTGGAAACAATCGCTCTCTGTGGGGACGTACCGTAAGTTTGGGCAAGGACGTTGAACAGACTGCTTTTTCCGGCATTGGGTCTTCCCGAAAGAACCACGCGAAAATGGGAGCGATGATCCTGCCGTCTCCTGATCTGACGATCGAGTTTTTTCAATGCTTGACTGGACTTATCGATCATCTCCAATAGCTGCTCCCTGGAAATGAAATCGATGTCTTCCTCGACAAAGTCCAGTCCTGCCTCAAGATTGGCAAGTGTGCCGATCAGGGACTGCCGTACGGATGAAAGCGGTTTGGCCAGACCGCCAGACAGCTGCTGCAGCGCGACCTGAAGCTGTTTCGAATCCTGGGCGTCAATCACCCCCAGCACCGCTTCGGCTTCGGTGAGATCCATTCTGCCTGCCAAAAACGCCCGCAGGGTAAATTCACCCGGCTCCGCCAGGCGAGCACCTTGCCGACAGATCTGTTGCAGGAGGGAATCGAGTACCGGCTGGCAGCCGAGGGTATGAATTTCTGCCGCCGGTTGTCGTGTGTAGCTGGATGCATTGGGCCAGACCAGCAAAGTGACGGGGATGTCTACCGAAAAATCGTCACAGCGAAAACTGCCCTCCACCAGGGAAGCCCGCCGCAGGGATTGCAAACCGGTTTGATTTGCCGAATGAAACGACTGATCGAGATTGGCCAGTGTTCCGGGGCCCGATAGCCGCAGGATTCCCCGTTCGAACCCGGGTTGCCTGGCGGTGGCCTGGGCCACGATCGTATCTTCGACGTTGAAAGTCTGGATCACGGCGATAGCGGTTATTTTCGGCGATTCTTCTGGGCGCGTTTCTTGGCCCGCGCAGTGTGCTTTCGCGTGGCGTTACCACCGGAGGTCGTTTTGACGCTGGTGTAGGTTCCCGGATCCACACCATCTTCTTTTTCCTTGGCCTGCAGTGCCTTCAACTCGTCGAGTCGCTGCTGGAGGTGATCAGGAAGCTGGGGCGGGGGAATCATCTTCTTTTCCATGATTGCCCACAGGGTGGATGTAATGAAGTAGATGCAGAGACCGGCCGGCACCTTGAAGAACATGACACCAATGAAAACCATCATGAATGTCATGACCTTTTGCATCATCGCCTGCTGTTCGTCGGTGGGCGGCGGGGTGAACATCTTTTGCTGGATCAGCATCAGGCAGACCGAGATAATCGGCAGAATATTCAGGTAGGGTCCCAACCAACCGGTTTCATCCGTCAGAAAGCTCATGAAGGACGGCAGCGAGTCCGCCCAACGCCAGAGCTGGTCGGGTCCGGCGAGGTTGGAGCACCACTGGACACCGGGGATCAGTGGACGGTCGCGGAGCGCCATGTCGACACTCAGACCCCGGTAAAGTCCGATAAAAACCGGCATCTGGATCATCATCACCAGGCACCCGCTAAAGGGATTGTAGTTGTACTTCTTGAAGAGCTCCTGCTGTGCACGGCTTTTGGCCTGGAAATCATCCTTGTACTTTTCCGTCAGTGCCTTGATCTCGGGAGCCAGCAGTTGCATCATCTGGCTGTTGAGAACCATCTTGCGGCTGAACCGGACCATGGCCAGGCGAACCAGCACGGTCAGCAGGATAATCGCCACGGCGTAATTGCCGACTATCCAGTAAAAAAGGTGTAGCAGCTTGACCAAGGGGATGGAAAAAGGTGCGAACCAGCCGTAGGTGACTGTATCGTCGATTCCGTAATTTTGCAGCAGCGAAGGTTCCTTGGGACCGGCAAAAATCATGAAGGCCTGCTTGCTGCTGGCCTGGGGGCCGATTTCATACGGGTTGCCGCTCTCGGCGTCCGGATTTTCAAACTTGAAATAGGCTTTGAAGTTGACGGGGACCAGTTTGCGGTACCAGCCGGCCTCCTTTTTTCGCTGGGCGTTGACGGCTTCTCCGTCGGCGTCATTCAGCTTGATCGCCTGGGGCATCGCGTACGCGCTGTAGGTTTCCCTGGCCGCCGGTTGCCCTTCCTGGTCGACGGGAATCAGTGCCGATACGAAATAATGCGAGTCCACTCCAATAAAATTCAGTTGGTGAGCGGGGCCATATTCATCGCTGGGATCGATCAAGTACTGGGGTTTTTTCTGCTTTGGCTTGGTGGCATTGGTATAGATTTGGGGTCCACCGATGAAGTGAAAAGATTTGGATTCGGTGCTGGCGACGATGTCCCGGGCACCGGCCGCTGAAAACAGGGTGGCCCAGTCACCGTGGATCTTGATGGCGAACCACCAGTCCTCGGTGGGCAGTCCGTTGGGCCCATCGATTCGGTAGGCCAGGGGTTGGGGGAATTGGGAGAGGTTTCTGACTTCGACATCGAGTTCGAGATGGTAGTTCCTGGACTGGACTTTGTCCCGCTCATCTTCCTTGACCGGTACCAAGCGAAAGGTCTTGATGACCTGGTAATCCGCGCCGGAATTTACGATTTCCTTCGGGTCTTTGTAGGGATAGTAAAATTTGACCCAGTCGTCACCCACCTCAGATTCCCAGACGCTGGTCTCCGCAGTCCCCAGCTTTTCCCAGTTGCCATCCTTGCTGGCGCTGAACAGGGAGAGCGCATAGGACATTCGGTGATCGATCCGTTCAAAGGCAAACATCGCCTTGTCGGGGACGATGGTTGGGCGAATGACCTCCAGCGGTTGCCGAACCATTTGGACCGTTACCGTCTGCTCCTTGCCATCACGAAGCAGTTTGAGCGAAATCTCATCGCCCGGTCGGGTTTGCCGCAGTGCCTTTTCATAATCGAAGCGGTTCTGGATTTCGGTATCACCCAAGTGGGTGATTTCGTCGCCAACACGGATACCGGCCAGGTCAGCCGGCGTATGGCTGCCCACCGTCTTGACCAAACAGCCACCTTGGGAAAGATCCGTCAGGTCCAGGTGTCCCAGGTATCCGTAGCGGACCTCGAGGTCCCTGTAGAGCGGTTGATCCGGATTCCGTTTCTGTCGCTGCGCGAGTTCCAGTCGATGGACGCTGGCTGCCCTGTTATCAAAGGTCACCAGGAAACGAAAGGGGCTGTCGGCAGCGAGCGAGCCGAGACTGATGAATTTTTGCTCAAGAACCCTGTTTTGCGGCTGCTTGGGCTCTGAGTCCGCTTTCCCTTTCGCGTCATCTGCCTGGTCGGTGTTCTGGGCCACCGGTTCAACATCTTCATTCGCGGGGTCCTTTTCCTGCTCAGCACCATCCATCTCCTGGGGAGCGTCTTTTTCCTTTTCATCTCCGTTCTGAGTGGACTCCGCCTTCCCGCTGTCGTCCTTTTTTTTGTCCTCTGCCGCACTGGACTGATCCCTTTTTTCTATCGCGTCCTCCTTGGCAGCCTCCTTTTTGGGAGGCTGGGGCGCGAAGAAAAACATGTAGGCAATGAATATCCACGATGCGGCGATCATGAAGAAGATGGATCTACGGTCCACAGATCTGAATTCCTGTCAAACGGGGGTGCTGAGTCTGAATGAAATGAACGGAAGCGAAATGAATGAAGGTGAACCAGGCCAGGACAACGTTCGGCTTTTCCGCTGAACCCGACAAACTTATTTTCGACTGGCTGGGTAAGAATGCAATGCCAGACAGGCGGGGATGGTTCCGGTGGAGCCTCTTGCTATCAACTGGAAAGGACAAATCCGGGGCAATCAGCGTCCTTCCCCCAGCCGATCCCCCAGAAAATCGTCCAAATCGTCGATGTCCTTGATTTTTTGACGCGTGACTTCGACCGGGTATTCAACCCGACGATACTCGATGGTTTCTCCATCCCAGATCACGTAACAGGAGCGGCAGTCAAGATCCCGGGGCTGGCCAACGCTCCCAACATTGATGATCAGTTTCTGCTGGTTGATCGGGAATTTTCCATCGATATCAGCCGGGCTGATGAACTGGTGGTCGGCTGTGAAGATGCCCGGAACGTGCGTGTGTCCCTGGAAACACTGTGTTTGAACAAGGGAAAACAGGCTGTCCATTTTCTTCGGGTTGTAGATGTCCTCCGGGAAGACATATTCGCTGAGTGGGGCTCTGGCGGAGCCATGGACAAACAAAACCCTGTTTTCACGAATGACCCGGGGAAGTTCAGCCAGGAATTGCCAGCGTTGCGGATTTTTTTCGTCAGATTTGTCTTCGAGCTGGGAACGGGTCCAGTAGATGGCCCGCTCTGCGGTGCCGCTGAATCCCTCCGGGTCAAACAGGGCACCCTGGTCGTGGTTTCCCAGGATGCAGAGATCGAGGTTTCTCACCTCATCGATGCATTCGCGGGGATTGGGCCCGTAACCGATAACATCTCCCAGACAGATCGTGCGAGCCACATTCTGTTCCGCGATGTCATTCAGAACTGCCTGGACGGCTTCCAGGTTTCCGTGGATGTCACTGATCAGGGCGGTTCTCATCTTTGGATCGATCTACGTTGAAACCTTGTTGGATCACCGGCCAGACGCGAGGCGGTCGCCCAGCATGTTATCCAGTTCAGGAATCGCATAGATTTTGTGCTGTGTGGACATGACGTCGTACTGCACGCGGCGAAAATGAATGATTCCTGCCTCTTCGTCCAGCATCGTGTAGCAGGCTCGAGGGTCGCCGTCCCGAGGTTGCCCCACACTTCCCACGTTGATCATCGCCTTGTCGTCGGTCAGGTGGTACTCGTAGTCGCAATCTTCCGGTGAGACAAAATCGCCCGTTCGTGAGAAAACACCTGGCATGTGCGTGTGGCCCTGAAAGCAATACTGGTCAAACTTGCCGAACAGCGTGTCCATTTTTCGCGCGTCGTAAACGTCTTCCGGAAAGACATATTCGTTGGTCGGTTCTCGTGGCGAACCATGGACAAACAGGTACTTGCCCTCATCGTGTCGGCGAGGCAGTTCACTCAAAAAGGTCCAACGGTCATCAATCTTGGAGGGCGCATCATGGCTGTTTTCCAATTGCTCCCTTGTCCAGTAGATGGCGTCCAGGGCAACGGGATTGAAACCGTCCGGATCGAACAGCGCAGCCTGGTCATGGTTCCCCAGTATGGTCAGGTCACTTTCGCTGATCACCTTGTCCAGGCACTTCACCGGATCGGGCCCATAGCCGACAATGTCACCCAGGCAAAAAAGTCGGTCGACATTTTGCGTCTGGATATCGGCAAGAACCGCTGTCAGGGCTTCAAAATTCCCGTGGATGTCACTTATCAGAGCACGCTTCACGGCGTTCCTCGTATGCGGGTGTTTTTGTCCCTCGCCACACCCTGTTAACAACTTGTCAAATCAAACAGAATAGTTTAGTTTTTCGGCACATATTCCGCAATTGTGGGGGAAAAATCGCCTCCCTTGAACGCATTCGTTTGATTCCGGTGCGAGCTTGTCGGCATTTCGACTTATGCTGATTTCAATGGTTAACCGCACGCTCCTGTCCAGAAACTACGGGGCTTTTCAATGAAACTACCGAGGTGGGTGTCGTGAATCTGCTTGCCGTCGACTGCTCCGGGTTCTCCGCATCGATTGCCATCCGGCAAAATTCGGTTTCCGCTGGCCTGGAACTGGAAAAGAACGAGAAAACGGCGCAGTACCTCGTTCCACGCATCTGTTCTCTTCTGAAAAGTGAGGATCTGGATCTCGAGAACGTTGATGGATTTGCCGTGACAGCGGGCCCGGGATCATTCACCGGGCTTCGGATCGGTATCACCACCATCAAGTCGCTTGCCTATGTCCGGCAGAAAAAAACGGTTGGCGTCAACAGCCTTGCCGCTCTCGCCGAGTGTGCGAAGGGCCAGGAACTCTGGCAGTCCGGTTCCCTGGTGGTTGTTCTGAATGCCTTTCGACAGCAATTCTTTGCGGCCGTTTTCGATTTTGACCGCTGGGAGGAACAGTCGGTGCAGGGAGATAGCTGCACCCGGGTCATTCCCCAGTCGGAGCTGGTGGAGTTGGTCCTGTCGGAAAATGCCAAGCTGATCGGAGCCGGGATGGACTGTCTTGTTAAAAAAGATCGCGACCGAATACGGGACCGGGTGCTCCCTCACGAACAACTCGGCAATACAGCGACGGGAGTGGCTGCTGTTGCAAATCGATGCTTTGAGCTCGGGATTTCCACGGAACCTCTCTCCTTGGTTCCCAATTATTTTCGCGGTAGCGCGGCAGAAGAAAAGTTGGATGGATCCTGAAACGGAATCCGTTGTTAATCTTGCGCCGGTGGTTTTCCGGAGAGTCGTCTCATGCCATTCGATTCGCTACAAACTGATACTGGAATGGCGCAACCTTGCGGACCTTAGACAGGTTTAAAGTAAAGGAGGTTTCCGCGGCCGCCTACCGGGTTAAGCTGGATGCCGCCATGAGACAGGCTCCGGTAACCCGGAAATCTCTTGATCTGAAGTGCCTATTTTGAAACAGTGTTCCCATGTCAACGCCCACTCGAATTGGCGTTTTTCATTCTCCCAACCATTTTTAAAGAACATGAACAACCGACCCCAGTCTTCTGCCGACCCCCAGTT
>JAYZFP010000129.1:0-47710 GCA_036336715.1 Planctomycetota bacterium
CATCTTCGACCAGGTGGTTCCGCGGGATGTAGAGGGGGTTGGTTGCCCTCAGGGACGCAGTGGTTTTTGTGGCGTCCTGCTGTTCCATCCGCTGGAGCCAACGTTCCACCCAGGACTGGCATGCCCCCGGTGAGGGGAACAATTCTTCCGGAGATTCACGATTCCCGCCCGCAATCCCGACGGGGCGTTCTGAAAAACCGCCCCTTGGGGGATTTTCCTCGAAATTGAAATCGTCGTTAGCCTTCGAAATCAAGTGATTGAGGAATGCCAAAATGCCGCATTTTTCGATTCAGTCGATGCACGATTCATGCGAATTACCCCGTGATTCGTGGGTTTTGTAACCGCCAGTTGCAAAAAATGAGACGCTTTGATTGCCGGCTACGCAGTGACTGTGTGTTGAAAAAATCAGCTAACCAATTATTTGCCAGGGGCTTTCATGCGTTCATTTTTGATCTTGGTGCTGTCGTCGGTATCGGCGGTATTCACTCATTCTCAGGAACCAGATCAACGGTCCGTCGACAAAAGTGCTCATCTGGTCCGTGCGGAAGATCTTCAATCGCGAATTCAGGAGATCGGAACCGACCCATTTTTGTTGCGAGTCCAAGGCGCGGTAAAAATTCCGATTTCCCATGGCGGGGATTTGGAAATTCAGCTCGACAATCTCGTTGAATTGAAAACTGGGGCGGAATTTCAAATACATCCCGAAATTGCAGGTCGAATCAAGCAATGGATTGGCCAGGTTGCCGGGGTTGCTGAAAAGTCTGTTGAATCATTCAACCTCTTGGCTGGTATCAGTCATGGACGGAAATATGATTCGAAATGGTTGACGGCGGTCTGGATGGGGCAAATGCTTGATTCATCCTTAGACGATCTGTCAAACGACGTCATGTTTGACATTCCCGATATGGAATTCGTGTTTTTAATTCGCTGTTCCACGGTCAGAAACGAATCAAAATTATCGATTACAGGCGACCAGGTAATCGTCATTCCGTCACCATTGCCTTCGACATCGGGTTCGATTCGCAAGAAGTTCCTGATGCCCTGCCGGGTATTCGGCAATTCAGGTGATTTTAATTCGGACATTTTTGAACTCAGCCTGATAGGCTCCCGCCAGGGCGGCAGCAAGAGTGGGAAAGGCAGTAGTCAACCATCCACTCCAGAAGCTGCAATCATTGAAGTGCTCAAAATGCTTATCGATAATTTTGACAAAGGGAAAAGCCTGGACGCCGACAAAGACGGTAAGCTGACCTCCGGGGAGATCCCCAAAAACTTTGCTGCCCTGCTTAAGGCCTTTGATTCGAACTCCGACGGAGCTTTGGACAAAAAGGAACTGGAAACAGTCCTGGCGAAAAGAATGTCCCAGATGCCTGGCGGAGTTTTGCAGAAGACAAGTGAAGACCTGGGTTTCGCAAACCAGTTTTTTTCTGCTGTTTTTCCGAGTCCGGACAATTCCTATGCTGATTACCTCAGAAAAATGGGTTTTGCTGGGGAAGAAACCGCAAAGGCTCTTAACCGGTCGCTTTACGGTCGTATGACTGAATTCATTCGAAAACGGGCCGACGCATGTTGGGATGTGGAAAAACTTCGGCTTTATTATGTTTCTGCCAAAAAAATGAAACCAAGCGAAGCCCGCAAGCTGTCCGCCGAAGTGCATCGACGCTACAAGGCGGTCATCAGAGAAACCCGATTGATGTTAGGCGGATGTTCCGATCCCATCTGGTCGCTTATCAAGATTCAAAGCTTACTTGAAAAACTGGAATCGCTTGTCGGTAAGGAGGGAGTTGGTTTTTTGCATGAGACTGTTTTTGGAAAAGGCCTCTGCCTGGTGATTGATTTGCGGAAAACCTATCTGTGCGAGCTGAATTCCGTCATGCCGATCATCGCAAGGCAGGCACAACTGGCAAGTTCGATTGATCCTGAAAACGTCAAAGCGAATCTGGCAGCTGTCAAAAAAAATCTCGCCAACTTGGATCCTCGGCTAAAAAGCAGGCCAAACGTTCCACCCCCACCAACGTCTCCAAGACGTCCAGGCGACCCGTTTATGCCAAGTACTGCAACGGAAGACATGTTGGTGACAAGATATGAGAAACTGATTGTAGATGCCGAAAGGCTCTTGCGGAAATTTATTATTGAAATGAATACGGACAAAACCGAAGAGTGGGGTAAGCTCGTTGGGAAATACAAGCGAGAACTTTCCTTGGCAAGGCAGCTGCAGGCAAAAGCCATTGCAAAACAAAGCGACCATATACGCAAACGTGATGCTGGCCAATTGAAGAGTGCCTACCAAGCTACAGAAAAAGGCAGGCAGTATTTAAAAAGAATGAAGGAATACGGTGAACTTCTTCAAACCTACAAGGTGAATTATCAGAAGTGGACTGAAGTAAAGAAAGAAATAATAGCGGACCATGAGAAAGACCTGTTAGTAGTAATCTCCAAGTTGCCAAGGAAGCAGGCAACGGTGGATGGCGACTGGAGTTCAGGTGTTTTTGGCCAGGTTGCCAATTTCAAGGTTGAGTACAAAAAGGTGAACGTGCGAATGGATGGAGGGGGAGACCGGGTGGAGGATCCGCGAAAAAACTATTTGTTTCCACGATTTATCGTTAATGATGAGATGATGGGTGCACAGTCCATTCGACAATAGCTTCGAATTCAATTACTAATACTCGCAGCAAATTTTTCCGGCCTCTGAAAAACATAAAAACATATTCGAAACTCCGACACATGCATTACTACATTAAACGTGGCGAAAAGATCCAGGGACCGTTTTCTCCGGGCAAAGTCGTAGGGTTTGTTCAATCCAACAAGGTTTCCGGCAACGATTTGGTCGCCACGGATGAGCTGGGGCCTTTTCAATCTGTTTCCGAGTTATTACCAGCCATTGAGCGTGAGTTGGCAAATGAAAGCGGAGCGTCCGCAGGGGCCCAAGCTTCGGCAGCGCCGACGCTGACTTGCGGGAATTGTCAGTCACCGGTGTTTCAGAATGCGACAAGCTGTCCCAAATGTGGGAGCCCTTTACAGTTTGCTCAAACTCCTTTGGGCTACGAGAATCCCCAGGGGCTTCAGACGCTGCAGCCCGGACAAATCGTTCCGCCTCAGTCAATCCCGGTCAACCCGGTTCAGCCGATGCAGGCACCCATTCCGCCAACTGCTCCGCCTCAAATGCCGGGACAATATCCGCAAACGCAACCGGGGCAGTTGCCACAACCGGAGCAGGTTCCACAATCGCAAGCGGGACAGTATCCGCAGGTGGCACCGGGGCAATATCCGCAAGCACAGCCAGGACAGTTTCAGCAAGCGCAGCCGGTCCCGCAACAATACCTCCAGCCAATGCCGGGGCAAGGTTACGTTCAAGGCGTCGCTCCGAGTGGTTCGGCAAATAGGCCGGCTCCCAACCGAACCAAAAAGAAACGGGCAAAAAAAGGGGACGATGCTGAAATCAATCATCGACTCATTGCCATCGTCTGTGGTGGAATTGGACTGGTCGTCATCGTGATTCTGTTCAAGTTCGTTCTGACTCCGTCGCTTGAGGGAAAAGCGGATCGACTTGTTAAACGGTTGATGACGTTGGCCATTCAGGTTCAAGTTTCGGGTTTGGACAGGGCAGGCGACAAGCTCGATGAAATGGAAAAGGTCGGCAAAGAGCTCGATGAAGTCCTGAGCGAGATGACGCCTGAGCAAAAACAGAAGTGGAAAGAAAAATGGATTGAAAAGATGCTGGAAAAAGGGCTCCGATTCTAGCCAAGCCAGTTTCACACACACTGCGATCAAATGAGTGCGGGGTACGGCCAAGATTTCCCCCCCAGACAACTCTAAGGAACAAACGGAATTTGGAGTCGTGGTGGATTGTTTTCCCGTAGAATTTGAATCAAGCGAATCCAACAAGGGGAATTCCAAATGAGTCCTAACCGCATGGAGCTCGCTCCATCTCCCGTGCGAGAATCCTCAAGGCTGAATTTCATTTCCGCGACCAATTCAGCGTTATCACGTATCCCCCAAAAAGGTGCTTGGGATGTTTGAGGTTTACGCACTTGAGAATAAGTCTGATCGCTGGCAGCTTACCCGAGTCGCGAAACACCGGGATACGTTGATCAAGAAACACGGCTGGAAACTGATGTTCAAGTTCTACATGCTACCGCCAGAGATTTAACGGAATTCCGGCGACTTGGCAATTCCTAACATTTGATGGGTGAGATTCAACAGCAAGGATTTTCGTCCTAACGTTCCGAGATTCAAAAACAACTTGGTGGGCAAAGCGGGATAATCTTCCAGGATGCCCCTGTTTTCGGGGCCTGTTTTTCCTGGCCCTGCCAAGCCAATAAAGTGCGTTTGAATGCATGTCGCTATTGGCAAATGTTCCAGAACTGCAAGCCGGATGCTCTAGAACGCATTTTTTCAAAACGACTCAGGTTTGACATTGCTGGTCGCGAAAAGGTTATCCGGTTGCAGCGGGTGGTAATGGAGCTCAGGTGGCGATCTTCTGTTCCAATGACTGAATGAGTCAGGTTCCTGAATTCACTATCGTCCTTGAAACCGAAACAAGGCAGCTTTAACAATGACAAACGCGATTGTATCCCCGTAAAGATTCTTCGCTTGATTATCCAATTGTGTCACCTTAAAAGGAGGGTTACTAATATCGGGATCGATTTTCCAGGTTGCCTGAATGTATGATTTGTCCGCGAAAGCAATCATAATTTGACAGTTAGAATTTTTACTTTCTTCAACAATAACGACTTCTGCGAGCTTATATTCCTTTCCTTGATCAGTCCTCAAAGTGACATCGTCGTACGAAAATCTTCCAGATCGCAAGCTTTTGATTCGATCCTCTCTTTTTGCCTTCTTTTCCGCAGTTTCGAGTGCTTTTTGCGCTGCCTTCTCCTCCTTGAGTTCAGCACCAAGATTAAAGATGGTGATCCACAAGGTAACCACCAGGGCTAATCCAACAACCCCGCCAGAAATGCCCCAAATTAGCATCCGTTTTTTATTCTTCGCTTCTTTCTCTTTTTTCTTCTCCGCCTTGGTCTTCTTGGGGCGAGATGGTTGCATTTGTGTCGGATAGAGAAATGCCGGATTGACTTGCTGAACCGGCATTTGATTCACCATCGGCTGAGGCTGTATTGTTTGAGATTGAGCAGGCAATTCAGTTTGGGGATTGATGTGCGAGATTTGGCTCATGATTGATTGCCAAACCGTATGCAATTCATGAAATGGACCTTGGGGGAAATTACTGACCAAATCAGCCATGGATACTTGGTTAGAATTTACAAACCCGATCAGTTGTTCCTGAGTAAATGGTCCCTGGATTTTTTCACCGCGTTTTATGAAAAATTGCATTGGCCATCTGGTGGTATCGAATTAAGAAGTCTTTGATCGTAATCCCGTCGAAAGCACTCGACTTTCGAATTTTCAGAAACGTTTGGGAAAGAGTCTCCCCGAAAAGCGTTCTTCGGGATTGCTGCGTCTCAAAATATCAATTTTTTTCTAAATTTTAAGATGGGAAACGACCATTCATGGCCTGCGGCTTGCAAAGGGGGCAAGTCTTGATGATCGCTATGCTCCTGTCAGGCTGGCCATTTGTCCGTCGGATTTCAGCAAAAACTGCCTTCAATCACGGCGAAATTGAAAACAGAAAGTGATTTTTGAGACAGGATTCGATTCGGTATCGCAATTGGCAATTAGGTGGAGGAGTTTATTCCGGCAGTTCATCCGGTTTAAATGGGATCACAATAAGATGCAATTCTTTCTGAAGACCGGCGAAAACATTCAGGGGCCTTTTTCCCGTGATCAAATCGTCAGTTTTGTGAATGCAAAAAAATTGGGCGGACAAAGCCTGGTTGCGGAATCGGCGAATGGACCCTTTTTGCCGCTTTCGCAGAGCTGGGAATCGATCTCCAATCCGCAAGCGACCCAGCAGCCGTCCTTCCAGGCCGCTCCGACTCAAGTTACCTGCACAGTTTGTAGCTCATTGATCTCTGAGGACGCGAGTCACTGCCCGCTCTGCAAAACACCGCTAGGCAGCGGCTCCATTCCCTCGCAAATCCAGCCACCCTTGACCACTGCTGCGGGTTTGCCAGACCAAACGTCTTTGACGCAGGACTACTATGCCAAGCAGTTTGCTGCTGCCCAGGCATCTGGCTCCAATCAAAACCAACAGACAGCGAATAAAAAGACAAAGAAAAAAAGAACGAAGGCCGATCGGGATGAACGGAAAAAAATCATCATTGGAGTTGGCATTGCAGGCGGTCTGCTCCTCATTCTCCTGGTTGCCATCGTTCTGAGTTATGCACTGGCAGGCCCGCCACGCGAATACAAATTCAACGCAGAAAATTTGGAAGATACCGCAGATTGGATCCAGTCGTTGGATGAAACGAAAGCAATTGCAAAAAGTTACAAAATTAATCCGGACCTAGGGCGCGTCCAAAGCGAGGCGGCTGAGCAGGAAGAAAACGCCAAAGCAATTGCCGAAAAACTGAAACCCCTAATCGGTACCAAGGTTCGGTGGAAGATGTTCTTGTGGGAAGACTGGAGAAAAGGGGACTACCCCGAGCAGGAGTTTGGTAATGCCCTCAACGTTGGAAGCAAAGGTGTCAATACCCAAATTCTTTTTCGCGTCCGTGCAAAAGCTTGCGATCCAAAAATCGAGTATCCAGATAAACATAGTCTTAAAAAAGAGCTATGGACCTGGGCGAAGATGCCAAACTCCTCGCCTGATTACATCCAGCTTGGTGAAGCTTTTGAGCTGTCGGGTACGATCGCCGAAGTTCGCGCCCATGCCAGCGCATTTACCTACGCCAGCACCTTAAAGACGATCCCGGATATGGATAAGCGTCACATGAAGAGCACGTTGAAAGCCTTGGAGGTTAATACTCCTTGGGCGGAACTGATCAAAGGAAGATCGAAGGCCGCCCAACTCTTGACTTCAAATGGGCATTTCGGTGCCTTTGTCGACATCATCCTGAAAATCGACGAGGATTGGCGACCAAGTGATAACATCATCAAGGCCGAAGCCAAAGACCGGACCTTTTTCGCGCAATCCGACCGGGCAAATTCGCCCGCAGCGAAAG
This sequence comes from Planctomycetota bacterium, assembly GCA_036336715.1. GTDB lineage: Bacteria > Planctomycetota > Planctomycetia > Pirellulales > Pirellulaceae > JABAAE01. The sequence goes on from JAYZFP010000129.1 coordinate 7,062, forward strand.
CCAAACGACAACAGTTCCGGGACGCTGTCGTGGAAACGATTACCGGCCAATCCAACCAGAACAACTCACCAAACCGAACCTCATTTGGTAACAGCGGTTCTTCTTCGCGCCAAACATATCAGACTAAACCCACCCTTTCTGAAAGCGAAATTGTCAACAAAATTGGCACGAAACTCGGTTTTAACAAAACTGCATTTGACGTCTACAAACGTCAAATCGAACACGGGGAAATCAGGGGCAACCTCAAACCGGAGGACGTTCCCGGTGCCTTTGCTCAACTGGAAAAATTCGCCCTCAAACCCTCGCTCGATCAGAATGATGCGGTAGCCATTGCGAGCTTAATCAACGAAATTGATTTTGCTCGAGGGAAACGAAGAAAGAGCAAGTAGCCAATTAAGGAACATACCGCGTCTGATCGCGATGAGCATGCGAAGCCCCATTTGGATCGCCCGGGCGCATCGGGTTTAAATGCAGTTGGCTCTTTTTTTTCGCCTCAATTCCTCGCAAGAGAATGTTTGCTGCAAAAAATGTCCGGCAGAATTGAGATTTTTTTTCCCGGAACCGTTCACCAGGAATTGCTTCCATGAAGTCTTCCCCACCCATTCGCTGGATGACGAAACAACTTTTTTCCGCACTCCCCCTCTGGATGCTCTTTTTTCTGGGGTGCTGGGCGCCCTCATCCCGGGGTGAAGATCCGGAGATTCGAATCCTGAGCTACAACATTCATCATGGAGAGGGAGTGGATGGCAAACTGGACCTCGAAAGAATCGCCCGCGTCATCCGCGATGCCAACCCCGACCTGGTGGCGCTCCAGGAAGTGGACCAGGGGACATCTCGTACAGGCAAGGTGGACCAGGCCGCGGAATTGGCCCGTCTGTGCAAGATGAAAATGGTTTTCGGGGCCAACCTCCAGTACGGTGGCGGCCAGTACGGGAATGCCATTCTCTCCCGGCACCCGATCAAAAATTCCCAAAACAGAAAACTCCCCAACCGTTCCGCACGTGAACCACGGGGCGTCCTGTGGGCAGAAATCACCATCGACGGGATCAAAAATCCAATCCATTTTTACGCAACCCATTTCGATCACGTGAAGGATCCCTCCAACCGGATCGACTCCGCAAAGGCTATCGACTCGAGCCTGCCGAAAAACCCGGTCGCCTGGACCTTCCTTGCAGGCGACATCAACGATGTCATCGGCAGCCAACCACTCAAGATCATCGAAAAAAGATGGCTCCGGTCAAATAACGTGGTCCTGCCGACGATCCCGGTAAAAAAACCAACCCGCCAGATCGACTTTGTTTTTTCCCTGCGGGACCAGGCCGCCCGCTGTGTTCAGTCAAAGGTTCTCAAAGAATCGGTCGCATCCGACCACCGGGCCTTCCTGGCAGTTTTTCGTTTGCGAAACTAGTCCGGAATCCCAATCGTGAAGTTCACAAACCGGACCTGCCCCAGTTCGAAACAGTTGAACTTGATCACCATATCCTGGAACCGCATTGAGACCCCATCTTCGGTCGTCAGCGCCTCCTCGATTTTCTCCGCCGTCCAGGTTTTTACCCGTGTAGACAACTCCGGATCCAATGCAGCTGCAATCCGGCGGGCACACTCGAGAAACCGGGCCGCCCCCTCATCGTTTTTTTCAGCCGCGGCTTCACCAACAAAATCAACCACCGGCATCATGATTTCCACCAGGGAAAATTGCCCATCCGGGCCCATGGTGGAAAGCCCGATGGAACTGTTCCGGTCCCGGTAGGCCACCACCCCCTCTTGCTGGCCCTTCTTTTGAAACTGGAACAGGATCGAGTTCTTTTGCTGTTCGTTAAGTGAGCCCAGTAATTCAAACGACTGCAGATCCAGGTAACCTTTCCCTTCGGTTCGGGTCTCCCGCTGAGCCAACTCTTCCTCAAGTCCCTTCCCGGGGTCGGAACAACCCAGCCACAGGAAGCTGATGAAGCTGACGATCAGGATTTGCAAATATTTCATGTTCGTTTCCCGCCAAAATTCTGGGACTGGCCAAAACAGGAATCACTCGCCGCGGGGAAGACGAATTCCCCTTGCGAAATAGTGAAAAAATGCGTGGGAACCCACGCCCCGCGATCCCCTACTGCCCGCTTCCCTTGGAATCGGGTTCATCGAACACTTCCCGTCAACCAAAGAAACCGGATTGGGTTTTCTCGCTGCCCAGTAGCTGCGTTCACCGACCCAAAGCCTACAACCGGCCCACGGGGGCGTGATTTACCGCTCCCCTTCAAAGGAGTGACATCTCCCACTGGTTCGTCAAGCACGTCACCGGGATCCCGCATTCTTTTCAATCCCGGCGCGTTTCTTTCAGCCAGCCGGACATTCTCCGGGTGACCAGCGTCGAGGCGTCCTGCTGAACGAAATGGCCCGCGTTGGGCACGGTGACGATCGTCAGGTCTTTTTCAACCCACTCCCACGTCTGGTTCAGACCGTTGGCGTGCAGAGCCTTGTCCTTGAGTCCATGGAACATCAGTACGGGGCATTGGATCCTGGGATAGGAATTCTCTGCTGACGGTTCCCCCTCCCCACTCGCCCCTGCAACGCGAGGGTAGTTGGCCCGGTAATAATTCAGCATCCCTGAAAAAGACGAGCGTTCAAAAGCGGCAACGTATTTTTTCCGCGCCGATTCGCCCTTTACCCAGCCCGACAGCCCCTTGGCGGTGAGGAATTTTTCAGCCCCCGGCTTTTGAAAGTCACGGGCATACTGGCTGTTTTTCTGCTGTTCCGGGTTGTTTTTCAATTCTCGCCGCATTCCCCGGGGATGAGGCAGGTTTAGGATCACCAGCCGATCGGTCATCTTTGGCCGGGTCATGGCAAAACTCCAGGCGACCGCACCTCCCCAGTCATGGCCTGCGATCACCGCTTTTTCCTGGTCAAAATGACGAATCACGGCTTCCACGTCTGCCACCAGTTTGGACATCGCGTAATTTTCGACACCTTTCGGCTGATCGCTCCGGTTGTAACCCCGTTGGTCGATGGCAACCACCTGGTAATTTTTTGCCAACTCCGGCATCTGCTTTCGCCAGGTATACCAGTAATCAGGAAAACCGTGGATCAGGATTACCAGGGGGCCCTTGCCGAGACTGGCATAATGTATTTTGATCCCGTCGGAATCCGCGAATCCGTGCTCGATCCCCGAGAGTTCACCCTTGGCAGGTTTCCCACCCGAAGGTTGTCCCTGGTCCTGGCCAAACGCCAACAGCGGAAACACGAGGAACGCAAAAAGAAGCTTCAAAACAAAAATTGGCTGGATCAGGATTTTGGTCGGCATGGGTTGAATGGTCGGTAAAGGATGGCAGAAAGAGCTGAATTGACATCATAATAACGTTTCGCCCAATTCGATGTTCGTAAACGGAGCAAAAAGTATCCATGGCCTGTTTCCATCCCCGCCACGTCGCCCTGGCCTTTGCACTTTTCTTTCAGCCCCTGACCGCCTGTCACGGCGGGCAACCGGAAAACCGGGCCAACATTCAAAACGCCGTGCCCGGGTCGGCCTCTCCCCGCAACGTGATCTTCATTCTCAGCGACGACCACCGTTACGATTTCCTCAGCAGCCACCCCCGTTGTCCCGGCTTTCTCAAGACCCCTCACCTCGATTGGATGGCGCGGCAGGGCGCCCTGATCGAAAATGCGTTTGTCACGACCGCACTCTGCTCTCCCAGCAGGGCCTCGATTCTGACGGGACAATTCATGCACGCTCACCGGGTGGTGGACAACCAGCGACCGGTACCCGCCGGCACGACCTTTTTTCCCCAGCTGATTCAGGAACAGGGGTACCGGACCGCTTTTGTCGGGAAATGGCACATGGGCCACGATGACGATTCACCTCGCCCCGGTTTCGACCATTGGGTCAGCTTCAAGGGGCAGGGAACCTATTTTGATCCCATCCTGAACACCAATGGAAAACGCGCTCCCCATCGGGGTTACACGGCGGATGTCCTCACGGACCAGGCATTGTCCTGGATGAAAAAACAGGACGCCGACAAGCCCTATTTCCTTTACCTCTCTTTCAAGTCGGTGCACTACCCTTTTCTGCCGGCTCCCAGGAACCGGGGAAGCTTTGACGGGAAAAAGGTCGAGAGACCCGAAACCATGGCCAACACCGAGAGGAATTATCGCACGCAGCCCCGCTGGGTACGTGAGAGGCGGTACAGCATTCATGGTATCGACCACATGGAAACCGGCCCTTTTGACAAGGACCCGGTTCCCGATTTCGATGCCCTGTACCGACAATACTGTGAAACCGTGGTCGGTATCGATGAAAACGTGGGCCGGGTTTTACAGCAACTCAAAAGCAGTGGCCAACTGGACAACACTTTGGTGATTTACACCAGCGACAACGGTTTTGAACTGGGAGAACACGGTTTCTACGACAAACGGGACGCCTTTGAACATTCCATCCGGGTACCGCTGGTCGCGATGGCTCCCGGCCTGATTGAACCGGGCACCCGCATCAGCCAGATGATTCAAAACATCGACTTTGCGCCGACCATCCTGCAGAGCTTTGGCATCCAACCACCAGATTCCCTCAAGATGACCGGGCGTTCCTTCCTGCCGCTGCTGCAGGAAGAAAAGATCCCCTGGCGGGACCACATCCTTTACGAGTACCACTGGGAATGGAATTTCCCGGCGACCCCCACGACTTTTGCCATCCGGACCGACCGTTACAAGTACATCTATTACCACGGTGTCTGGGACCAGAACGGCTTTTATGACCTGCAGACCGACCCCATCGAACGTCACAACCTGATCCAGGTTCCCGGATACCAGGAAAAAATCGCCCGCCTCCGAAACCAGATGTTCGAGGAACTGGAGGCAACCGGTGGACTGAACCTGCCTCTTCGCCCTCCCCTTGGCGACCGACTGGATCAACGCAAACTGCGGCGTTAACCGATTCAACCCGGCACCCGACCTCCACAAAAAAAACCACCTCCCGGCCAGGTTGGAAAGGCCGGGAGATGGTCTGTTGAAAATTCCCTGTCCAGGGGCAAGCCATACCGCCGGTGGGCCGAGTTGCCGACAGCCCCCGACGCGGGTGGGTTGCGCGGGCAATGAATTGCGTTATCCCACGCTCGCGATTCGCGGTCCGTGTCGGTTACTTGTCGAGATACCGCCCCAGCCAGTCAAAGAACAACCGGTGCCAGAGCACGCCGTTTTGCGGCCCCAGTACCCAGTGTCCCTCGTTGGGGAAATAGAGGAAGCGTGACTCCACGCCCTGCACCTGGGCGGCGGTAAAAGCTTCCATCCCCTGGGTCACCGGCACGCGAAAGTCCTTTTCGCCGTGGATCACAAACAGCGGAGTTTTCCAGTTCTTCACGAATCGATGAGGAGAAAACTGGTTGTATTCCTTCTGGACCTTCCCACCTTTCCAGTAGGGACCGCCCAGGTCCCAGTTGACAAAGAACAGCTCTTCGGTCGCACCGTACATCGACTCGAGATTGAACACACCGCAGTGGGCGATCATGCAGGCAAACTTGTCAGCCGCATTCCCCATCAGCCAGTACACCGTGTATCCGCCGAAGCTGGCACCGATAGCCCCCATTTTCTTTTCATCGATATACGGTTCCCTGGCCATTTCGTCGGTGGCTGACAGCAGGTCCTTCATGGCTTGCCCTCCCCAATCACCGCTGATCTGATCGTTCCACTCCTGACCAAACCCCGGGAGTCCGCGACGGTTGGGAGCCACGATCACGTATCCCCCGTGAGAAGCCATCAGGTGAAAATTCCAGCGAAAGGAGAACCATTGACCAATCTGTCCCTGGGGTCCGCCCTGGCAATAGAGCAGCATCGGCCATTTTTTGTCCGGGTTGAAGTTGGGCGGGTAGATGACCCAACAATGGATTTTCTTTCCATCGGTTGCGGTAACCCAGCGTTCCTTGATCGTTGGCAATTGCAACGACTCGTAGATTTCTCCATTGATGTCGGAAACGGCAGTCATTTCCATCGATTCAAAATCGAGGATCCCCAGCTCCCGCGGGCGGAGCATGCTCATGTAGGAGATCAGCCCCTTTTTTCCACCATCAAATACCTGCACCAGGCTGAATTTGTAACGCCCCTTGGAAAGCTGTTTTCCCAGCTTGGAGTCACCCGAGGCGCCCAGCCGCGAACCGACGGCAAAAATCTGGTTAGTGCCCCGGTGCTCCGAAGCATAGGCAAATCCGCCGCCCGGCAGGAAATGCTTTCCGTGGGTGGTCTGATCCAACCCGGCGGTCGCATCCTTCAGGCTCCCATTCCGTCGGTCGTAAACCATGATATGGTTCCGATCGGACTCAAAACTCGCCCGGGGCATCGAACTGAAAGCGATCGTCTTGCCATCGGGCGAATAGACCGGCTCGTTGTCGTAACCCATCCGGCCCTTAGAGATGTTCTTTGCCTTGCCGCCGTTGACGCTGACGGTGTAAACGTCGCTATTGGTTGACTCGGCCCACTTTTCGTCGATCTTGACCGTGTACGCCAGTTCCTGCCCGTCCGGGGACCAGTTGTAATGCTCCGAACCGCCAAACGGTGGCACGGGGCAATCGGCCTTGATACCGGCCATCAGGTCGAGCGGTTCCCCTGCTTTTCCCTCCTGGTCGACCGGGGCCACATGCAGGTGGGAATACTTGAAATCGTGCCACTGGTCCCAGTGGCGATACATCAAACCGTCAATGATCCGGGCATCGGCAAAGGGCAGATCCTTGAAAAGATCCTGCACCGTATCGTCCATCTTCACGTCACGCGTGAATGCCAGGTGTTTGCCGGTGGGAGAGACCTTGAGATTGCTCACTCCCCCGTCGTAATCGGTCATTCTTGTCAGCTTCAGGTCCGACAACCTCAACCGCCAGGCCTGAACTGCCAGGGGTGATTCGTCTCCCCGCATGCCTTCAAACACCAACTCGTCCTCACCGCCCAGCTTGATCCAGTCCAGGGCCCCGATCACTTTCCAGCCGGAAACCGGCGTCACCGTTTTTCCACTCTCACGCAGTTGGAGATACAGGGTACTGCGACCGGCGTTCTTTTTCAGCTCGTAATTCCGAACCGTGTAAGCGATAACCTTTTCATTGGGTGAAACCGTGGCAGCACCCAGGCGCCCCAGTTTCCAGAGCAGTTCCGGCGACATCTTTTGCGGTTGGGCAGCCACGGGCAACGCCATCCAGGCACAGACCAGGGCACCGGAAAAGATTGCATGTCGAAAGTTCATTGATGGTTCCCTTTATGAGGTTCAGGATTAACTCGTTTTAGGTTCCCCCAAAATAAACTTTCCGGCAGTTTGGGGAAACCGACCCGCAGCCTACAAACCGGGGTTCTTTACCGTCCGTCTCCCTTCCACACTGAACGACCGTTTTTGTCACACAATCCATCACCCGGGAGAGAATTGTCGTAGAATGGAGGCTTCACCAAGAGTACACAGATGAAACAGAGAATCTTCCTCCCTTTTTCCGGGCGATTGCCTTCCCCTTTGGCCAGCCTGTTGCTGATTTGCGGCACGGCCCTCGCTTCCGGTACCGTCCTGATTCCCGAAACGGGACGGGCGCAGGACAGGGAACTTTTTTTTGAAACCAGGATCCGTCCGGTTCTGGCCGAACATTGTCACGAGTGCCACGGCGCTGAAAAATCCGAATCCGACCTGCGACTGGACCACATTTCCTTCCTGCAAACCGAAGGAAATTACGGCACCGTTCTCAAGCCGGGAAAACCGGAAGCAAGCACCCTTTTCACTTCACTGGCTCACACACACAAAGACCTGAAGATGCCGGAGGATCGAGCCAAATTGCCAGAGCAGGTCGTGGCAGATTTCCGAAAATGGATCCAGGAGGGTGCTTATTGGCCGGAGGAACCGGTTGCCCGCAACCCCAATGGAAAATTTGATTTGCAGAAGAGAATGGCGAGACTGGACTGGATCTGGAAGGCTCCCGCACCGGTCACACCCCCGCCGCATTCGAAATCCGGGGAATGGCCCCGCACCACCATCGATCGTTTCATTCTTCGGCGACTTCAGCAAAACGGTCTTACGCCGGCACCCGATGCGGATCCTGCCAGCTGGTTACGGAGGGCCCATTTCGTCATCACCGGTCTTCCCCCGACGCCCCAACAGCTTCAGTCCTTTCTCCAGCGACCGGATGCCGCGGCGCAAGCCCGGGTCGTCGACCAACTGCTTGATTCGCCCCACTTCGGCGAAAAATGGGCACGTCACTGGATGGACCTGGTTCGTTACAGCGAATCCCGCGGACACGAAAGTGATTTTCACATCGCCAATGCCTGGCATTACCGGGACTACCTGATCCGGGCTCTTAACGCGGATGTCCCCTACGATCAATTCGTGCGGGAACACATTGCCGGCGACCTGCTCCCACAGCCCCGCACCGGTGATGGCGGTTTGAATGAATCGGTGCTGGCCACCGGCTGGCCCTATTTTGGCGAAGAGGTCCACTCCCCGGTCGATATCCGCCAGGACGAATACGACCGGCTCGACAACAAGGTGGACGTCTTCAGCAAGACCTTCCTTGGCCTGACCGTCGCCTGTGCCCGCTGTCACGATCACAAATTTGATGCCATTTCACAGCGGGACTACTACTCACTGGCGGGCTATTTCCTCAGCGCGAGGTTTCAACAGGTCCGGTTTGAAACCGAACTTGCCCACCGACAACTGGAACGAAACCAACAGCGGATTCTCCAGACCTGGGAACGGGGAGTCACCGATGCTCTTCACCAGTTGCTCAGAAAAAATGCAGCTCCCATGTTGAAGCAGATCGAGATCGCCAAAAAGGGAGCAACCTCAGACAAGGAGACCGCACTGGAACGCTTCTGGAAAGCGGAACTGCACCGGTTTGGCAAGGATCCATCGCACCCCCTGAGAGTTCTGATTGACGGCCGCCAGCCCATCCCTTCGAGCGAAAGTCTCCTGGTGGCCGATTTTTCCCGCGACAGTCAAACCATCACCAGTGGGCTGGCATTCCACAAAACGACAGGCTTGAATCCCCGGGCAATTCCCCCGGCAGGCGATCAACGGCCACTCGCGCCGACCCTGAAAGGTGCCGGTTTTGTCTTTCGGGATTCCAGCTGGAATTCACTTCGACTCACCAAGGGAGTGGAAAAGGACAGCGGCAGCCTGAATGCCATTGGGCGGTCCAATGGATCCCTGCAGACCCCGACATTTCAAATCAAACAGGGCAAATTGAAAATCCTGATGGAGGGAGAATCGCAGGTCTACGCCGCAGTCAACAGCCACCTGATGATAATCGGTCCCTTACATCAGAAACTGGTTTCCCATCTCAAGGCCCCAAAACGCAGCTGGGTCCAACTGGACCTTGGCCAATACATTGGGCACCGGGTTCACCTGGAATTCGGGACCGTCGCAGACAAACCGCTGCGAATCTGGAAAGTGATCGACGGGGAGGTCAAACTCCCCAGTTCACCGGATGCCGGGTTACCTCCCGAACGCCTGCTCGGAGAATTGAAGCAGGCGGTTCAAAATCTTCTCGACAGTTACCTGGCCGATGGTTTGAAAACCACCGGAGACTCGGAAAAAATGGCTCAGCTGCTTAACTGGCTGCTGGCCCATCCCGAAGGGCTGAAGGACAAAGATCTTTTTGACAGGCAAATTGAAAAACTGGCCGCGGATTACCGCAAACAAATAGGTCCGAATCCCCTGGACCCCAAAGCTCCTCCATTCAAGCAGGACTCCCTGGTCGCCATCAGCATGTTCGATGGAGACGGGGTCGACATCCCGGTTCTGAAACGGGGAAAGCCGGACCTGCCGGGCGAAACAGCACCCCGGCAACTGCCCAGCGCTTTCATGGAAAACAGCGATTTCATAAAAAAGCCGGCAACGGAAAAGGTGAGCCCCTCCGATCCGTTGGACCGGGGAGGTCGCTTGCAGCTGGCCAACCAGGTCGCCAGCCCCGACAATCCGCTGACCGCCCGGGTCCGGGTCAACCGGATCTGGCACCACGTCTTCGGTCGGGGACTGGTTCCGTCGGTTGACAATTTTGGCTGGCTGGGGGAGCGCCCCTCCCATCCGGAGCTCCTTGACTACCTCGCCTACCGGTTTTCCCACCAGGATGCGTGGTCTACCAAAACGCTGATTCGGGAACTGGTACTCAGCCATACGTTTGCCATGACCAGCAGTCCTTCCAATCCGAACATCGAACAGCAGGACCCGAACAACCGGCTGTTGCACCGAATGAGCGTCCGCCGCCTGGACGCAGAACTGATCCGGGACAACCTGTTGGCGGTTTCCGGACGCCTGGATCCCAGCCTGTTCGGAAAACCGATTCCGGTTCACCTGACGGAGTTTGTGGTCGGACGGGGACGTCCCGGCAAAAGCGGACCACTGGACGGTCAGGGAAGACGCTCAATTTACACGGCGGTCCGCCGCAATTTTCTCCCCACACTGATGACCACCTTTGATTTCCCGATTCCATTCAGCACCGTTGGCCGGCGTAACACCACCAATGTGCCGGCCCAGTCGCTGGCCCTGCTCAACGATCCCCTGGTTTACCAGCAGGCCGAGTTCTGGGCCGACCGCCTGCTGAAGAACGAAAAACAGGGCCCCCAGGACCGGATTCGCCAGATGTACCTCGAGTGCTTTTCCAGGCTTCCCGAAGGGGACGAAATCCGGCTCGCCCAACAGACCTTGCAGCAGATCGCTGACCAGCGACAACAGTCCCTCGACGACCGGCAAGTCTGGATCGACCTCTGTCACACCTTTTTCAGCCTCAATGAATTCATCTATCTCCGGTAATCCAGCCATGATCAGCAGACGCTCCCTTCTCAAGACCGCCCCCCTGGGCCTTGGCACAGCGGGACTGCAAGCGTTGGCAATGCAAACCCCGGGATTGGGGGGCCTGGCCACCAGCACCCTGCTTGCGGACGACCAACGTAACCAACCCAAAATTTTCGGATCGGCAGCAAAAGCCAAACGGGTCATCTTTCTCTTCATGGAGGGTGGCGTGTCCCAGGTCGATTCGTACGACTACAAACCCCTTCTTGAAAAACACCATGGCGAGGATCCCCGCAAGGCGATCGGCAAACTGGAGAAAACCCAGTTTGCCAACATTGGAAAAGTGATGAAGTCTCCCTGGAAGTTTAAACAGTGGGGGGAGTCGGGCCGCTGGGCCAGCGAACTCTTTCCCCACATCAACCGGCAGCTGGATGACCTCTGCGTGGTCAATTCGATGACCTCCAAGTTTCCCGAACACACCAGCGCCAACTACCTGATTCACAGTGGGCACGGCTTGCAGGGCCGGCCCAGCATGGGTGCCTGGGCTACCTACGGCCTTGGCAGTACCAACGAGAACCTTCCCGGGTACGTGGTTCTCAACGGGGGCCAGATCCCCTCGGGTGGTCTCGACAATTTCAGCAGCGGTTTCCTGCCTGCTTCCTACCAGGGTTCTCTCCTGCACGCCGTCGGTACGCCCCTTGCCAATATCCTGCCCATCGAAAAGGACGGGAAGATCGCCGAGATCAAGCGGAAGCTGGCAGAAAAACTGAACCGCAAAAGCCTGGAACGTTCCGGTCCGGTTGATTCCCTGGCATCAGCCATCCGAAACGCCGAACTGGCGGCCAAGATGCAACTTGCGGTTCCCGAGCTGACCGATTTTTCCAACGAAAATGCCGAAACCGGATCACTGTACGGCCTGGATGCAAAAAACAACCACACGCGCACTTACGCCAAAGCCTGCCTGATCGCCCGTCGCCTGGTGGAGCGGGGCGTTCGTTTCATCGAAGTCCTGATCCCGATGGTCAACGGTTACCAGCGCTGGGACGCACACGGAAAGCTGAAACAGAATCACGGATCCAACGCACTCGCAGTGGATCAACCGATTGCCGGCCTGCTGCAGGATCTCAAGCGGAGAGGACTGCTTGAAGAAACGCTGGTAATTTGGAGCGGCGAATTTGGCCGAACCCCTTTTGCCCAGGGGGGTGGGGGCCGGGACCACAATGAACACGGCTTTTCCTTCTGGATGGCCGGGGGAGGAATCCGGTCGGGAGTTCAGTACGGAAAAACCGATCCCTGGGGTTACAAATCGGTCGAAAACAAAATGGACGTTCACGACCTGCATGCCACCCTGCTTCACCTGATGGGGGTGGATCACAAAAAGCTGACCTACCGGTTTGGCGGTCGGGACATTCGACTGACCGACGTCTACGGGCGAGTGGTCCGGGAACTCCTTGCGTAGCTGAAAGCCAACGTGGCAAACAGCTACGACGCCCGAGCCCAACTGCTAGAGGGTAAATTCCGGAAGCGGCACTACCTGGCCCCCCTGCTCGGCCGACTGGTGAGCGCAGATCCCCACGCAGGTCCAATTGGCACTGGTTTTTGCATTCGGCCAGGGGTCCCGGTCTTCCCGGAGGGAAGAAACGAATTCATGCACCAGGTGCGGATGAGAACCACCGTGACCACCTCCCTGGATAAAGGAGAGGTGTTCCGCATCGTGAATTTCCTGCGGCAGGGTGAACTTCTGGATTTCTACCGGTAAAAGGTGCGCAAAATCCGGTATCTCGACCTTTTCGGGAATCTCGTGCTCCGGCTTCTTGGCTGTATGAATAACGTGGGGTTCGTTTTCCACCAGCGTCCATTCAAAACTCTTCAGTGTTCCATAAACGTCAAAACTCTCCCGGTACTGGCGTGCCACATCGTAAAGAAACCGCCAGATGTGCGCGGTGATGTCGCTGTCCTGGAACTTGATGTGGCATGACTCCACCGCAAACCGGTTACCCGATTTTTTTGCAATTTCCTCCCGTACCGTCCCAGAACCGAAACAGCTGACGGATTCCGCAAGGGAATCGGTCAGGCCGAGGCAGGGACTCACCACGTGAGTCGCATAATGCATTGGAATCATCTCTTCCCAGTAGCTGGGCCAGCCATCCATGTCCTGGGGGTGGGAGGCAGCAAGGTGCTGAATTTTTCCGAGTTCTCCCTTTTCGTACATCTCCTTGATGAAAAGGAATTCGCGGCTGTAAACGACCGTTTCAGCCATCATGTATTTCAAGCCGGTCTGCTGAACCTTTTCCACGATCTGACGGCACTCGTCGATCGTGGTTGCCATGGGAACGGTGCACATCACGTGTTTTCCGGCATCGAGTGCCTTTAGAGACATCCAGGCATGGTCGGGAATGGGACTGTTGATGTGCACAAAGTCCACTTCCGGATCTGCCAGCACATCCTCGTATTTTGTATACCGCACATCGATCCCGAACTGGTCACCGGACTTGTTCAATTCCTCCTCGTTACGCCGGCAGATGGCGTAAGCATGGGCATCCGGGTGGTTCTGATAAATCGGCAGGAATTCCGCGCCAAATCCGAGCCCAATCATTGCCACATTCACTTTTTTGCTCATCCTGTCTCCTTGTTCATTCGTCACAAAACATTCTTGTTTCCGGCTCTTCAGGATATCACCGTTTGCAGGACCGCAACAACATGGGGCGAATTTTGGAACACCCCCGGGCGACAGGCTCTCGCAGGATTCCCGGATCCCAAACAGGGGACCGATGTTCGATTATCATCAGGGGCGGATCATGAACGTATCGGCCCCGTCCATTATCATGGGGCGATTGCGGATACAAATTGCAACGCGGATTTCTCCCCTGAGTCCGGTACTTCCAGGGATCTCACGGTGAACCGGAAAGCCCGACAGTCGGCGGGACACCCCGTTTCTGTCCAAGCCCACCGCAACGGCAGAACCCCTTTATTCAAGGAGATGAAATGAGGTTTCTACAGGATCACATCTGGCGCTGCTTCGTGGCTGGCATCGTCGCCCTTCTACCGGTCACCGGCATCCTGTTCTCGGTCATCTATTTCGAGAGAATGGTCGCAGCTTCCTGGCTGGAAAAGCAGGGTTATTACTTTTTTGGCCTGGGCATCCTCATTGCCGCGGCCGCCACCTACCTGATTGGACTCTTTTTTTCCAACGTCATCGGGATGTGGATCTGGAACACCTTTGACCGTTTGCTGGACCGCCTGCCGATCCTGGGAAATCTCTACCAGACACTGAAACAGATCCTCGGTTACGGTGAAGGCGAGGATGCCCTGTTCGAAAGGGTGGTTTTTGTCGCCAGCCAGGATTTTGAAGGCGAGGAAATTGGCCTGGTGACCAATGACGAAATCAACTTCCAGCAGGGCGATACCCTGGCCGTGTTCATTCCCTTTTCGCCGTCGCCCATGAATGGACGGTTGATTTTCGTGGCCCGTGATCGGGTCCGGGAGTGCGATCTTTCAGTCAACCAGGCGCTCAAAACGCTGGTCTCGATCGGCACCATGCTGGAAGAAGGTCAAAAACGTGCCAGCTGAATCACCCGGGGGTTTTTCCGTGTTTTACCCGGAGGTTGCGTTTTCATTTTTGGGTTCCGATAATAATGGTGATTCCCGCCCCGACGGTTCCCTCCCATGACACTTTCCCGATCCTTGCCTGCCCACCTCTGGTTACCGGTTGTTTTATTGGCCGCCATCTCCCAAGCGCAACCGGTTGCCGGTCAAACCGGCACCGCGTCCGAAAAACAACTGCAACTGCACCTCCGCTCCCAGGTCCCGGAAAAGAAGGACTCGCCGGCTTACCAATACCGTTTCGAAGCGCAGCAATGGGACCCACGACAGACTGCGATCGTGGTCTGCGACTTCTGGGATTACCATCATTGCCTCAACGCAGTCCGCCGCATGAAGGAATTCGGTCCCCGCCTGAACACGGTAATCGAAACGGCGCGCCGGCAAGGGGTCACCATCATTCACTCTCCCAGTGATTGCATGGAAAGCTACCGGGATCATCCCGCTCGCCAGCGGGCGATCCAGGCCCCCGCCTCCCAGTCGCCCCCCGATATCTCCAGCTGGTGTTCACGCATCCCGACCGAAGAAGCCGCCACCTACCCGATCGACCAATCCGATGGCGGAGAGGACGACGACCCGAAAGAACACCGCGAGTGGGCAAGCAAATTGGAATCCCTGGGACGCAACCCAAACCTCCCCTGGAAAAGCCAGAACACGATGATTCCGATCGACCGGGAGCTGGACCTGATTTCAGACCGGGGACAGGAGGTTTGGAACATCCTCCAGGATCGAAAAATACGCAATGTGATCCTGGTCGGAGTTCACACCAACATGTGCGTCCTGGGGCGTCCGTTCGGCCTGCGACAAATGAAGCGAAACGGTCTCAACGTTGTCCTGATGCGGGACATGACCGACACCATGTACAATCCCCAGCGGTGGCCCTACGTCAGTCATTACACTGGCACCGACCTGGTGATCTCGCACATCGAGAAACATGTCTGCCCCACCATCTCCAGCGATCAGATCCTCGGCGGTCGGGAATTCCGCTTCCCTTCCGATCCGCGTCCCAAGCTTGCGATCCTGATTGGCGAGCGGGAATACGAGACCAGGCAGACACTCCCCGGTTTTGCCGAGCGTCACCTGCGGGATTTCCAGCTCCGTTTCATTCATGCCGACCCCGAGGACCGGAACCTGTTCCGCGGAATCGGACAGGTGGCCGATGCGGACCTTTTGCTGATCAGTGTGCGTCGCCGCGTTCTCAAGCCCGAATCCATGAAGGTCCTCAAGGCATTCGAAGCCGCCGGCAAACCGATCCTTGGCATCCGAACCGCCAGCCACGCCTTTTCCCTCAGGAACAGCAAGCCGCCCCAGGGATACCAGGACTGGCCGGAACTCGACTCCAGCGTGTTTGGTGGAAGCTACACCAACCATTACGGCAACAAACTGAAATCCCGCGTGGTTTACACGCCCCTCGCGACCAGGCATCCCGTCACCCGGCTCACCGCCCGCGACGAGGTCGCCCAAAAGGAAGGTCAGCCCGACGAGGAATTGAAATCTTTTGGCCAGGGGGGCTCTCTCTACAAGACCGCACCGTTGGCCAGCGGCTGCCAGGTCCTGATGATGGGATCGGTACTGGGGCATCCGGCAGAGCCGGTCGCCTGGACCTTTACGCGGGTCAACGGAGGAAAATCCTTTTATACCTCGCTCGGCCACCCGGACGATTTTCGCAACCGGGAATTCGTCTCCCTCCTGACCAATGCAATCCGCTGGGCAGCCGGACAGGAACCGATCCGCATCGAACCACCCCGTGACGGCGAATGGAATCCGATCCAGACAATCGCCCTTCCCGGGAATCCCCAACCTCCACTCCCTTTTGAGTTCGAGTCCCGGGAAGAATTAAGCGGCCTCCATACCTACATCGCTTTTCGTTCCGCCGTTCGCATCCCCAAATCATGGACCAGCGACAAGCTGCGGCTTCATGTTCCGGCCGGGGTTCCGGTTCGCTGCTGGCTCAATGGAACCGAACTCAAAGCCGACCGAACCAGCGAAGACCTCGTTTTTCACCTGCCCACCGACCGGATCGAGATCAACGACGCCAACTGGCTGATGCTGGGTCTGAAACTGTATGACAGCAAACCACCTGCACCACCGCTGGTACCCCACCTGACCAGCGGTACACGCAAGGCAAAACTCACTGGCGGTTGGCAGTGGATCCGGGCGAAAAAGGATTTTTCAAAAACCTCCGTCATTCGCCTGCCTGCAAAATTTGGTGGCTCCACCGATACCTTTTTTGAATTGGAACCCTGATGACGCTCTCCTCCCAACTGGCAAACCGCCGCCGATTCCTGGCGACTTCGAGCGGCCTTGCGGCCTCCCTGGCGGGAAGCGGTTTTTTCCAGTCCTCTCCGGCACAGGCTGCCATCCGCCCGTTTCGGACGCCCAATGAACGACCGGGCGTGGGCGCGATTGGCCTGCGTTACCAGGGAAGTGTTGACGCCCACAAGGCCAACCTTTACGGCAATATTGTGGCGGTTTGTGATGTGGACAAGAACGTCCGTGATCAGGCCAAGGCCGCGTTTGGAAGCACCCCCGGGTCCTATGAAAATTACAAAGATCTTTTGAATCGAAAAGATGTCGAAGTCGTCATCATCGGCACACCCGATCATTGGCACACAAGGATCGCCGCCGATGCGATGCGGGCCGGCAAAGACGTGTACGTGGAAAAACCGCTGACCCTCACAATCGACGAAGGGAAATTCCTCCGAAAGGTCGCACGTGAAACCAAAAGGGTGGTCCAGGTCGGTTCCTGGCAGCGGAGCGATTCCAGGTTTCGCCTGGCCGTGGAAATGGTTCGACAGGGGCGAATTGGCAAACTGCAAAAAGTCGAGGTGGTGCTCGGGAAAAACAAACAGGGAGGCCCCTTCGCTGCACGCAAGGTCCCCGGTCACTTCAACTGGAACCTCTGGCAGGGGCAGACACCCGACGTACCCTACCTCGAGGAGCGTTCCCATTACACCTTCCGCTGGTGGTACGAGTATTCCGGGGGGCAGATGACCGACTGGGGCGCTCACCACCTGGACATCGCGCAATGGGCCATTGATTCCCTGCCGGTCGAAATCGAAGGGCAGGCCCGTTACCACGACCGCGTTGACTCATTCAACGTTGCCATCGATTACTCCGCCCGTTACGTCTACCAGAATGGCGTGGAAATGACTGTTTCGGATTCCGGCAGAAACGGGATTCTGCTGACTGGCGACCAGGGCCGGATTTTTGTTAACCGGGGCACCGTTTCCGGAAAACCGGTCGAGGCACTTGCCAAAAACCCCTTGCCCCGCGACTCGTTCCGCGTTTATGGCCACGACAACCGGAACCGCCCGCAACGGGCGGGCAAACTGGACGCAATCATCAACCACATGGGAAATTTCTTTGACTGCCTTGCGACCCGGCAGCAACCGATTTCGGACCTCGAGAGCCAACACCGTAGCGTCTCCACCTGCCACCTCGGAAACATCGCCATGCGTCTTGGCCGAAAACTGAAATGGAACCCGATGACCGAAGACTTCGGGACCGACCAGCAGGCCAACCAGCTGCTTGCCAGGGAACAGCGTCAGGGTTTTGAAACCATCTAGGAGATTCCAACCACCATGAAAATTGATCGACGCCAATTCCAGGCAGGTTCCGCCGCAACGGCCCTCGCAATGGGCATCACGCAAACCGGTCAACTGTCGGCCGATCCAATTGTAGATTCAACCTTTCAGCCCAGGTACATCCTCGGCTCCTGCATGTACGGCTACACCGAACTGGAAAAGATCCTCCCCGAGATCCGCAAGGCGGGTGCGGTTGCCATCGACCTGTGGCCCAAGGTTCACGGCAACCAGCGGGAACAGCTGGATCAACTGGGTGAGGACCGGTTTGTCGCCCTGTTGAAAAAGCACCAGGTTCAACTCGGCTGCATCACCCAGTACGGCCTGGGACCTTTTGGCCTCAAGAAGGAAATCCCTCTTGCCGGTCGACTTGGCTGTTCCACCATCGTCACCGGCGGCAAGGGTCCCCGCGGACTCAAGGGGACCGAACTCAAGTCAGCCGTCAAAAATTTCAGCGAACAGCTCAAACCCCACCTCGAGCTGGCCGCAACCCACCAGGTGACCCTGGCCATTGAAAACCATGCCAACAACCTGATCCAGTCGCCAGACTCGATGAAATGGTTGATGGAATTCTCGGGCAAACAGCTTGGAATTGCCTTTGCTCCCTACCACCTGCCCCAGGATGAAAAGTTGCTGTCGCGCCTGATCGGTGACCTGGGAAATCGGATTGCCATGTTCTACGCCTGGCAACACGGAATGGGCTGCATGAAAAAGCTCCCCAAGGAACAGGAACTGCTGCAAATGCCGGGCAGGGGAAAACTCGATTTTTCCCCTCTTCTGGAAGCTTTGGTCAAAATCCAATATCGTGGATGGACCGAGATCTTCATGCATCCGGTACCCCGCGGAATTCCGATTCTCGATACCACGGACCAGGTCACCGCTGAAATCAACCGCAGCCGTGCTTACCTGACCCGCTGCCTCAAGGCGATCCGGTAAACCAACAACCGGTCATTGGGGAACGGGTCAAACAATGGCAAAACAACTGCCGGGAACACACGCCTTTCGGGGCCAACAGAAAACTTGCACCAGAAAACCAACAGGGAGTCAGTCAGCGGCATGGAAAAAGTCCTGATCGTCGTAGGAGACGCTACCGAATTGCTGGATACCATGTATCCTTATTACCGCCTTCAGGAAGCCGGATTCCAACCGGTCGTGATCGCTCCTGAAAAGCGAAAGTACCAGATGGTCCTGCACGAAATCAAACCGGGATGGACCATTACCAAGGAATGGGAGGGTTACACGATTGATTGTGATGTCCCCTTCGCCGAGGTGCAGGAGGAAGATTACCTGGGAATCCTCTTTTCCGGCGGCCGGGCACCGGAGTACATCCGTTACGACGAGAACCTGGTCCGCATCACCCGGTACTTTTTTGAAAAAAACCTGCCGGTCGCAAGTGTCTGCCACGGGGTGGAAATCCCGGCTTACGCGGATTGCGTGCGGGGCAGAAAAATGGCGACCGTGCCAAAATGCAAATTTGACCTGGAAGTTTGTGGCGGGACCTTTGTCGATGAACCGTGCGTGATTGACGGCAACCTCTACAGTGGGCGGACTTTCCACGATAACGGAGCCTATGTCGGTCCCTGGATTGCCGCTCTTGAGCGGGCCCGAGACGCCCGTTAGCACGGAATTCCCATTTCACCAGCCGTTCCGAACCGGTCCAAGGATCCTTCCAGGATTTTACCCGTTTCCCTTCCAATCCATGGAAACGGGACCGTGACCCCCACTTTCCGGAGGCATACGATGCGTGATTGCCTGCTCCCTGGACTGCTTGCCCTGCTGGCCCTTGTCCCGAACGGATCCCTCCTTGCGCAACCGCTGCCCGGGACCCGGTCCCTGGAATGGCCCGAGCAGGACCTCAGCCAACGGATGATGGATGCAGCCCACCGCTGGATCGAAGCCCGGATCGATCAGTCCCCCCATACGCGGGAACGGGCCTGGAGCTTTCCGGGTGGAAATCGGAAAAGCTGGCTTCAGCAGAAGCGGGACCGCCTGAAAAGGATGCTCGGCGTGGTCGAAAATCGCCTTCCTGCCCGGCTGGAATGGTATGGAAGCCCCAATCAACCGGCGACTGTTTTTGACGGCCCCGAATTCCAGGTATTGCAGGTCCGCTGGCACACCGTGGGCGGTCCGGACGGAACCCCACTCTCTGCCGAAGGCCTATATGTTCGGCAGAAATCACCGCCCACCGGTCAGATCGTCCTGTTGCCCGATGCTGCCCAGACACCCGAACAGCTTCTTGGCCTGGCAGATACGGCATTGACTCGCCCAGTGGGTCTTGAGTTTGCTCGGCGTGGTTACGAAATGCTGATCCCCACCCTGGTCAGTCGCGCTGACCTGGTGACCGAGGATCCCAGGGTCCGCCGCAGCGGACAGACCCGCCGGGAATGGATCTATCGCCAGGCCTTTCAGATGGGACGTCACATCATCGGTTACGAAATTCAATCGGTCCTCTCGGCAATCGACATTTTTCAGCAAGTCGATTCGGGCAAAAAAGTGGGCGTTGCCGGATACGGCGAAGGGGGGATGCTTGCACTCTTTGCCGCCGCGATCGATCCTCGAATCGGCGCCACCCTCGTCAGTGGCTACTTCGCCGACCGCCAGGAAGCCTGGGCCGAACCCATCAGCCGTAACCTGTTCGGTCGACTGAACGAATTCGGGGACGCCGAAATCGCCGCCCTGGTCCACCCGAGACGCCTGGTGCTGGAGTCGAGCAAGGCCCCCACTTTCCAGAACAGCAAAGGGGCGATTCCCAAACCCAACCCGGAACAGACGACCCGCGAGTACCGGCGAATATTCGATCAACTGGAAAGGACCGGGCAGCAGGTGTCCCCTGCCCAATGGAAGATCCTTTTTCTTCCCGGCAAAACACAACCGGGAACTCCCCAACCCCCTTCTCCCGAAAACGAACCACCTGGAATCACGGCAGAACCTTTTTCCCGGCATGCCAGCCAGTATTTCCTGCAGGCATTCGAAACACAAACACCGCCCGCAGAGGCTGCTGGAGCCATCACCGACCATCGCAGGGAATTTTCCCCGGCGGACCGCGAGGCACGGCTTCTCCTGGGGATGGAAAGGCACACCCAGGCCCTAATCCGAGCTTCGTCTCGTGTGAGGGAAAACCGTTTTCTTTACCAGGCGATGCCGGAACTTGCGCAGAGTCGCTGGTCCACACAAAAAAAGCTACCCACTCACTCCTCGGAAAAATTCATCACCGCTGCCAAAAAATTCCGACAGGAGTTTCACGAAAGCCTGATGGGAAAATTCTCCGAGCCCTACAGGCCTACAGCTGCCCGAACCCGGAAACTGAAAGAGACCTCGAAATGGATTGCGTATGACGTGGTGCTGGACGTTTACGGGGACCTGTTTGCCTGGGGTGTCCTCCTGGTTCCCCGTGATCTCAAGCAGGGAGAGCAGCGGCCGGTCGTGGTTTGCCAGCATGGCCGCAACGGACTTCCCCGTGACACCATTGACCAGGACAAGCCGGCCTACAACAATTTCGCCGCCCAGTTGGCCAACGAGGGCTGGATCACCTTTTCACCCCATAATCTCTATCGGGGAGAGGACCGGTATCGCTGGCTCGATCGCAAGGCCAACACGTTGGGCAAAACGCTGTTTTCCCTGATCATCGCCCAGCATGACCAGATCACCCGTTGGCTGGCGTCGCTGCCGTTCGTGGATGAAAACCGGATCGCGTTTTACGGCCTCAGTTACGGAGGAGAAACGGCGGTCCGGGTCCCGGCCGTTGTCGAGCGTTACGCACTCTCCATCTGCTCCGGAGATTTCAACCAGTGGACCCGCAAAGTAGCCGCCACCGATCAGCCATTCAGTTTCATGGGAACCATCGAATGGGAGATGCCCTACTGGAACCTGGGACAGACCTTTGACTACGCAGAAATGGCCTACCTGATGATTCCCCGACCCTTCATGGTGGAAAGGGGGCATCTCGATCGGGTGGGCGAAGATGCATGGGTGGCCCACGAGTATGCCAAGGTCCGCTGGTTGTACGCGCAGCTGGGGATGGCGGATCGAACTCGGATCGAATTCTTCCAGGGAGGGCACAGCATTCACGGAAAAGGGACCTTTGAATTCCTGCGGGAACAGCTGAACTGGCCCCCCCGGGAAAAAGCAAAAAAGATCCCGGACTGATTCCCGGAACATTCGGCGGGTGCACTGGGCATTCGGCGGGGAGACGTTGAAACTTCCGGCAAGCCTTATTCGTCACCCAATCGTCCACCACGCCTATGGCGCGTGGCGATGGCCAGCCAGGATATTCGCGGATCACTGATCGACCGTCCCAGGTCACCCGTCCGGTCGGCCAAGGATCAACGGGCCGACAGACTCACGCGGGCCTTTCCCAGGGTGATCACGGCCCAAGCCGAACCCCAGTAATTGGCGGTCTCCACGAAGCGGCCACTCGATTTCTTTTTGGTTCCCAGAACTTGCCACGAACCCTTCTCGGTCTGTTTCTGCAGAAGATACTCAACAACCTTTTCGATTTCCCATCGAGGATTGGGCTGGAACCTGTCCAGCCAATTTCCAGAACCACCTATCTTTCAAAGGCGGAATGGATTCGCGAATGACAAGAATCAAACATGAAAACGGACCAACCCAATTCGATGCCACTGGCGACCCTTCTTGAGGATTTGGAAACCGCAAAAGCCTCTGAGCGAAATCAACTTGTCGAGCAAAAGCGGGAGATCCTGTTCACCCAGGGGGTCATGGAATTGACCAGCATCAAGGAAATTGGCCCCCATGCTGCCGCGATTGGCATGGAGTACGTCGATGGGATTCTCCTGGAGGGACACGTGCGCGAAATCAAAACCAGTTTGTACGTCCCAAAAGCCAACAAAGGTCAAACACGTTTCTGCAATCCTACTTTCCCGAGGACGCCGCACCTGCGGAAAACGTCCTGGTGCGTTTTTCGGGACGGGCGCTTTCCTGGGACTTGCAAAAAGAGTGCCTCAAGTTGGGGCGACCAGGATCATGATTCCTTTTGATGAGACGTTCGCCTGCAAAGCCCTGGTTGACACTCTTTTCTCCCCGCTCCTGCTCATCTTTTTGATTGCCAGGATGAGTTACTGGCTCTTTTGGCCTACCCTCGCCGGCTTACTGTTTTGGCGAATGGTCGAGTGGCAAAAACCGTTTGGCTGCCAAATTGACGTCCTCCTGATTTTGTGCGTCCTGGGCATGGGAATGCTTAAATTTTACTGGTGGGCGGTCACTCTCGGCGATAGGCTCCAAACGAGGATCGAGGGGATTGAGGACCCCGTCGAAGAAATCGAAACCCTGACCGACAAGACCGCCTATCTTTTGTCGCAACACAAGGGCGACCTGAATCTTTATTGCCTCACTCAAATCACCGGCTCACACGCGGCAGTCCTGGCCAGGCACAAGGGCACCCTGGACTTGAGTGGATTGGAATCCCTGACCGACGATCAGGCGGCTTCCCTCTCGAGTCACGAAGGCATCCTGATTCTCGGTTCGATCAGAACGCTGTCTGACCTCCAGGCCGATTCGCTGAGCCGTCACAAGGGAGAACTCTACCTCGGGGCCATCGAATCTCTCAGCGAGAGTCAACTCGATTCGTTCCGCTCTTTCAGTGGAATTCACCTGGAACTTCCGGAGCCCTTCAGCGAAACCCTGGACCAGTCATGAAAAGCAGGTTGCCCCCATTCAATCAGTTGCTGCCAGTACCGTCGAGTTTTCGCCCCGGTGACTGAATGGACAACCTGGAATAATGGCGATAGCGTCCCATTTGGGTTGAAATGGCAAAGAAATTTCCGGGTAGCGGACAGGGGCACTCGTCGATTCCGGCTGAATTGGGAACGCGTTCCCGATTTGCCTGCCCCGGATTTTTTGGCCGCACCCAAATTGCCTGGTTAAAAACGCCGGGAAGCGAGCCGCAAGTCCGCCAATTCTTCTGGGAAACGGGCTGTTTCGAGGATTCTTTTTTTGTTTTCTGCTTTTTCGCGCCGGAACCGTCCCCGTTCCACGCTGGGGCTGGTGTGTCCATGACTTTTACCGAAAGACAGCAGGGAATCCAAAATGAAAAGCAGTCTGTATTTCACGTTCATTATCGGGATGCTCAGCATCGGCCTCAGTGGCACCCGGGCAGCCGATATCTATGTCGACCAGTTCGTGACCAGCGGAACCAAAGATGGAACCAGCTGGGCAACGGCCTATAAATCGCTGCCGGCAGCCCTGGCAGATGCCAACAGTAACGGTCAGCGGGACACCATCTGGTTACGCAGCGGCAGGTATTCCACTTCGCAAGCTCAAAACAGAATCACCGCTCCCTGCAGCCTGATCGGTGAACCGGGTACCACGATTGACTGCCCCTGGACCCTGGAAGTCTCCTCTACCGAAACTTATTTCAAAGACCTGGATTTTGCAGGGTCGGAAACCCACATCCTGGGAACAAGAAGCGATCTCTGGTTTCACACCTGCAGCTTCCGCGGCAGTCGAAAGGGTGCTGTAAAATCCTTCGGTGCCTTTGACGAGCAAGACCTTTGCATGTTCGCCTGTCTTTTTATTTCACACGGCACCCACTCAGACGGCGGCGCCCTTTTGGTAGAGGACAATTATTGGGTGAAAATTCATTCCTGCCAATTCCTGTTCAACAAGGCTGAAGAGGACGCTGGTGCTATCTGCGGGAAATCTAACAGAGAGGTCCAAATCCTGGCCTGCGAGTTCTCTGGCAATACGGCTGAATGGGACGGGGGAGCAATCGATTTATCGGCAAATGGTGCTGTCCAAATCAATGACTGCGAGTTCTCTGGGAATACGGCTGAAAATTCCGGAGGAGCAATCGATTTATGGGCGTCTGGAGACGTCGAAATCATGGCCTGCGAGTTCTCTGGGAATACAGCGGAACATTATGGGGGAGCTATCGATTTATCGGCGTCTGGGGACGTCCTAATCATGGACTGCGAATTCTCTGGTAATAAGGCCGAACGGGACGGAGGAGCAATCGATTTAAGGGTGTATGGTGATATCCAAATCATGAACAGCGAGTTCTCGGGCAATACGGCTAAAAATTCCGGAGGAGCAATCGAATTATCGGCGTCTGGGGACGTCGAAATCGTGGACTGCGAATTCTCTGGCAATACAGCTGAATGGGACGGGGGAGCAATCGAATTAGCGGCGTCTGGGGACGTCGAAATCATGGACTGCCAGTTCTCAGGAAATACAGCAAAATACGCCGGGGGAGCTATCGAATTAGCGGCAAATGGTGCTGCCCAAATCATGAATTCGCTGTTCCAGGAAAACACCGCCATGGATGGAGGCGCATTCCATGCGTGGTTTACCTTCGATGTGGAAATCCTGGATTGCCAGTTTCTCGAAAACCGGGCCAGCCGCAGCGGGGGTGCCTTTTTGGCGAAATGGAACGGTGACATTCAGTTCCAGGACTGCCAATTCGTTGGCAACACCGCCCAATCCGCGGGGGGAGCCCTCCATGCCTCGCAGAATGATGAAATGGAAATCCTGGACTGCCAGTTCATCGGAAACGAGGCCGGCGAAGAGGGTGGCGCCTTGGTGGCGAGGGAATTTTTTGCGATGCGGTTGCAGGATTGCCAGTTCCGTGCCAACTTTGCCGAAGGGAACGGGGGAGCGGTCCAAATGCAAGATTGCCTGAAGGCCATTTTCTGCCGCACCTTTTTTGATGACAACCAGGCCGCTGGTCGCGGGGGTGCCGTTTCCCTGCAGGAAACCGGGCAATCCTATTCCCAAAGCCAGTTTGTGGACACTGCCTGGCTGGTCAATTGCATCCTTCGCAACAATCGAGCCAACACCGGCGGGGCAATCGACTCGGCAGGAAGCGATCTCCGGATCGCCAACTGCACCCTCATCCACAATTTGGCCGTCGAATTCGGTGGAATTCACATTTGCAGCACTGGCCAGCCCAAAAACCTGTTCCTGGAAAATTCAATCCTCTGGGGAAACCGGGACCTGGTTTCCAGGATCCCTTACCGGCACCAATGCAACCGGAAGTCCGACCGAACCACCCATTGCTGCATCGAGGATTCGCTGGGCATGTCTGCCTCATGGGGAACGGGTGTCACGAACGCAAACCCCCTCTTGAATTCCAATGGATCTCCCCGATCCGGTTCTCCCTGCATCGACCGGGGCGACCTGGGTTGCTATCCGAACCTGCTCCTGGGCGAAGACCTCCACTCGGGGCCCAACCTGGCTCGGGACATAGCCGGGAAAGCTCGGCTGACTGGACCCGAGATTGATATGGGAGCCCAGGAAATGGAGGTTCTCAATCCCGTCCTGCTGGACTAGGCAGCACCGCCCGGTTTGTCCCGGTCGTGAGCAAACCGGTCTTCGGCAAATCAAGTTGGGCAAACCGATCCCGGACAGACCGTTTCTCAAAAGGGACCGAGTTTGGCATACCGCTTGCCGCAAAAAAACCAGGCACCTTTTCTGTCGCCAAAAGGGGACAGGATGTAAAAGGGGTTCACCTGCAACAAAGAACCGGCGAAGCAGGCGACCTGGAAGGCAGGAAACACGAAATCCGGAGGACTGAAAATCCAGGAAACAGGGAATCCAGGGGGCCGCGATTCCTCTTCAAGGCGAAACCTGTATCTGGAAAAAAACGGGCAGATTAAAAAGCAAATCAAAAAAGGAAAAGCAAAAATAGGCAGAAGCCGCCCTTTAATCCGGGCGTCCAACATGCCTGTGCTTTGGTTCTTTTTTTTTGCTATTCCCGACAGTGTTACCTTGGGGGCTACAAGTGAATCCCCTTCGGTAACTGACCCCGAATCAACCACCGTTAGGAAGCCATTAAAAATTGCTAAAAACAGCCGATTGCGACTTGCGTTTTCCAAGTAATTACATTTGGAGTTGGAATCGCAGCCCTAATCTTCATGCTTCGTTGCAACCCATTTGGCAGATGCCCCCGTCCCAATCAAGTAGTCGTGGTGATTGTGGCACAACAGGTAGTCGTAGTTATCATTCGTTACGCAAAACTCGAAACCGGGGCATCCAGAAAGTAGTTTCGTGAGGTCACTCCTACTTGGGACACGGTACACATCTTGACCATCTTTCTCAGTGCCCAACAAGCATGGTAAGTCACCGACGTATTCACCGACATCCTGCCAACCATTGGCTCGTTTACGACTAACGTGTTCACCGATCGTCTCCCAGAGCGGCAATTCAGATTCAGGATCAGCATATTTTTGCCGTAGCCGCAGAAATACTCTGTCCGTTTCATCAGTTGACAATCGTTGGAGTTGGATTTCCTGGTTAGCTGCTAATTCCGATACCCAGCATTCAACCACATTCATGTGTTACTGATGTTTCGGTCGTTTGAACTGCACTACATCGAGAATCGTATGCCCTACATTGAGATTGGCCTCTGCCTTAGCTTTCCGGATTTCAGAATGTCCTGATACGCGGCTTCGCTTACGGCCCGATAGACACGTTTGTGCCCTTCCGGCACGATTATTCTGTTTGGGACGTAAAGTCAGACAGGCTGCTCCGTCAATCTTGGTAAATGTAGCATTATCAATCCGGCGATTTGCGGCTCTCCTTCCTTGAACTGATCATCTGAAATTCGTTCTTGCTGATACATTCCCAAAAGGAATCCAATCGCGAGTGCAAAGAACAATCTGACATTTTCTCCGTTCTCTTTATAGTCGTCCAGTTGTTCGCTCGAATAGCTTGCTTCAAGCCGCTTCCTTACGAACTCATAGTGACCTTTGGCCCAATCTCTCGTCGGGGAATTGTACGAAAACCCAACTATGGCGGCCTTAATGGCCAAGTCATCTTCTGGGTTAGACGATTCAACATTTCTGGCGATTTCGATGTCACGTGCGAAATCAATTGTCAATTGTTCAAGTTGATCGTGGAAAGTCATGCTCGATTATTTCTAAAACGGGAACGGAATGCCGAGACTAGCGCAATATCGCCTGAGATGTAGCTTACGCGTTGCATCTGGCAAATCATTCCATTGCTTGATTGTGAAACCAAGGTCCTTCTTGATGTGGTCGGTTAATGCTGTCTGGAATCCCCCCTTCCCCGTATGCAAGTTTACGCCACCGGGAACGCGACCACCAGCATTGTCATTCCGAACACCAATTGTCGGGCCTTTTGGGTAGTCGGGATCGACACGCCCTAGCTTCGGGTCAAGGTGGTGATTGTCATACCCGGGTATTCTGGCCTTAGTTGCTTCGTCGTACTGCCGTACCGGGCCAACGATTGGTGGCTTTCCACTGTTTGGAACACGGCGGGAGATGCCTCCCCTTCCAATATAAGGGACGCCGCCGCCAGCCATAATCTCAATGTTACCTTCTGCAGCCCCTTCCATTATGTTTCGAGCGGGTTCATCAACATGATTCGCTCCGCCCAAACGGTAAATACCGTTTTCATTTTTAATGGAATCGAGACTGTAGCCGTGCCGTTTGTTCTGCTCGATATTGGGCCGGATATCGATTGCCGAACCATACAGCCAACGACGCAAAATTTTCCCACCGTTCCACCAGGGAAGGTCATCGTCATCGTTGTCATCACGACAACTGACGGTCATCGAAGGAAAGCTTCCGTTCGCGGAAACGTCGCCTCCCTCGTAAAAACCAGCGTAGTTTTGCATTTCGGAGTCGGGTTCCTGCCAGCCCGAACCCAACTCCGCTTCGACCCATGGGTAACATTCATCCAACCAGGACTGGGACAGTGAACTGGATGTGCTATTGAGATCAAACCACTCGTCTGAGTCAGGACACACCAACCGAATTCCAAACGCCAATTCCTGGTTTCTCTGCAGAACATGCGGAACCACCAGGAAGGCGGCAGAGTCTCCCATTTCATCAATGAAATAACCGGATTCGGTCACTGAGACAATCGCTGAGGAATCGCCGTAATCCGTGCTGTATTCAACCAGGTACTCTGCAAACCCATCGGCTGACGTCGTTACCACCAAGCCACTTGAATCGGGGGCTACCGCCCATTCACCAAGGACACTCAACCGGGTCACACTTATCTGCTGGCCAAAAACCGTAAGCTCAGTAAAGAGCATCGCTGCGGAAACCAGGGTGGCAATCAAAAATTTCTTCATAAAACAACTCCAGGTTCTTCCACGGGGGAAATCAACTCAAAACGGAAAACCGCCAATTCAGCGACGCAGCCAAATGGAATTTCGCCTGCCCCGGTCAGCATCCATCCAGACCAGGAATCGATGCGACACGGGCCGATAAGACAAAATGGGTTTTCATAATTTGGCAAAGGATTCCCTCTCCCCAGGCAGAACAGTTCGAGGTGTTGTTCCTGACATGCCGAGGGTTGCCCCGTTGGACGGAACGATCCCTGCCGCCCCTGCGGGTTTCCACCGCTGTCAAAAATCTTGAAACGCTTTTGAATTTTTTGCCTGTCATGAAAGGGAATTAAAAACTCGCCAATAGACTTTTCTCAGTGGGCGGCCGATTTTCACGACATTCTGAAAAAAGAAGGAAATTTTTTCTGGCAAGGCTGAAGGCTGGGCATTGCGCAGCCCTATCGAAAGTTGGTGGATTGCACCTGCTGAAATTTTGAAATCAATCCGCGGGGTGGGGACAAGAACATACCGGCAGACAGGAATCCGAATCCGGATATCCAAAAAATTGCGAACCGGCCATTGAGAAAAACGGGCCGGTCGCCCCGCCAGTGGGAAACCAAAGCGAATCACCCCGCAAGAAAAAAAGGACGCATCAGAAACGGAGCTTCTTTTTTTGACTGAAGTAATTACCAAGTGCCAGGAACGGGACCAGGAAAAACCAGGGCGTCATCAAACCAAACGTGAGGTTGAACCTCAGCAGCCGGTTCAGCAAGGTCATTGCATCCCCACGAGAAGCAAAGACCTGATGCTCTTCCTGGATAAACCAGAGGAAAAACCCCCTGTAAGTGTGGTAGACCAGTTGCACATCCCCGATCTGCGGATTCTGACGGATCCCCAGCCCCTCGTAATTTTTGTACAGTTTTTTGAGAAAGAGATTCTTCGAACCGCCCGTGCAGAGAAAGTAGACCAGCCCAGCCACAATCAGCAAAAACATCGCGTAAATGGCAACAACGACAACCCATCTCCAAAGCGGCAGGGATGCCAGGAAAGCGTAGGATTCCATGTTTGATTCCTGAAACAAAGCCCCCAAAAAACCAGCCATAACTTCCGGGCAGGAACGGATTTTGCCCACAGGCCGACCCAACAAAATGTCAGCAGCTGCCTGAAAACGTCTTTGGAAACAGGCAAACGTTCTGAAAGGAACCTCTGCGAACACATTGTTCCGAGACCAGTCCCCAGGCTGATAAAACCTTTATCGCATGAGTTGCGCGATTTTCACGAAAATGCGGAAAAAAGGAAAAACCATTTTCACCGAAGAGCCATTGCCCCCAAAGGAACGTGAAAACAGGCCAAACAACCAAAGTGTTTGCCTCGAAAAAACAGCACGAAAAAAGGCGGTCCCATCTCCCCGAAACCAACCGCCATCCTGCAGACTGGTATCATAAATGGCTCCCCACACCGGAACCCCAAAGATGACCCGCTCACTCTCCTGCTTTTGCCTCTTCCTGTTTTGCTGGAATCTCCACCCTGCCCCATTGCAGGCAGATGAACCCGAATTGCTGGACGATCAATTTGTCCTGCCAAGCGGGTTTCACATTTATCGCGTTGCCAGCAAGGACCTCACGGGCGGCTCCTACGACTTGACCTTTGACGGCCAGGGACGGCTCCTCGTCGGCGATGGAAACGCTGTTCGCAGGCTGAGCGACACCAACCGGGACGGAACCTACGATACCTTTGAGGTGATCGCCGACGGCAAGCCGACAGCAGGTCGGGGCCCCCAGGGATTGCTGGTATACGGAGATTCACTGTACGTCGTGGCCGGGGATGGAGTGCAGTGGTTCAGTGGTTATCAATCAGACGGCAAACTGAAATTCGAAAAAAGACTGGGAGCCAATTTCAATACCGGCGGAGACCACGCAGCCCACACGGTTCTCCGCGGCATCGACGGCCACGTTTACCTGGTCACCGGTGACGGCGGCGGAACCAGCGGACGAAAACATATCACCGAACCGGGCTCTCCCTGTCTCGAAGAGCGGGCCGCGTCTGTCTTTCGTTTCGACCCCAAGGGGGAAAAATGGGAATGCATCGGCTCGGGGGGGCGCAACCCGCCCAGCCTGGGAATGAACTACCTCGGCGAATTCTTCAGCTTTGACAGCGACATGGAATTTCACGTTGACGTTCCCTTTTACCGCCCGGTGTCCCTCAATCATTGGCGAACCGGGGCGGACCAGGGCTGGCAGGGAGTCGGGGCCTTCCGCAGGTACTTTATCGATTCGGTACCGCCGGTGATGGAGGTGGGCCGGGGCTCTCCCAACTGGGGGGTTGTCTACGAGCACACGCAGTTCCCCCCAAAGTACCGCGACACGTTACTGGCCTGTGACTATCGTTGGAAGTCGGCAACCACCGGTGGTTACGCCACCTCGGGCCGGCTGGTGGCGTTTCACCTGAAAAGAGATGGTGCGATTTGGACCTCGGAAATGACCGAACTTGCCAAGGCGAAACCGAACGCCACCGACGCAAACGGCAATCCGATCAACTTTGCCCTCGTGGATGTCGATGTGGCACCCGATGGCAGCATCCTGGTCACCGACCACAACCAGGGAATCTGGAGGATTTTTTACGACGAATCCGAAGCGCCGGAGATCCCGGTGCCCGACGTCCTGATCCTCAAAGGAAAAAAAACGGATCCCCTGACCCAAATCCTCAAGCTCCCGCAACCCGCCGCGGAGTGGAGCCGGCTGGCCACTGAAAAGATGAAACAGGGTATCGGACCGGACTTCCAGGCGAGACTGATGGAGGCCGTTTTTGACGACCAGCGTTCCAACCGGGAACAGCTGCGGGCCCTTCGCCTGCTTGCGCCCGGCTTCCAACAGCTTTTGCCCAGGGATCTCCAGGCCCTCTGCCAACACAAACAGGAAGAAATCCGTGGCCAGGCCGCCTGGCTGATTGGCATCCGTGGCCAGTCGGATGAATACGGTTGGTTGACGGATCTGCTGGGCGATTCGTCCGCTTTTGTCAGACGCCGTGCTGCCGAGGCCCTCTCGCGCCTTTCCGATCCGAGGGCCAACGAAGCACTTGCCCGGGCCCTTTCGGACAAGACCCGGGCCGTGCGCTATGCAGCCATGACGGCCCTTTCCCACCGGCCGACGTCCGAAATCTGCCGTCAGATTTCAGCCAACCCGGATCCGCAAAGCAGGATGCGATTACTGGTTGCCACGCACCTGAGAAAGGAACGGGCCTCCCAGGAAGACATCCGGACCGTCCTCCCGGGACTGTTTGCCGGCATTCAACCCAATTCCGAGGACCACCTCGATTTTCTTCGCCTGCTCGCCCTGTTTCGCAGGGAAATCCAGCAGGATGCCGGACTGCGCGAAAAAGCCGAGACCTTTCTGAAAAAGACCTACTGGAATGTCGACAGGCGGATTCGGTGGGAACAGATCCGACTGATGGGGAAGTACCAGCTGGCAGATGCATTCGAATACCTGGTGCAGCAATTACAGGTTGAAAAGGACCCGGTGACCCAGTTTCACATTGCGACCGCCCTCTCCGAAATACCCCGGCCGGAGTCCGGTTGGAAAAAACAGTCAGAAGACCAACTGGCTGACTGGATCGTCTCCACGCAGAGCGGATGGTTTTCCGAATTTGGCGGCAAGGGGCTGCAATTCCCGGGTTTCTGGGGAACCACCCTGAACCGGCTGGTCCAGCACCATATCGGTTCCCTTTCGCGGAGACTCCCGAAACTGAAACCGGGCACCCAGCTGACCCGTGCGGTTTTCAACAACCTGCAATCGGTGGGCAGTGCGGAGACCATTCTCCTGGATCTGTACCGCGAAGCAAAAGACACCGGGTCCCGGGTCGAAATTGCGCGCTTGCTGTCCAAAGTCAGCAGCCAGGAGGTCGCAAGCCTGTTACAGGAGCAACTGGCCACAGCGAGGGAACCCACATTGAGACGGGCCCTGTTTTCGGCACTCGGGGCCAACGGTCGCTGGGTGAAATCCCCTGGGATCTTTCTCAAGGGGCTCTTCGAATTTGACGACCGGGAATCCCTCACCGGTTGTCTTAACGGGATTGTCGGATGCGGAAAGACCCTGCCCCCCAATAGCGACAAATTGCTGGCCTCCCAATTCAGGAACTTCCCTGCGGTCCGTCCGGGTCGTGGATCCGAACTGGTCAGTTTTCGTCTGCTGGAACTGATGAGTCGCCACCCGGAATCGGCTTCCCAATTTGATCCCGTATTGCAGGTCCTGCTGGGAACCGGTGCCGAAAACCCGAATCGTCAACCGAGAGTCATCTGGTCCTCCACCGCCCAAAAAGATGGTGACAGAGCATCATTCGCCAAGACCTTTACAGCGCGGGCCCAACCGGAAAACGCCTACATGGTGCTGACTTGTGACAACGAGTTTGTTCTCCACATCAATGGAAAACGGGTCGCTGCCAGCACCGATTGGACCCGGCCCCAGCGGGTAGACATGAGCCGCTTTCTGGTGAAGGGCCAGAACGTGGTCGCGATCGATGCGGTCAACCAGGGTGGGCCGGCCGGTTTGATTGCCTCCATTCACTGGCGTGAAAAAGGGACGGGCCCCAGGCAACTCGTTTCCGATTCGAGCTGGTTTTACTCAACCAGCCCGCAAAAGGATTATCGCACCCTGGGTCCGCAAAAAGGGAACTGGTCACTCAGTGTTGACGTGACCCAGCCGACAAAAAACGCAATCGACGCCTACCTGGCCTTTACCCGGCAGGCCGCCAGGGAAGACACCCTGGCCATCCAGGAATTCTGGAACCAGTGGTACCTGCAACAATTCAAAACGGCTTTTGTCCCCCGGCCGGAAAAGAAAACCACTCTCCGGTCCGACGAATCGATCTTTGCACTGATTGACAGCGCGAAAGAAATCCAGGGCGACCCGAACCGCGGGCGTGCAATTTACCTCAAGGCAGGATGCTATGCCTGTCACGGTGGAATCGAGAACCGGGCAACGACCATTTTTGGTCCCGCCCTGGGGGGCGTTACCCTGAGGCTGAAGCGAAAAGAGCTGGCCGACGCGATCGTCTATCCCTCCAGGCAGGTGGTGGAACGTTTCAAGGCGAGCCTGGTCGAAACAGTCGACGGCAAAACCTATACCGGCTTCATTACCGAACAGACGGACGAGTTCGTTACCATCACGGATATCGACAACCGGATCACCCGGATCCGGAAGGAGGATATCGAACAGATGAAAACGCAAAACAAGTCCCTGATGCCGGAAAAACTGCTGAATGCGTTTTCCGACCAGGAGATCCATGATCTGCTGTCCTTCCTCCAATCCCTCAAGTAATCCTTACCCGGGACCCAGGTTTTGAGGGCCAGCTTTTCGCTCGGTTGTTTCGCTGGGTGATGCGGATGCGACAATCGAAGTCGCTGGCAAACCTGAAATTGCAGGAAGGGTCAAGGATTTCAAGATCTATGTTAAATAAGATTCTCCTTGCTGCGGTCATTTCGGCTCTGCTGTGTTCGGTCGAAAATGCAGACGAACACTTGCTGAACAGGTATTCCACGGTAGTCAGGAAATTGAGAGCCCCGGAGGTTCAAAAGAAACTGGACCTTTCGAAAGATCAGGTCAACAAGGTCCAAGCATTTTTTACCAATCCCGATTTTCATTGGTTTTTTTGCACACGTTTTTTTATTTTTTCGCGCCCGGTTTCTTTCCGGAGGACGCTTGATCTCTTGAACCAAGTGGCTTTCAAACATCCAAAACTCTTTTCGAAAGAAACCCATGAAAAACGCAATGAAATTCGCCGCAGCTGCCCTCTTTTTCCTCGGCCTGAACGCGGCAAACGCTTTGGGTCAGTTTCCCGACAATTATTCCGGGTCCGCCCCGGACAGCCGTCAGATCGACAGGAACGATATCTGGGTTCTCGACACCTGGGCTGGAGTCTGGGTTCTCGACACCGGAGGCGGAATCTGGATTCTCGACACCGGAGTTGGTTTAACGGGTGTTGAGATGGAATACCTGATGTTGCTGCAGGAGGGTTACAGTGAGGAGGAGGCGACGTTCCGCCTGCTTGGCGAATCTGCCGGCGAGGGCGATCCAGAACCGAGCAAAGTAAAAAAACCCACCTTCGGTCCCCATATGGTTACCTTTGATAACTGACCCAAGCGGCAGGCGAGCCACCCCGGAATCCTTCCGAGGTGGCCTTTTTTGCGCCCCGCCCGTTTCCATGGAATGGATCCGTTGGGGGTACCCTTTTTTCAACGGGATCCGGCGGCTGGATCCCTTTTCATCGGCAGCCTTTCGCCCGTCGCTACGCCGGACCGAAAAGATCCTTCTCCGATCCAGGCGGACTCGTTCAATTCCGAACCGGCATAGGACATGTCGATCGTACGCCAACCGAACTGCACCGTTTCCATTCGATTGCCGGCCTGGGTTGGGACTGGCACCTGGAAACTGCCCCTCTCCAGAATCCCATCTTGCCAACCCAACCAATCGTTGGGCATCAATTCCAGCCCGGCCATCCAACCCGGGAAAAGCTCGTCGGGCGACTCCAGCATTCCGAAAGAGTCATCCCCCAGTCCAAACTCCGTCACCTGGTCTTCGTCGCTGGACACCCAGAAAATATCATTTCCGCTCCCCCCGGTGAGCATGTCCGGGAATCCATCATCGAAGGAGGCATGCCCATTCCAATCAAAATCCCAGTTGCCGGAGACCAGGTCATTCCCGGGTCCTCCGACAACCACATCCTGCCCGGCTCCCCCGCCCAGGTTGTCATTCCCCTCTTCGCCGAAAACCAGGTCATTCCCCCCCTCACCAAAGACATTATCGTCCCCCTGTTGACCGAACAAACCGGAAGGGCCCTCCCCCCCGATAAGCGTGTCCTCACCCAAACCACCAAATAAAAAGTCGGGTACCGAGGTCAGGTTTCGTATCCTGTCATTCCCGCCCAGGCCAAAGATACGGATATCATCGATTGCTGAAACTTCAAATTCAGGAAACTCGATCACCTGGTCCGCCACGGCGTCACCATTTTCGTCGAGTTCGGCAACCAGGAATTCGCGGCCCGTTACGGGGTCCCTCAAGGCACGCACCTGGAGGCCCTCCCCTTCACTGGTCCCCTCCACATGCAGGTAACGCCGGAGAACGCGGCCGCGCGAATTGACAAGTTCATGAATCCGTGCGTTCCACATGAGGTCGTTGGGAACCTCGCCCCAGGTAAGGTCCCCGCTCCCGGATTGCATCCGCAACAGCGTCTCCCCATCAATCCGCAGTTCCCGAACGGTCGATTCCACCGTTTCACTACGGGAATACTGCCAGGTTTGAGCATCGACCGTCGTCGGCAACCAGGACAGCAAAACGGTCAACAAACAGGGTAAATTTTTCATGGTTTGGGTCCTTTCAGGCAATGAGTTTCCAAAACCGCGTTTTCCGTTCGCGATGGAAATCAATGTCAGCAAATCAGCAAACCTTTCATACAAAATTGTCGATTTTCAAAAAATTTAACGGCCAACCATTGGAAAGAATTTCCTGCAGGTGGCCAAAACCCCGGAACATACGCCAGAATTGCTTGCGGGCCCCAGCCGACCGGAAAACAACCCGGCTCTCCCCTCCTTGGTCCGAAAAGGATTGCGGCTGCATGAGCAAACCAACCGCAGGATCGACAGGGATGACGATGAATTGCGAACTCCTGCCTGAAGAGCCGCCCGGGCAAGCGTTCAACAGGGCCGGTTGTTCCTCGCTCCTGCTTTTGAACCGGTTTCGGTTTTGAATCCGGACCCTGCGAGGGTTTTGAATCCGGGTGCCGCTTGAACGACCCGCCCGCCAGCAAATCCAGTTCAGCAATAACGAACAGAACGCCGTGAAGCCCTTCCAGCCAAAAGAATTTCCAAAAGGTCGTCGCTTTTCACTCAGGATCGTGATCCAATAAATCCTCCTTTCTATACAGTATCTCGCCCCCTGAAGACCATCGCTCCTTGACCATGACCCCATCCGACAGACATACGTCGACGGCCCTGTTTGTGGCCATTGCATTGATTCTGCAGCTGTCAGGTTGCAATCCGGCAACCAACAAAAAGAGTAAAAATTCGGGCAAAGTCCAAAGAAAAATCCCACCGGATGATCTTTCCAACGGCCCATGGAACGTCCCTCTTCCGAGGGCCCGTTGCATCAGGATTATTGACGGCGACACCATCGACCTTCTGTATGAAAAAACTGGCGAGACGGTCCGGACCCGGCTTTCAGGACTGGATTCCCCGGAACTTGAACAAGCGTTCGGAAACCAGTCAAAAGAATTCCTCACCAAATTGATCTCCGGGAAAGAGGTCAGCATCCGTGCTACCGGATCAGACGAATCCGACAACAGGGTTGCGTTCCTGTTTCTGGACCAGGAGGGTCACTCGGTGGATGTCAGCATGACGATGCTTCGGTCAGGCATGGCCTGGCATCTGCCCGGGGTACCGAATGACAAAACCCTCGCCGGGCTCCAGGAGAATGCAAGGGAAAACCAGAAGGGCCTTTTTTCGGAGCCCCCATTTATGGAGCCCTGGAAATGGCGAAAAAGGTCTGAGCAGAAACGGACCCTATCACGGTGACCGATGAGGCCCCAGTGCCTGGTTTCATCAGGATCCGTCTCGTGCAGGGAACACCCAATATCAGGTTTCCCCAGCCTGGGGAGAAATCTTGAGCGGACCGTTTTTGGGACAAAAAACCGAAAGCAGTAATAACGGACGGCTCCAAAGACCTTTCACCTTCGTCGGCTTTTTTCAGTACGGCAGGAAACGCCTCATTTCCCTTGGAAAATTCAACCGGGAGCGGGGTCCCTCCCTGGCTTTCATCCCATCGCAGCCCGTTCCTGACCAGATACCCGGGGGTTTCTTTCAGGTTCACTGACCGGGAGCGGGAACCCGTGGACCATTGCAACGATTGGTTCCCTACAACTCCCAGGTGCCCAGTTCAAAGAACTCAAACGTGATGTCGCTGTACAGGACCAGCCTGTCGATGCCTCCCTCGCTGGCATCCCCCGTGACCCGCTCGAAGCCGATGGTGGAATGGATGAAAAGGTTGGATTCACCGTACAGGGTTGCCCGGTTCTTCGTTCCAACGAGTCGATCATCCCCGGTACCATCCACCAGGATGGCCTCGTCATTTCCTCCAACATTGGCCATGCTGTTCACCCGTTGAAAGGCATCCGCCTCAAATTCATACCCGCTGCCCAGCAGCCTCGCCAAGCTGGCGGATGCTAACAACAGGTCATTTCCACTGCCGTCAAAGAAATAGGCCTTGTCGTCGCCCCCATTGCTGCGCCCGCTCACACTGGAAAACCCGATCGCCCGGTTGAGAAATGGCAGGGAAGCTCCCGGTCCACTGCGAAGCAGGCCAAAGTTATTCGCCGGGTTTGCCGTCACGCGTGCGGTGAAGTTCTCATTCCCCTGGGCCGTACCGTGCAGGATGGCCACATCCTGTCCACCCAGCCTGGATCGGGCAACATTCCGGTCATACCCCGAGGTCCGCACGATGTAACCGGCAGAGGTCATGGAAGCGGTGCCCGAATGCCCCACGAATACGTCCGCGGCAACTGAATCAAAAAGGTTGGCCAGGTCAAAATTACCGGCCGCGGATCCCGTGGAAACCAGGGTCACCTCTCCAAAATCAATCACTCGCTGGGAAAACGTCCTTGCCAGGTCGCGGACAAAGGTGTTGTTGACCTTGGCAACCGCCCGCTCATTGCCACCGCTGTCCAACAGCGTGGCCACATCGTTTCCACCATTGCCACGGACGGTCAGGTGCTCGATCTCTTCACCGGTCAAACGGAAATCGAAACCCGTCAGTTCAAAGAAATCGGGAGAGGCAAACAGCGTCTGGTCTCCAACCGTTCCCACGACGACGATCGTATCGGTCCCCCCATTTCCCTGGAGCGTCAGTTCACCGATGGGATAGACGTACGTTTGACCATTGATGGTGACAAGGTAATTCTCCGTGATTTTCACGGTGATCGTATCATCGCCCGAGGTCCCAAACAGGGCCGGCCCCAGCGCCCAGAGTTCAAACCCGTTGCTGCCATCATTGGCGGTAAAGAAGAGTGTTCCATTTCCATTCGTCAGGTCCGATGGACTGGAAGACCCGCTTCCGGCCCGAATATCCTCGACCAGGACAGTACCGGAATCGGTGCCGTCACTCTTCCAGAGTTCCCACCCGTTGCTGTCGTCATAGGCGCGAAAGAAAAGTGTTCCGTTCATATTCGTCAGGTTTTGAGGCAGGAAGGACAAACTTCCGGGCCTGGCATCCTTGACCCGAAAGGTCCCGGAATCGGTGCCGTCACTCTTCCAGAGTTCTACCCCGCTAACACCGTCATTGGCGCTAAAAAAGAGTGTCCCGTTCACATTCGTCAGGTCCGATGGATTGGAAAACCCGCTTCCGGGACGGATATCCTTGACCAGGACGGTACCCGACTCCGTACCGTCACTCTTCCAAAGTTCAAAACCGTTGTTGCCGTCATTCGCACCAAACAGGAGCGTCCCGTTCAAATTGGTAAATTTCGATGGATTGGCAGTGACCCCGGCCAGATGTCTTTCACCAGGACGGTACCCGATTCCGTACCGTCACTTTTCCAGAGTTCACTCCCGTTGACGCCGTCATTCGCCCTAAAGAAAAGCGTCCCGTTTACATTCGTCAGGTGATCGGGCGTGGAACCCCCACTTCCGGGATGGATATCCTTGACCTGGACGGTACCGGAATCCGAACCGTCACTCCTCCAGAGCTCCACCCCGCTGGTGCCGTCATAAGCACGAAAGAAAAGCGTCCCGTTCACATTCGTCAGCACAGAGGGACTGGAAAACCCGCTTCCCGGCCGAATATCCTTGACCAGGACGGTACCGCCCTCTGTCCCGTCACTCTTCCAGAGTTCCACGCCACCACTGCCGTCATCGGCGCCAAAAAAAATGATATTACCAACCGGCACGCAATACGAGGGGTCGGAACCTCCACCCGGGTTGATATCGGCAACCAACGCGGGGGATGCATCGAGGACCATACGGTCCTCGAGGGCTTCCAATCGCAAGCAGCGTTTCAGAAACTGCATGAACAGCTTTACCTCTTGGCCAAGGGGACAGATTCGAGGTCATCTTCTCACAGCG
Organism: Planctomycetota bacterium; assembly: GCA_036336715.1. GTDB lineage: Bacteria > Planctomycetota > Planctomycetia > Pirellulales > Pirellulaceae > JABAAE01. The sequence goes on from JAYZFP010000129.1 coordinate 47,099, forward strand.
GCGTCTATTGAAACCTGCTGCATGGACAATGTCAAAACAAAAATCTGCCCAGCAACCGAGACGTCATTTTTCGGCATTCGTCCTTCAGCAAAACGCCCTCAACAGGGAGCCCAGGCAATTGAATAAAAAAATGCCGCCTACAAAAAATTGGGTCGCTTACAAAACATTCGACTCAAACTCAAATTACCAATTTTCTCCTCTGGCTTTCACTGTTCGAAAAAGCAAGGATCCTGGCTATTGTTCAGGAAGCCAAGTTTGCACACCTCCTGCCGCCAGGTCGAAAATTAACCTGTTCACGACATGGGTTGTCACAATCCCGTTTCTCGGGCTTGCCTCTTTTGTTTCCAGACCGTTTGGGATTTTCCCTTTTCAAGAAATCTTCATCGCCCACTGAAAAATGGAATCCGTCATTCAAACCAATTTATTTTGAATCCAAACAACCGGTTGCCCCGAGCAAAAGGCAACCACCTTCCTTTGAAACAAATTCATGGATTTTATGTTCGGGTTCGCCTTAACGGCGGATATTTAAATTCCACGGCAACCCTAACCCAGAGCGATTTTCCATCTCGACAACTCAAAATGTGTTCTAAACGAAGAAAAAAGCGACTGTCC
>JAYZFP010000130.1:0-38087 GCA_036336715.1 Planctomycetota bacterium
TGTAACTCGTCGGATTGGGAATCCCTCTTGCTGTTGTCACGAGGGACATAACAAAAAGCTGCACCGGATTTTCGCGGCGTACCGCACTCCATTCCCGACAGGGTGGCATCTACCAGGTCTGGCACTCAGGAGAATGGACCCGTCGAGGCTGTCACGCGTTCACCACACTAATGCTCCGCGGATTTACCACCACCGCAAAGACAGGAGCCTTGTAGTTTTTTGGGTGACAAGCGGTAGCTTCTGCATCTATCCGCTGAAAACCCGAAAAAGAACCTAGTCCCCCCACCAAATAAATTTCTGACAAAAAATAGCGGTTCGTGGTTGGAGGGTGTGGCATGGGGTCGAAAAGGGACCCGCAAAAAATTCATAACGACGCACCGCTGCTCTTTACGCACCGCTCCCCTTTCCCATTAGGGTGACAGTTACTGTTCTGGTCTTCTGCTACTGCTACAACTATCGAATTCCAACCATGCGAGATTCGTCACGTGAGTGGTGTTTTACCCCGAGCTTGCCTCTGTGGTTTGCTGGGAACCCTCGACCGCGTCATTCCGCGATATTTCTGGGCTGTTGCCGGGTATGGCAGAGCAGTCGTTGAGATCTCTACTTGATTTCCACGTTGCGAGTGTGGTCCCAAGAATTCGAATCCGTTTAACAGTTGCTGCCTGGGATGGTTTGAGCCGAACCGGGACGCGAGTTGTTGTGAGCGGATTTGAGACCTCCAGAGAAGGAACAAGTGTTGTGTCTCGCTCAGGAAAAGGCGTTATCATGATTCCTAATCAAGGCGGCTTTCGCGTCGATCCGGCATTCGCTGGAAATGAGCAAAGCAATCTGCTTACAAGGGCGGCACTGAGCAACATCGACAAGATCGAGACGATGTTGGTTGAAGAAGTTATGAGGATTTTTGAATAAGCGAACCAGTTCGCTGAGGATAACTCAATGAAGAACTTTCTGATTCTGATTCTGATTGTTTTGTTTTCTGTTGGATGTGGTGGAAGCGACAAAGCAAGGATCGCAGAGCTAGAGAAACTAGTTGATCAGATTAATTCCAGTGGAAAAATCACAGATCAGCAAGCGGAAGGTTTGAGTAAGGTTAAAGGCGTGCTTAGGTTAAACGGCTTAACCTCAATCACAGACAAGCAAGCGGAAAGCCTGAGTAAGGCTAAATCCGGGCTTGAATTAAACGGATTTACCTCAATCACAGATCTGCAAGCGGAAAGCCTGAGCAATGTTGAAGAGCTTTCTTTAAACGGCTTAACTTCAATCACAGACCAGCAAGCGGAAAGTCTAAGCAAGGTTAAAAATGTTGAATTAAAAGGTTTGACGTCATTAACGGACAAACAATGGGGAAGCCTTAGTAAGGTTGCAACTCTTGGTTTAGATGGGTTTGCTTCAATCACAGACCAGCAAGCGGAAAGTTTGAGTAAGGCTCGCTGGCTTGATTTAAGCGGCTTGACCTCAATCACAGACAAGCAAGCGGAAACCCTGAGTAAGGTTTCGATTCTTAAATTAAACGGCTTAGCCAAAATCACAGAGCAGCAAGCGGAAAGCTTACGTAAGGTGGAATCGCTTGCATTAGACGGCTTAACCTCAATCACAAACCAGCAAGCAGAAATTCTTTGCAAGGTAAAAATAAATCTTCATTTAAACGGCTTGCCCTCAATCACAGACGAGCAAGCCGAAATTCTGAGTAAGGTTGAATCGCTTGCATTAAACGGCTTAACCAAAATCACAGACGCACAAGCCAAGAGCTTGGCCAAGGTTGAGTATCTTCAGATCTCCAAAGACTGCTTTAAGCAGATTGACAAATTCAAATAAGGCCGACTTGAACTATAAAGTCGCTTCAAGACATGTTAATGCGACACATTCAGAAAGCATTCCAATAGCAATGGGAATGGTGCTACAAAAGAGGAAAACACAAATTCTTTAGGACACAACATGAAGGCAAGTCACATTATCGCAATTTGCGTCACTATTTTTCTTGTGGGCTTTAGCTGTTCAAAGGCGATCAATAATGGGAATGCACCTTCTGTAGCTTCCAAGGAACCTGTAGTCTCTCCCAAGGCTGCGGTGCAAAAATGGGAGTACAAATATCTTGGAAGACCGTTTGGCCCAATGGAGGAAAGTTACCCGGCTTGGAATGAGGCGGGCAAAGAGGGATGGGAAATGGATAGCTACGACGTTGCCGGAGCCATGTTCAAACGACCAATACAGTTGCGTGAGTAACAACCTGGATCAGCGTTTGTATCGAATCTGTATTCCGTGTTTGGTGGTGACTCTTTGGTTAATATTTATTTCCTATGGGTATTTTGTCGGGTACTGTTGGAAGTTCAAACTATTGATACCAAAACCCGACAATCCAGCGGACGAGTCAACGCCTGGTGATCTGGACCAGGTGTGAGCAATTGGCCTGCAAAGAGGCTTTGAGAGAGTAATGAAACGAGATTCCTGCTTTTTTTCAAATAATCTGGCTTTCGGCGTTAACCTCTTCCGAGTCAAGCGGTCGATACAATCCAAGAGATAAAGTTCAATCGTGTTTTTGGAGTTTCGATGACCTCCTGGTTTGGTATTGTGACCGCCTTAGCCCTTGCCTCTATTGGCTATTTCTTGTGGCAGCGGTTTCGCAACGCTACGACGACTCACCCCAAAAAGAGTGGCGATGAGGTGACGCCCTTCCAAGCACGCGTGCAATTGCGTGACTGGTTGGCGGAAAACGAGGATCAGAAGCAGAACCGCGGTCTCAAAGCGAGGCAGCGTAGACATGCCACGTTTAAAAAGAGGCAGCGGGCCTAGTGGCCGATAGCCTGAAGGCAACTCCTACCCGTCCACCGGGAGGATTCCCGTCGCCCGCACCATCGCCAAGATACCGGCCTTCACCGCGTCGGGCAGTTCACTCCACTGCTCGACGATCACCTGGAGATCGGCGTCTGTTTCGGCCAAGTTGATTCGATCTGTGTCGTAATTTGTGTCGTCTGAATCGGAATCATGTAAAATTCCCGCGTTTTCGGGACTTCTTCGATTCCCATGCACTTCCGCTTTTCCTTTTCGCACCGTTTCGCATCGCTTCGTTTCTGGAAGCAAAACGGGCGTTTTCTCTCGGCGTTTTCGCCCGAGGTTTTGTGTATTCTTCACTGCCCGTTTGCGACATTCTGCGATCCACTGCGTGTGGCTGCTGTGCGGCATCCTCATGGTCACGGTCCTGATGGTACGACAAAAAGAGTAGGGGCACGATAAGGTGACCAGGGCACGCCAAAAAATGCAGGGCAAGCCAAGGAGAAAGATCCCATGGATTCGAGGCCCCGCTTCTTCGATAAGGTGTCATGAAACCCGGGCCTGAGTTTTCAACGGGACATCTGGTCCGAGAGGCTGGAGTCCAGCAGCAAGCCGCGAAGCTGCCAGTAGTTTTGGCAAAGCAGCTGGATCTGGTCCAGGTAGTTCTGTTGTGTCTGCGAATAGGTGCGTTGGGCCGTCAGCCAGGGCAGGAACTGAACCTCCCCCTGTTCGTACCCAAGGGTGATCAGTTGAAGGGTTTCTTTCGCCTTGGGTAACAGGCGATTTTCAAATGCCTCCACCTGGACCTTTGCATCGCGGTATTCCTGGAAAACGGTTGCCAGTCGCTGACGCAGGTCGTTGGTTTTTTTCTCGACTCGCCTCTCTGCCGCAAGCATTTTGTTTCTCGCATTTGAAATCGCCCCCTGGTTGCGATCGTAACAGGGAATTGGCATTCCAACCTGGAAGCCGGTGACAACGTCATCCGTCACCGAATCGAATTGGACGGTTGTCTGCCACGTGACATCCGGAACCGGTTGTACCTGTTGCCTCGCCAGGTTTCGGCGTTCCTTTTCAATTTCGGCAACCAGTGTGGTTAATTCCGGGCTGCTGGCCAACAACTCATCGAGCGAGTTTTCAAAAGTTGTGGCTTTTACCATGGATTTGAAATCGGCCTGGACAGAATCGAAGGGGAGCCTGTCCTCGCCTATCAGGGCAGCCATCCGTCGCTTGGCCCGCACCAGTTGGTTTTGCGCCCGTTTGGCCAGAACCAGCGAGTTCTCGAATTCCATTTCAGCCTGGAGAAGTGATGTCCTGGGAGTTTCTTTCGCTACGACCAGCCTGGAGGAAATATCGACCGCGCGCTTCGTCAGTTCTACCAAGCTGTCAATTCGTTTGATTCTCTCCTGGGCGACGAGGATTGCAAAAAATTCCTGGCGGACGTCGGTCAAGGATTTTTGCCGAACCAATTTAAGCTGCTGCTCTGCGACATTGATCTCTGCAGCCACAACCGACTGGGCCAGTTCCAGCTTTCCACCTCGAACAATCTTCCGTCCGAAGTAAACACCATATCTGCCAGCCCCTCCCCCCTCGTTGATGTCCTCTCCATTCACACCGGCTGTCGGGTTCGGTGGCAATCCTGCTTGAACCAGCTTGCCACGCAAAGCTTCCAGTTTTGCCTCGGCTTCGGAGATCGCTGGACTGGATTCCAGGACCCGGTTCTCCAGTTCATCCAGCCCAGGAGGATTTCCAGTTGAAAGAGATGAGCCAGGAGCGGCCTGGTCGACGGTATCGCCTGGTTCCCCGGTAAATCCGGCCTGGCGGATTCCGTCACCCGGTTTGACCTGCCGAATGTCGGCTGCGTATGGCTGAATGGCAGGTTGAAAAGGGCTTTCGATTTCCTTTTTACCCAGTTGGCAGCCGCCCGTCGTCGTCACCAGAAACACCAGCAGTAACAGGTGTTGCCTCATTTCTCGTTATCCAGAGATATCTTTTCATTATTTTAAAAACGACGGTACTATCTGTTTTATCGAGTATTCTGAAAGAATCATCGACCAAGGCCGACAGGAAAACGGCTTGTTCGGATTGGGTAAAAATTTTGGCGTTGGCGGAACCATTCCACCGTCACAGTTGAGATTGTCTTCGTAATCGTTGGTGTTATACTTTTTGCTAGGTTTTACCTATTTTGCCAACTGACGGCCATGTTCAAAAAGACCCTGAGTTGTGTTCTCATCGCGGCGATCCTTGCCAACACGGCGTTGATTTGCATGGGGCATTCTCATGGGCCTGATCACTCTGGCGGCGATAGACGGCATGTGCACCTTTTCGGCCACGACCATGCCCATCATGACCACGCCTATCACGACCATGCCCATCATGACCATGCCCATCATGATCATGGACATCATGACCATTCCCATCATGACCCCGGGCATCATGATTCAGCTCATGACGAAGAATTCGACCGAGCTGTCCATTCTGGCAAGGATTTCGATTCCCAAATCAGACATCATTCGTCGGGCAATCATGGGGACGCCCTCCATTTGGCCGATTTTGAATGGGCATCACCGAAGGAAGAGGAGGAGGAGAATGTTGAGGTCCACACATTGGCTGTCGCCGTCTTCTTCCATGCATGGGATGCAACTCCCGGCCCGTTAGCATGCGGTTTTTGCAAACCGCCCAAGGCTTCCGCGGTCGCGCATGCGCACTTCTTGAAATCGGTTCGGCTTCTGCTTTGAACCAATCGGTCTGACTCGAGCCGAAATCTCGGTTTGGTTTCCCCGAATTCCGCGATGTTTCCACGCCTGCACGTCTGTTTTTGATACCGGATTCTCATGCAATTTCGATTTGATTCACGCTGGTGGCGTCCGCTCTGTTTTGTTTGCTCCGTTAGCCTGATCGCGGGAATGACCTGGTTGGGAAAGCCCTATTGGCAACCGCTTCCCGGCACAGGAGGTGTGCTGGCATCGCAGGCTGGCCAACCCCGGTTGTCCACCGAGGAACCCCGGGTATTGAAAATCAGTGGACCTGCCCGGGAGAACCTGCAGCTGAAAACCGAACCGGTCCGTTTTGGAGTGTATTGGAAAACGGTACACATTCCCGGAATCGTCGAAGACCGGCCAGGTGTAAGCGACCGTGCCATCACGGTTCCCATCGCCGGAGTTGTGTCGCAGATCTACGCCTTCGAAGGTGACATTATTCGACCAGGTGACAAGCTTTTCAGCATCAAGCTGGTGAGTGAGTACCTGCAGAAAACCCAATCGGAATTATTTCGAGCGATCCGGGAGGTTGAGATTTACAACCAGGAAATCAAACGCATCCAGGGGCTGATTGATTCCGGCACCCTGGCAGGCAAGCGAAAAATTGAACTGGAACAGCAGATCAGTCGCCAAACCACCCTGATTAACGCCTGTCGCCAGGAGTTGGCAGCCAGAGGTTTGTCTGCCGAGCAGATCGGTCTGGTTGAAAAGGGGGAATTTCTTTCTCGAATCCAGATGGATGCACCCGGAATCAAGCAGGAATCGCAGCAGGCGGGGGTTCCGACCAGGACCCGGGGCAACGAGCCAGCCATCGCTGGTGACTTCCTGGAGATTCAAAAACTCAAAGTGGAACTCGGGCAACAGGTGGATGCGGGGCAGGCGCTGGCCGTTCTCGCCAATCATGATTCTCTCTACATCAAGGGCCATGCGTTTCGAAAGGAAGCTGCACTGATTGCTCGAACTGCTGCGGAGAACTGGAATGTCAAAGTCGAATTCAAGGAAGACCTGGCTGCCAATTGGCCTCCACTCGAACAGGAATTCCAGATTCGACATTTGTCCAACACCACCGACCCGGACAGTCGGACGGTTGACTTTTTCATACCGCTCACCAACCAGGCCCGAATCTACCGGAAAGAAGAGCAGGAATTTGTTGCCTGGAGGTTCAGGCCGGGACAGCGAGTCAACATCTGTGTTCCACTTGAAAAACTGGAAGATGTGCTCGTACTTCCGGCGTCAGCAGTTGTCTTTGAAGGGCCGGAGGCATTCGTCTTTCAGCAAAATGGTGACCTGTTCAATCGGATTCCCGTCAGGGTGATCCACCAGGATCGTTACGACATGGTGATTGCCAGGGACGGATCCATCTCGCCCGGCTTTTACCTGGCTCAAAACGCAGCCGCATCCCTGAATCGTGTGTTGAAATCCCAGGCTGCCAGCGGGCAGCAACCGGGTTTCCACGTCCATGCCGATGGTACGGTCCACGCCAATCACTAGGGGAACCTGCGATGTTCAATTTGCTCATCAGGTTAGCACTCAGGTACCGGTTTCCTGTCATTGTCGTCAGCCTCGCGCTATTGGCCTACGGATCCTACCTGGCAACCACGATGCCAATTGATGTGTTTCCCGATTTGGATCGCCCGCGGGTCATCCTGCTTACAGAGTGCCCGGGCCTTTCGTCTGAAGAAGTGGAAACACTGGTGACGCAGCCTGTCGAGGTGTCACTGCTTGGTGCGAGTGGCGTCGAGGCGGTGCGCAGCCAAAGCACTGCCGGACTGGCCGTTGTTTTTATCGAATTTGGCTGGAATACCAACATCCAGGCCGCCCGGCAAACCGTCCAAGAACGTCTTGCTTCTTTGTCCGGCGTTCTCCCCGATGGCATCCATCCGGAGATGACGCCTCCTTCTTCCATTATGGGGCAGGTTGTCATTGCGGGTATGTACCGTCAAAAAGGCCCCAATGGCGGTCGGCTTGTTGCGGTGGAAGGAACCCCGTGGATGGCCGAGCTTTTACCGGGCGATGACGAACCGGGGATAAAAATCTGGAATCCGGTTGATCGGCATGCGTTGGATGCCTGGCTTGAAGTCAAACCGACAGGGGTGTCCCTTGTTGCCGACGGGGAGCCCGGTGATTCGGAGTTTTCAGGTGAGGCCAAAGTCACGATCGATGGAAAGGATTTCAGGTTCTCCCTGCCAGCCGAATTTGAACAGGAGATGGACCTGGGAACCATTGGAGACTGGGTCGTTCGAACCCGACTGCTGAAAATCAAGGGAGTTGCTGAAGCATTTCTCCAGGGTGCAGAACGAAAACAGTATCAAATACTGGTCGATCCTTCGGCACTCGTCGAATATGGCGTTTCGCTTCAGAACATCGAACAGGCTCTCAAGGAGAGCAATATCAACACCAGCGGCGGGTACGCGATCACTGGCGAATCAGAACGCCCCATACGAATCCTGGGACGGGTGGGGCCGGACCGGGACAAAGTCCTGCGGGACCTGAGCAAAGTGCCGGTCCGTGGCTCAAACAAAAGGCCGGTCCTGCTCGAGCAGGTTGCGACCGTTACGGAGGGGGCAGAATTCAAACGCGGGGATGGAGCCGTCAACGGGCGCCCCGGTTTGGTGTTTTCGATTGTCAAACAACCTCATGTTGATACGCGTCAATTGACGGACGAGGTTGCCAGTGCTCTGGAAGAAGTCGAAGCGACTCTGCCCGCGGACATTGTTATCAACAGTGAACTTTTCAGGCTCAGGAATTTCATTGACCGGGGGATCTTCAATGTTGGCGAGGCGCTGGTCACGGGCGCCGTGCTTGTCATCATTATCCTGTTCCTGTTTCTTCTGAATTTTCGAACAACATTCATCACCTTGACCGCCATTCCACTTTCCCTGGTGGTCACGACTGTCGTCTTCAGGTTGATTGGTTACCTGAGCGATACCAATTTGACGATCAACGTCATGACCCTCGGCGGTATCGCCGTCGCAATGGGCGAGTTGGTAGATGATGCCATCGTGGATGTCGAGAACATCTTTCGCCGGCTGAAAGAAAATTACTCAGCCGAGAACCCGCAGCCAACAATCCGGGTTGTTTACGAGGCAAGTCGAGAGATTCGCAGTGCCATTGTCTTTGGAACAATCGTGGTCATCCTTGTTCTGCTTCCCCTGTTTGCCATCTCGGGTGTAGCCGGTCGACTGTTTCAGCCCATGGGGCTTGCCTATATCGTCTCCATCCTTTCTTCGTTACTGGTTTCTCTCACGGTCACCCCGGTACTTTCCTACTACTTGCTTCCCGGTTCCCGGGCAACTCGCAGGCAAAAGGACGGATTTCTTCTGTGGTTGCTTAAACAGACGGCGACGCCACTGGTTCGGCTCAGCATGGCCATCCCGGGTTCGCTATTGCTGTGGACCTGGTTTGCGGTTGCGATTGTAGGAGTGATGTGCTCCAGGCTCGGGGGGAGTTTCCTGCCCGATTTTGATGAAGGGAGCATTCAGGTCAACGTGACCCTCCCTCCCGGTTCTTCGCTACAGGCGTCGAGCCAGGTTTCGGAGTTGATTGATGCCAGGTTCAGAGACTTGCAAGTGAGTCCTGAAAATCCCGGGGGTGCCATTCGGTATTTTGTTAGGCGAACCGGGCGTGCGGAAATGGATGAACATGCTTCACCGGTGAACTTCGGCGAATACATTCTCAACATGAATCCTGAAACGCATCTGGAACGGGACGAAATCATCAGGGTATTGCTGGAGGAACTCAAGGAAGAAGTGCCAGGTGTTTCGATCGAGGTTGAACAGCCTTTGGCTCACCTGATCAGCCATATGGTATCCGGGGTTTATGCCCAGATTGCCATCAAGATTTTCGGGGATGATTTGGACAAGCTGCAATCGATCGCCAACCAGGTTAAATCAAAAATTCAAAATATCGACGGCATCACCGAGCCGATTGTTGAACCGATACGGCAGACCGAAGAATTGCATATTCAACTGCGAGCAGACGACCTCGCCGTTCACGGAATTACCCGTGCTTATGTTGCGAGGGTTCTTCAAACTGCCCTGCAGGGCGAAGTTGTCTCCCAGGTGCTGGATGGCCAACGGCGATTTGACCTGCTTATCAGGCTGGAAGAAAAATACCGCACGGATTATGTAAACCTGGGGCGACTGCGAATCGACCTTCCGGACAACCGGGGCCAGATTGAACTTTCTGATGTCGGTGAGATCGAGCGAGGAGTTGGTCCCAACGCGATCTTCAGGGAAAACGCCAGACGCCGGATCGTGATCCGGTGCAATACCCTGGGGCGGGACCTGTCGAGTGCGGTCCAGGAAATCAGGAACAGGATCGGTGGAGAGTTGGAGTTGCCCGCAGGGTATTTTGTTGAGTTCGCAGGTCAATTTGAAAGCCAGCGGAAAGCGACTCAAATGATCCTGGTTCTGAGTGGCGTTGCGGTCATCGGAATGGTCGTCGTGCTGATGTTGCTGGTTCCAAGCCTGAGAATCGTTTTGCAGATACTCAACGCGTTACCGACCGCATTTATTGGCGGGGTGCTGGCGCTTTACCTGACTGAGCAGGATCTGACGGTTGCCAGCCTGGTTGGGTTTATTTCCCTGGGCGGAATTGCCGTTCGTAACGGGATTCTTCTGGTCACGCATTACCTGTACCTGATCAGGGAGGAAGGGGCCTCTTTTTCGAAGGAGACCCTGTTACGGGGAAGTCTCGAACGACTTTCGCCGGTTTTGATGACCGCATTGACTGCCGGAATCGCATTGATACCGCTCGTGCTCGGCGGCAAGGAACCGGGACGCGAAATTCTCTACCCGGTTGCGACGGTGATTCTTGGCGGGCTTTTTACATCAACGTTTTGTGAGTTTTTGATTCATCCAGGTCTCTTTTGGAGGTTTAGCGGCAAAGATGCCGTCAAGCTGGCTTCGAAAAGTGGCCTGGAAGAAATTTGATTTCAATTTTACGAGAGGGAAAAAATGAAAAATCCAAAGGTCCTCCGGTCTTTCGCGTGCCTGGCTGCACTGGTTTTTGTCGTTGGTTGCGGAGGGGACAACAAGGAGCAGGCGAAGAAAGCCGGACCAGGTGAGCACGTTCACGCAGATGGTACGGTTCACCAGGACCATGGCGACCACGGACACTCCCATGGCGGACAGGGGCACTCCCATGGCGAGCCGCCTCATGGCGGAACGATTGCTGATTGGGGTGGCGGGAAATACCATGTTGAATTCGTGGTCAACCACGACAAGCAGGAAGCAACGGTCTACATCCTTGGCGGTGATGCAAAATCTTCCGCAGCTGTCGATGCAAAAGAATTGACACTGACCATCAAAGACCCAGCGTTAACCGTCAGCTTGAATGCTGTTCCGGAAGAAAGCGATCCCGAGGGCAGGAGTTCGAGGTTCGTTGGCAAACACGATGGTCTTGGAGAGGTGCGCGAATACGAGGGGTCCATTACCGGCAAGGTGGGGGACACGCCCTACAGCGGTAACTTCAAGGAAAAGGCTCATCAAGCCGATTGAGAGTTGATGCAACTGCCTTCTTCGAAAACCGATCCCGCAGGGGCAAGGGTTGTTTTGCGTAACGGGAAAGTAAGCTGCAAGCCAGGAAACAGGCAAGCAATCATGGAGTAAAAGGATTCGTGCCCTGCCATTGCCGACCACTTGATTGGAATGTCCTGTTCTCAATAACAATCCACAGGGAAGTGGACGCCCAAAGGTCCAGGTCCAGGGGAATTCAGAACCGCTCACTCCAACCGTGTTCCCGTTTTTTGTGACTCCATTTTGCTCCGAATTGAACAATGAACAAATTTCTCCAGTTGGCATGCCTGGTCGCGTGCACCCTCCTCATTTCCACCAGTGCACCCGCGAGGGCTCAACAAAAATCCCGGACCGAAAACGGTAATTCGCAAAAACCCCTGGCGCAAGAGAATACTGCGATCAAGGAGCTGATTCTCAAGGTTTTTCCACAGGCGGACAGAAACAGGGATGGAATCATCTCGGACGCCGAGGAAGCAGCGGCAAGTCGTCGGGCGCTTGAGCGATTTCCACAAGCGGATCGGGACAAGGATGGATTGTTCTCCAATGCTGAAAAGAAGGCCTTTCTCGATGCTGCTTCCAGGAGATCTCAACGCAATCAATCGAATGATTCTCCCAAAAGGAAAACAAGACAACCTGCGAGGAAACCGAGCTTCGCGAACGTCAAATATGGTCAGCATGAACGCCAGGTATTTGACATCTGGTTGGCCAAACCAGGGAAACCCGCTCCGTTGGCAATCTACATTCATGGTGGTGGGTTCAAAGGTGGAAGCAAGGAAAACCTGAATGCTGCTGATCTGAATCGACTTTTGGAGGCGGGAATCTCGGTGGCTGCGATCAACTACCGTTACGTTGCGACCCATCCCCTGCCAACCTCGCATCACGATGCGAGACGAGCTTTGCAGCACATGCGGTCCAGGGCTGGCGAATGGAATATCGATAAAGACAAGGTTGCTGCGTTCGGCGGCTCTGCCGGAGCACAAATCTGCATGTGGCTGGCGTTCTCGGAGGAGATGGCCAGGCCTGAAAGTTCAGATCCAATCGAGCGGGAGTCGACCCGGCTGACGTGTGTGGCAACGGCAGGAGGTCAGACTTCCAATGGAGCGGAGTTCTGGAAGAAGACGGTCGGCCCGTTGCTGGAAAACAGGAATATCGAATCGCTTGTTCAGCCTTTCAAAGGAGAGCGGGATCCGGAAAAAATCCGAATGATGATGTGGAATGGAAAGACACTGCAGGAAGCCAATCAAACCGCATCACAACACTCGGCGATCAACCTGGTCACTTCTGACGATCCGCCGATCTTCATGAGCTACGGGATGTCGCCAACCGCTAGTTTGCCAAAGGATCCCAAGCGGATTCGTGGATGGCTGATACACCACGTCAATCTCGGTATTGTTCTCAAAGAGAAAATGGACGCCCTCAAGTTGGAGTCACACCTGAAGTTCCCCGGGTCAAAAACCAAATACGATTCCCTGGTCAATTTTTTATCTGATAAGTTGCTCAAATAGGGCGTGCCGTTGACGGTATTTCCAGGCGATTCGCCTGTTGCATCGGGCCTTTGGCAATACCTGTTTGGCAGGGAATCCCGGAAGGGAATACGGGAGGGGAATCCACGAAACGATCGTCAGGATCATCCTATTTACACTTATACCCGCCGGAAACGGGAATCTCTGTGTAATGGCTACCTGAAAAGCAGAATTTTTAAATAGAATGAAGGTTCTTATTCTTACCTGCAAACACTTGCAATGAAACATCCAGTCAACCGGCGTCATTTTCTTCGCGGCACAGGTGCTTTGATCGCGCTGCCGACACTTGAGTCTTTCGGGTTTCGCCGATTCTCTGCGGCCGCAAATTCATTAACTGCAGAGCCGACCAAACGTTGTATTTTTCTCAGCATTGGGTTTGGCGTGACCAGGGAGACCTGGTTTCCCGACCAGGCTCAAACCGGCAGTGAATACAAGCTTTCGGAGGGACTTGCACCGCTGGGGCGTCACCAGTCGGATATCACCGTCGTGCAGGGATGTGCCAATCAATTCACCAACGAAGCTCATTGGGGCAGCACTTTCTGGCTCACCGGGGCCAATCGATATTCCGTGCCGGGCCAAAATATGGCCAACAGCATTTCCGCAGACCAGGTTGTCGCGAAACATTTGGGGCAGGACACCCGCTTTTCTTCGATTCAGCTCAATGCCTCCAGCCTGGAAGGTCACGGACCTGGCCTCTCGCTGGCATGGGATCAACGCGGCAAGCCGGTTGCCGGACAGAACGATCCGGTTCAGGTCTTTCACAAGCTGTTTTCCGCGGATGACATGCCACTGGAGCAGCGGCAGGCAGCGATCGCCGAAAACCGAAGTGTGCTGGACGCTGTTGTCACCCAGGCCAAGCGGGTGCAGCGGGGACTTTCCAAAACCGATACCGAAAAGCTGGGTGAATATTTCGAGGGGATTCGGGACATTGAAAACCGTTTGAAAAAAGAGGAAGCATGGCTCGAGGTTCCCAAGGCCAGGGCACCGCTCGAAGAACCCAGGCCAGGCCTGAAGGGAAGGGCCGAAATTGAAATCATGCAGGATCTTATTGTTGCCGCGTTGCAAACGGACAGCACACGCGTACTGAGTTACCGAATGCCCGGCCAAAGTCTCCTGCAGAGCCTCGATCTCAAGCCCAGTGCGCACAATGTGAGCCATTACTCACCTGGTGAACGGATGGATGCCTCGAAGGCACGGGACAAAGCCCATAGCGAACTGCTGGCACGCCTGATTGACAAACTCAAGGCTGCCAAGGATGTCAACGAAACCAGTCTCTTTGACAACACCGCTGTCGCCTTTGGATCGAACATCAGTTCCATTCACTACCTGACCAATTGCCCGACCATCCTTACCGGCGGTGGAGCCAACCTGAAGTTGGGGCAGCACCTTGTCCTGCCCAAGGACACTCCGCTGTGTAACGTCTGGTTGACGATGTTGCAGGGGCTTGGCATTGACGTACCGCGACATGGCGACAGCACAGGCATCGTGAAGCAGCTGCAATCCTGAAACGGTGGTGTTGCCCGCCAATGCTTTTGTTGCTGCGCCGGGTAGCTCATTCTCGATTACAAAATGACAACTGGCGGAATCATGAAAAGACGTACCTTCCTTAAGGGAGCCGGGGTGGCCCTGCTTCTGCCTCGCATGGAAAGCCTGGGGCAAGTCAGCAAAGCGGATTCACCGCGCCGTCTGCTTACGATCGTCAATCACCTCAGTTTCTACCAGCCCGAGTTGATTCCGCAGGTGGAAGGTGCGTTCAGGAAAACGCCGCCGTTGCTCGAGGAGTTTTCCGATCACCTTGATCAGCTGAAGATTTTCAGCGGGCTCGACAATCCGGCTGTGCAAAATGGTTTCGGGCACACGCCCTGTGTGGGCATTCTCTCCGGGTATTTCAACAAGCTTCACCGCAAGAACCGCCTGTCCATCGATCAGGCAGTCGCTGACCTGGTCGGTGACGAAACACGTTTCAAATCGCTGGTTTTTCAGGCGGGTGAGAACCTTAACTTTTCGCAGATCTCCTGGGACAAGCACGGGTTGCCTGTCAAGCAGATCGACTCGCCCCGCAAGATCTTCAACCTGCTTTTCCAGGTCGATGAAAACGAAAAAACCCAACAGCAGGCGCTTGCCGAAGACCGCAGCATTCTCGACGCGGTGCTTGCCCAGGCCAAGTCGATGGAAAAGCGTCTCAACGCTACGGACCGGGCGAAAATGGACGAATACCTGAACTCTGTCCGCGAAGTCGAGAAGACCGTGAAACGTCGCGCCTACTGGGCAGACCGTACCAAACCGCGAGTTGATTATGAAGTCGAGGATTTTGACCGCAAGTCGGTGGACGACTACGTGGGAACCTTGATGGATCTCGCCGTTCTGGCGCTGGAAACCGATTCGACGCGGGCCGTTACCGTCCAGATTCCGTTCTGGGAGGGGTTTAAGGAGCCGGACCTGAGCGGCAACTACCATGACCTTTCCCACCACGGGCAAAAGCCGGAAAAGATCAGGAAATTGCTCAAGCTGGAGCATGCCATTCTCAAAAGGATCAATGCTTCGCTCAGCACCATGAAAGAACGTACCGTTGGAAACAGCTCACTGTTCGATCAGACGACGACGATCCTGACAGCTTCCATGGGAAGCGCAAACTCTCACAACTTCGACGATTTGCCGGCACTGGTGTTTGATGCACGCATGAAGACCGCCGGTCACTGGCAAAAAAAGGATGTGCCAATGAGTAACCTGTACCTCGGGTTGCTGCAGCTGTTCGGGGGCCAACACGACCGATTCGGGGAGAGCACCGGATCCTTCGAGGTGCTGTCATGATTCGGATGGCCCGTACACTGCGGACCGGGATCGTTTTTCCTGGCACGATGTTGCTGGTGGTTGCTTTTCTTTCACCAGGGCATGGTGCCGAACAGAAACTGGAAAAGTTCTTTGCGCAACACTGCGTCAAATGCCATGGCTCGAAAAAACAAAAGGGTGAGGTGAGGTTGGATCAACCGATTGGCGAATTGCTCGCCGATGAAGACTTGTTGGAGACGATTGCTTCCGTCCTCGAGGAGGGTGAAATGCCGCCGGAAAGTGCGCCGCGGCCCAAGGCCGAAACCGTGGCGGAGGTGGTGAATTTGCTGCAGGAACAAATCCTGGAGCAGCGACCGGCCAATCCGCTCAAGCGACTCACGCGCACCGAGTACACCAACACCATGCGTGATCTCTTTGGTGTGGATTTTGATTTTACGGGCTTGTTGCCGCCCGATCACGTGGAGCAAGGCTTTGACAAATTTGGCAAGCCCCAACTGATGTCGCCTCACCAGCTCGTGGCCTACCTGAAAACCGCTCGCTTTATCGCCGAAAGGGTGCTGCCGGATTCCCAACCCGAAACAAGGACATGGGACTTCGATGTAAGGCATTTTCACGGGAGTAAAAACTTTGCGACCGGCGGGGGAGGGGACTACCGGGATGGGGATGACTACGTGCTCACGGGCTTCCGGCCATACCGCAGCAATCTGCATTTTTCAATTGATCCGGACAGCCACGAACAATTTGTGATTCCTGCATTCGGGGTGTACCAGCTCGAAGTGAAGGCGCATTCGGCGAAATCCAAGGAAGGCGAGATCATCGGGATCAATCTCGGTGACGGACGTCACCCGACCAGTTTTCAAAATATCCGCCGGATCGCGATGCCGCATGGCTCAAAAGGTTTTACGACCGAGCTCACTCTCAAGGCAGGTGACATGCTGGCCTTCACCTTCGATAGCGCCCGCGTTCCGGGGAGGAGTCTTGCGAAGAAACCTCACAAGGGGCCTGCTATGCGATTCTCCCGCATGAAGGTGACTGGCCCAATGGTCAAACAGTGGCCGACACCTGCAATGAAGGCCATCCTCCCCAAATCGAACATGAAGCCACAGGAACTGGTCGATCATATCGCCTGGTTACTCACCCGGCGACCGCTCGCTGAAGAGGACCGTCGGGCATTTACAGGGATTGCACAAGCCCGGGTTGATTCCGGTGCCTCGATGACCGCAACTGCTCGCAGTGTGCTTATTGCGTTATTGACCTCGCCACACTTTATCTACAAGTCAGAGTCGCCCGAGTTGACCGATGTCGAAAGGGCTCAACGTCTGTCCCTTTTTCTTTGGAATTCAGCGCCCGACAGCGAACTCTACGATGCGGCCCGGGCCGGTGACCTGCATAAAGATTCGAGCGTTCAGGTGGAGCGGATGCTCAAGGACCCCAGGTCCAGTCGCTTCATCGATGACTTTACACGTCAGTGGTTGCAACTCGACAAGGTAGATGACTTTGGGCCGGACGTTCGAGTGTTCAAAAACGTGCGCCGCATGACGGTTGATTCCATGGGTCGTGAAGGTCGTGAGCTTTTCCGTCATCTGCTCGAAAATGGCCTGGGAATGGAACACTTCATCGATTCCGATTTTGTGATGGTCAATGATCGCCTGGCCCGATTCTACGGATTGGCTGCGGTCCCGGGTGATGGATTCGTGCCGGTAAAGCTCCCAAAAAACAGTGAACGGGGCGGGCTTGTCGCTCAGGCCGGATTTCTCAAGCTGACCTCCACGGACTTTGCGACATCACCTATCCACAGGGGTTCGTGGATTCTCAAAAATCTTTATAACGAGCGCATTGAACCACCAGCCGACGTGTTGATCAACGAGCCGGATATCCGAGGCACCACCACTGTTCGCGAAGCCATTCTCAAGCACCAGCAGCTTGAAAGCTGTTCCCGTTGTCATTCGAAGATCGATCCCCTGGGATTCGCTCTTGAATATTACGATCCGGTGGGTCGCAAGAGAAACGAATATCGCCATGTTGAAGAACTCCCTGCCAAGTTGGAGGGGACGACGTTCACAAAGAAAATCAAATTCACCAGGGTCCCGATTGATGCTGCGATGAAACTTCCCAACGGCCGTGAGGTCCGCGATCTGCCCACGCTCAAGGCTGCCCTGATGGCCGACAAGGAACGTATTTTCAAGGGGATCCTCGGAAAACTCATCAGCTATGCCCACGGCCGGGAAATCACTCGCGCTGATCGCCCACATGTGGATGCTGTCTACGAGTCGATTGCCCAACAGGAATTCTCTCTTCGGGCCGCCATCCACGCTATCGTGGCCCATCCCGCCTTCGGTCAAAAGTAAAGATCCATGGGGAAACCATTGACCAGATTCATATTCACAGTTTGCATTGCTGTTTTGGGGAGTCCCCTCATCGTGGACGTTGAGGCGCAGGAAGGCCGGCTTGCTGAAAAACACCAGGCATTTTTCAGGTCATACTGTCTCGATTGCCACGACTCCGATACGCGGGAAGGCAAAGTCGACCTCGAGTCATTGCCCTTTCGCATCACCACGATCGAGCAGGCGGAGCTCTGGCAAAAGGTTCTCAATACTCTGAACGCCGGTGAAATGCCACCGGAAGATTCCGATCAACCCGGTAACACCGAGAAAGCGGATTTCCTGGATGACCTCGCACAAACAATGGTCGCCGCCCGCAAGGCGCTTTCGGATTCAGGTGGCAAGATCACGATGCGACGGCTTAACAGGCGTGAATACCGCAATACCATCGAACAATTGACTGGCGCTAATGTCGATGTGGGCACACTGCCTGCCGATGGAGGATCGGGAACCTTCGATACTGTGGGGGCATCGCAATTTATTTCCAGCGATCAATTCGAGCAATATCTAAAACTTGGACGAATCGCCATCGATGAAGCCTTCGAACGACACGCGGCACGGAAACAGCCAGCTCGAACCTTTCGTGTCGAACCGGAAAACACCGTCAATGTTCAAAGCCGCAAAAATATGAACGAGATGGAGGAAACTTACAAACGATACCTGCTTTGGAAAGCGGAAGTTGACAAGGCCGCCAAAGATCCAGCGAACCATAAAGTCCTCGACCAGATTCGTGAGAAGTTTAATCTCGAAGACCTCACGGACAACGTCCGGCTTTATCAAAACGCCGATCTTTTGATGGGCGTGCCGAAAGCAGCGAAGTTCGGTTTCCGCGATTCAAACCAGGCTTCTTTTTCCTACCAGGGTGGCTACGGTCGTACTTATGCCTATATGAAGCATTATCTCGAGTTGCCACGCAGCGATCGCGGGACGTACTTGAAACTGGCCTGGGCAATCCAACGCATCGATGTGACGCCGAAACCGGAAAACCTTCCTCCAGGAACTTACAAACTACGGATTCGAGCTGGGACGGTGAATGGTTCCGATCCATCGAGGCACTTTATCGAGGTGGGGCATCCCCAACGGGTCAATCGAGTCCCAGCCGGCTTCGCCAGCAAGCCAATTGCGAGCCTCCAAGTCACCGGCACCGAAGAAAAACCTGAGATCATTGAGACCACGCTTGTCATCGGGGCAAAGACGCAACGCGAGTTCGGTATCCAGGAACGCAGACCCGAGGGAAACAAGAAGGCTCTCTCCAGAGAATTCTATGCCCACAAACGAAAGAATGGTTACGGCACGCCGCCAGCCATCT
Organism: Planctomycetota bacterium; assembly: GCA_036336715.1. Lineage (GTDB taxonomy): Bacteria > Planctomycetota > Planctomycetia > Pirellulales > Pirellulaceae > JABAAE01. The sequence goes on from JAYZFP010000130.1 coordinate 19,048, forward strand.
GGGTCGACTGGATTGAACTGGAGGGGCCGATCAGCGAAGACTCGCTAAAGACGTTTCGCGTTGAACCGGAAAAGATGGCCAACGTTAAGAATTTGGAAATTCTCACGAGGTTGGAAACCACCTACAAGACTAAATGGCTCCCCTATAAACAAGAAGTCGACAAGGCAGCCAAAGCTGCTGAGAACCGGGAAATTGTCGCCGCCCTTCGTAAGAAGCACCCGGATTACGATTCCAATCCTGTTCTCAAGTATAAAAAGGCTGAACTTCTGAAAGGAGCACCCGACCCGCGCGACTATGGTGGCAGCGATCCGATCAATGCCATTGCGGCTTTATACAGCCCCTATCGGCGATATCACAGCTACATGAAGCACTACGCTGAGCTTCCGCACAACGATCGGGGCGCCTACCTGAAACTTTCACGCGGGGTTCAACGCATTGACGTGCTCCCCGATCCGAAAGACGTGCGACCGGGAACCTACAAGCTCAGGATCCGGGCCGGGGTTGTGAAAGGCTCCGATCCTTCACGGCATTTCATCGAGATCGGTCATCCCCAAAAACTCAACACAACGGCAGCCGGCTTCGCCAACCTGCTCAGCACTCAACCGATTTCTGGCACCATCGAAAACCCGGAAATCATTGAGGTCAATATCGAAATGGGTGCAAATACGCCCCGCGCAATTGGCATCCAGGAACGCCAGCCCAAGTCGGCCAAAATTCTCAGACAGGAATTCGATCGCCACAAACAGAAGAACGGTTATGGCACGCCGCCTGCCATCTGGGTCGACTGGATGGAGCTTCAGGGACCCATTACCAAAGACTCAGCAGCTGGATTTACGGACATACGTGTCGAGCCTGAGAAGACGATCAATCCGGCCAACGAAAAAGAAATCGCGGAAATCGAAGAACGACAAAAACGTTTTGCCCAGTGGAAGAAAGGGGTCGACGAAGCGGCCAAGAGTCCAGAGAACCAAGCGATCATTGCCGAGATTCGAAAGACGGATCGCCTGATCGACCACCCCAACCGATTTTATACTTTTGCGGACCGGTTAAAGGGCACTCCCGATCCAAAAGACTTCGGATTTCGCGACGCGCAAAAAGCTGCCGCATCAGATCCTTCGCGAAGCCGAAGTCTGGCTCTTCACAAACACTTCATCACACTACCGCATCGAGACCGAGGCGCCTATTTGAAACTTGCGCATGGCACAGGTCGCGTTATTGTTTCGCCGAAGAACAAGAAGCTGCCGCCCGGACGTTATGTTATGCGAGTACGTGTCGGGGTCGTCGAAGGTACACCTGCCGAACGACGTTTCATTCAAGTAGGACATCCTCAGCGCCAGATCGAAAGCAGAAACTGGGGACTTGAAGGCAGGGCTATCAGCACTCATCAAGTCAAAGGCACCATCGACGATCCCGAAACAATTGAGATCCCACTTGAGGTTACTTCCAGTACGATTCCCGAGTTCGCCATTCAGGAGAAACAGCCCAACTCCGGCAACCTCAAAGAACTTTGGGACGCGCACAACAAGCTCAAGAAGGAAAACGGCTACGGGCACCCACCCGCTATCTGGATCGACTGGGTCGAACTCCAAGCGACGCATTCGGCACCCAAAGCGAATACGGGTTCGCCGCTGCAACGGGTTCTTGACAGGAACTCTAGTTCGACCGGGGAGAAAAAAGCTCGCGCGATTCTTACCGACTTCGCCAACGCTGCATTTCGACGAGTGAAACCGGAAGCCGAGTTCATCGATCAACTCGTGGCGATCCATGAAACCCGTCGCAAAGCCGGCGACTCTTTTGATGAAGCCATTCGTACGCCGCTCAGTGTGATTCTGGCTTCGCCAGGATTCCTTTATCTGTTCGAACCCGGACAGGAAGCCAATCGGCGCGAGCTCAATGACCGCGAACTCGCCGTGCGGCTATCCTACTTCCTGTGGAGCGCACCACCCGATGCTGTACTATTGCAACTTGCAGAACAGAACAAGCTGCACTTGCCAGAGGTACTTCGGCAGCAAGTAGACAGGCTGATTGCCGACCCGCGTTCGGATGAATTCGTTGCCGGATTTGTCCACCAATGGTTGGACATGGAGCGACTTGATTTCTTTCAATTCGATGTCAATCTCCATCGCGATTTTGATGAAAGTACACGGGCCGCTACTCGAAAGGAAGTTTATGAATCCTTCGCCCACTTGCTGCGCGATTCGAATGACGGACGCATCGGTAAACTTTTGAAAAGTAACTACGTTTTCGTCAATGGATTGCTTGCAACCTACTACGGAATTGAAGGCGTTACGGGGGACCGTTTCCGCAAAATCAGTTTGCCCGCTCATTCTCCACGCGGCGGATTACTCGGCATGGCCGCCATTCATGCGATGGGAAGCGACGGCGTCGAGTCCAGTCCCGTTGAACGCGGTGCCTGGGTGTTGCGAAAGCTGTTGAATGATCCACCGCCTCCGGCACCGCCGAACGTACCGCAACTTTCACGCCTGGCGGACAAACCTCTGTCCACACGAGAGAAATTGGCCGCCCACCAGGAAGAAGCCCAATGTGCCAGCTGCCACCGCAAGATCGACCCCATCGGATTCGGCCTCGAGAATTTCAATGCAGCTGGGAAATGGCGGACTGAGGATCGACTTCAACTGACAAACAGGAAGGGAAAACAATCCGGGAGAGCAAAAGTTTTTGACATCGATCCCTCGGGAGCCTTCCACAAAGGCCCTGCATTCAAGGACTACCAGGAACTGCGAGACCTGATCGCCGAACGAGAAGAAGACTTTGCCCGCGGGTTCACCGAGCACCTGATCGAGTACGCCCTGGGCCGTCCTTTCGGGTTCACCGATGAAGAGTTGGCGAACCACATTGTTCGAGCCGGGCAGAACAGGGAGTTCGCCGTCAGCGAGTTCATTCACGCCCTGGTGCAAAGCAGTGCATTCAAAACAAAGTAGTGTCATTCGCCGGAATCCTCATTCATGGAGCTGGAGGATTTCTGGCGAAATCTGCTGCAACGGATCTCCCACTCAAACCCTTTCAGGAATTTCATGCCAATCAACCTGAATCGCCGTCAAGTTCTCCGTGGAGGAGTTGGCCGGCTCCATCGCCACCCTCCTGCGATGATGGGCCGACTCAATGAAACCGTCAGCGGAGTCGAATTCCACCAAACACCTTTTGCCCGCCAGACAGGAAGGGAGATTTCATGAAAACTGTTTGTCTCAAAACCGCGTTGCTCGTCATGCTGACCTGCTGCTGTGTCAAAACACATGCACAGTCCCGGATCCTCAAACAATTCGATAGGGATGGAGATGGCAAGATCTCGACCCAGGAGAAGGCGGCTCTCATGAGCAGGTTTCGTCAACTCGACAGGAACGACGACCAGGCCGTGTCGAAGGAAGAAGCGGCCGGTCGCTGGGATCGCCTGAAAAGGCTTGATGCCAATGGCGATGACAGGATCACGTTCCAGGAAGCCCAAAAACTGCTGCCCGGGAGTGGCGGGAAAACTCAAAGGCCGTCGTCAACGAAAGGGCCCGACGGTTTTGATGACAAACATGTTTACAAGGAAGTCGGCGGAGCGAAGCTTCCGCTGTATGTCTATAACCCGCCGGGGCACTCGCCCAAAGCAAGGGTTCCAGCGATCGTGTTTTTTCATGGCGGAGGTTGGAAGGGCGGATCGCCCTCGGCCTTCGAGCGGCAGTGTCAACACTTTGGCAAACGCGGCATGGTAGCCATCACGGTCGAGTATCGGGTCACTTCCAAGTACCCGGTCAAGGTCGATGACTGTGTGGAAGACGCCAAATCCGCCATGCGTTGGGTCCGGGGAAACGCGGAAAAGCTTGGAGTGGATCCTTCGCGGATCGCCTCGGCTGGTGGTTCAGCGGGCGGACATCTTGCCGCATGCACTTCCGTGGTCGACACCCATAACGCAAGTTCGGACAACGTTGAGGTCAGCGCAAAGCCGAACGCCATGATCCTGTTTAATCCGGCGCTGATGCTGGCCGCTGACGAAAGGTTGACCGATGCCGAGAAGGCTCTTGTGGAGCGGAGTCTGAAAAAGCGAACCCGTGGAGAGCCCCAACAGATCTCACCCCTTGCCCACGCCAGGAAGAAACAGCCGCCCTGTATCATATTTTTTGGCACTGAAGACAAGCTTATGGGACCTGCCAAATGGTATCTCCAAGACTCGGTCGCTGCCGGGAACGAATGTGAGATGAAGACCTACGAGGGAGAAAAGCATGGGTTCTTTAATCGAGGGGAGGCTTTCGACGACACACTGAAAAGGTCGGATCGCTTTCTCGTGCAGCTTGGATGGTTACCCAAGGAGTGATCGCCTCGCCGGGTGAGTGCCTTTCCCGGTTCCGGTATCCGATCGTCAAATGAGAAAAATTTCCCGTTCTTGCGAACATGTAAATCGGGCCAATCAGATGTTTTGCGGCGTAACAAAAAAAAGTTTGGAGTAAGAATGAAGATCATTGTGAGTGTCCTTGCAGTTCTCATGGGACTGCCATCGCTGTGTGCGGACGATACCGCTAAACCGGGGACGACGGAAATTGTCACCGGACGAATCTGGATGCGGAGCTACGATTTCAAGGATGCAGACAAGAAAATGGAGTACGCCCTTTACGTCCCCAAGGGATATGACGCCAAAAAGCCTTACCCATTAATGGTCGCTCTTCACGGGCTCAACAGTAATCCCCGTCAAATTTTGAGTTATCCGGGGTTCACGAAGTTGGCTCAGAAGGATGGTTACATTTTGGCCGCGCCGATGGGATACAACAAAAGAGGCTGGTATGGCGGCCGCGGCCAGACCTCGCGACGTTGGGATCCAAAGAACCTGGGCGAGCTCAGCGAGAAGGATGTCATGAACGTCCTCAAGATCGTACAAGGCGAGTTCAACGTGGACCCTGGGCGGGTCTATTTGATGGGCCACTCGATGGGCGGCGGTGGCACGTGGCACATCGGTATCAAGTATCCCGACATCTGGGCGGGGCTGGCTCCGATTGCCCCGGCCACGTTCCGTTCGCCTGATGACCTGGAGAAGATCAAGACCACTCCCGTGATTCTTGTGCAGGGCGATAAGGATCGGCTGGTTCCCGTGCGAGGTGCCCGGCGTTGGGCGGCCAAAATGAAAGAGCTTGGGATGACGTACAAGTACATTGAGGTGAAGGATAGCAACCACGTCGCGCCAGCCATTACCGAACTCCCTGCAATCTTCGAGTTCTTCAGCAAGCATGTGAAAAAGGTTGCGCCAAAGAAAGCAGCAGGCTCAGATGGTTAAACAACTTTACTTCCTGTTGGCCACCCTGGTCGGGCTCACTGCAGCCGTCCATGCTGACTCACCGAATATCATCCTGATTCTGACCGATGACCAGGGTTGGAGTCAGCGATCGGGGTTAATGGATCCGGAGAATCCAGAATCCGGCTCCAGCTACCTTCACACGCCGGCGATGGATCGGATCGCCGCAGAGGGAATGCGCTTTACCGGTGGCTATTCACCCGCTCCGCTGTGCACCCCAACCCGCCGCAGTATTCTTTGCGGGACAAGTGCGGCTCGCTCGGGATCAGAATTCTTAAGTAAGTGGGTGCCGGCTGATCATGTGACGCTTCCCCGGGCACTGAAAAAGGCGAATCCCGAATACCGATGTGCCCACTTCGGAAAATGGGGCGAGAAGATGATTTCTTCCCCCGAAGAGTGCGGCTACGACGTGAGTGATGGGCACACCGGCAACGTCACCGGAGGCATGGCTGACAAAATGCAGCCGGCTCACATCGTCAAAGATCCAAAACGTACCGGCTCGGTCACCGATCGGGCAATCAAATTCATAACAGAGCAATCCAGGGCCGGCAGGCCTTTCTACGCTCAAGTCAGTTATTATGCAGTTCACCTGCGAACGGAACTGTTACAGAGTTCACTGGATAAGCACCAGAAGAAAGGCGCCCCGGATCGGGCTTATTCGCAGGGATGGGCCGGAATGCTCGAGGAACTGGACAAGGGCATCGGCAGGCTTCTCGCATGAGCTGGATGTAGCGAAGTTCCAGGTCAAGCGTCTCGTCCAGGTAAAAACAAAGGCCAAGGAAAAGTGATGGACCAGCAAGTCGCATGCAACCAGCCCCATCGTCCAAACCTGCTCAAGCAATCTGCATTGGGGATGGGTGCACTTGCGGGATTGCCAGCGTTCGGCCACCCGCTCCTTGCTGCCTCGGAAAAGGGCAGCCGCATCGCAGCACTGGAACTGCTCGTGTTGCGACGTAATCGCGAGCAGCGGCGCGTACTCAAAGTTATCTCGAGCACGGGCGCAGCCGGGTATGCGGATTTTCCGGACATCGACTACGCGCCCGCGCTGGATGGTGTCACAAAGAACCATCTGATCGGTGCCCATCTTGCGTTAGAAGCCATCTGGTCAACCATGCGACGGGTCGGTGTCCTCTGCTCGCATCGCACGGCCCTGAATTATGCACTGTGGGATCTGCTTGGCAGGGAAACCGGTAAGCCCGTCTACGCACTGCTCGGCGGTCCGGTGCGCGACCGGATCAGGATCTACCGCTATAACAAACCAAAGCGGGACGAACTGGCAAATGAAGACGCCTGGCGCGCTTTGGGGCGAAAAATCGCCCAGGAACCCGGTGCGGCCATGAAGACGGATTCGTGGTTAAACTTCCAAAGGTTGAGCGGCAAGAACGCGTGGGAGGATAAAACCGACGCGGGCGGCGGGAAAATGCCGACCGAAGAAAACATGGCCTTGAACGAAATGGTATTCCGTTGCCTGCGCGAAGGGGCGGGCGACAAGCTGGACCTGATCCACGGCGGCCACGGTCAGTGCTCCGCCGAAGGAGCAATCGCTACCTGCAAACGAATCGAAAAGTATGACCTTCTCTGGATGGAAGAGCCGGTTGCGCCAACCAGCAGCATGGATGAAATGGCTCGTGTTGCCCGTGCGACCACGATTCCCATTGCGACAGGAGAAAACCTCCAGGGCCTGGAAGACTTCAGCCGTCTGATCGACAAGCGTGCGGCGTCGATTTTTAATCTGCCACCGCCCAATGTCAGCGGACTGACCGAAGCCCGCAAGATCGCAGTCCTGGCCGAAATACGGGGCATGCAGATTGCACCGCATTTCTTTTCATATGGACCGCTCTGCTGGGTGGCAATGGCCAACCTGTGCATGGCCACCCCCAACGTGTTGATTCTTAAAGCGAATTCCTTAGGAGAAAGTTCCAACGGGCCCAGAAAACTGACCGAGAATCTCTTTATAAGGAACCGATCAAAATCGAAGGTTTCTACTTCGTGCCCTCCGGTAAGCCGGGATTGGGTTATGAATACGATGAAAAATTTGTCGTGAGCCGGGAAAAGCTGGCGTGAATATTGAATAATGATCATCAGTCCAATTCTCCGTGTCGGGCAGAAATAACCCCTGAATCGGAGAGTCAGGCGAAAACAGTCTCTCGCTCAAAAGGCGGGTAAACAGGAGATATCAAACGTGAATTACATGACCAAACTGCTTGTCTGGACGTTTTGTTTTGCATTCATTGGCCTCTGCGCGTTGGACGCTTTTGCCGACGACAAGTCGGCTTTCAAGTCACAACTTTTCAAGTCCGGTAAGCTCGTTTACTCCGATAACTTTGATGGTGAATACAACAAAGACCGATGGGGAGCTCCGAAAAAAGACCGGCAAATCAAGGATGGCAAGCTGATTGTGACCCCGAGATTCAAATCCAAAGAAGAAGCGATGAAAACGCTCAAGCGTGATCATCACCTGGGACTGGAACCGGTTGTGCACCTGAATCGCATTCCCAAGGCGTTTGTCTGTTGCATGCGATTCAAATTTGAAAGGGACAAACTCACACCGGGCAGGCCCTGTTTCCAAATTGGCCACCACATGATCGTGTTGAATTATCTTGAAGGGAGCGGTCATCGGATCAAACTGCCTGACGGCCCAACATTCTCGGAACCCGGGTCCGGCGTAAAACTCAGCGAGTGGGTCGATTTGTTAATCGAATACCAAAAAGGCGAAATCAGGATTGGTGTGAATGGGTTCAGCAAAACTTACAAGCACAAGGCGGTCACCATCATCAACGAAAAGGACAAGCACGGTCCCAGGTTCTCCATCAAGGGAGGTCCAAATTGTCGAATCGTCTTTGACTCGGTTCGACTTTGGGATTGCGAAGAGTGAAAAGACGAAGAATGATCGTGTTCCCTGGAAACCAGTGCTTGCGATCCCGAGTCAAAAGTTAGCTGACACGACATCCAGGTGAAACGGTGAAAATGCGACTTGTCCCCTGGTTGTGTTCCGCTTGCTTTTCCAAATGTCACAGTCTTCTAAATGTTACAGTCCTCGGTCCCGGAGCTGGTTCCATGCAGGTGTTGGCTCCCGGGGTTGGTGGTTGGATGGATTGGCCGTTTGTCGGTCCGGAACGGCCGGCGTGCCCCGGTAGCAGGAACGTCCGAGTTTGAAAATACAGGTTTTCCCTGTTTGGATTTTCAGGTGGATGATCCCTGGGGGTAGCCTGCCCAACGGAACGTAGTACGCGCAATGCCTTTTGGGGATTATTCGCCGGTGCCGCCCTGCCAGCCATCGGTTTGGAAAGGCGCCGCCGGGAGACCGGCTCCATTGACGAGATTGGAATTGCAGGTTTTGTGCCAACCGAACCGGACCTGCCTGGGGTCCTCGATTGCTTCAGCATGAACCAGGATGGAGTCGCCGTCGATATTTGCGATTGCCGGTACAAACTTGTTGTCAGGGCCGGCGATCATGAATTCGCCAAGTGGTTTGCCGTCGCGGGACGCAAGTCCCTTTGAGTGGGCAAAACGGATTCGAATCCGGTCGCCCTCGATCTTCATGGATTGATAGAGCGGTCCGGAATAGACGATCTTTCGACCATAATTTTTGGCCAGCGCCCAGAGGGACAGCCGTTTTCCAACGGTCTGTTTGTCCTTGGGATGGATGTCGGCAATATTGTCGATCGCATCGGTGATGACGGCCATGCCTGTGTAGGGGAGGGTGAGCGATTTGGTCTGGGCTTCCCAGAGTTTGGGAAGTTCGCCCTCTGCGTAGCGCCCCGACCAGGGGCCGATGTGAACGTAGTAAAACGAAAGTTCTTTGTTTCCCCAGGCCAAACGCCAATCATCGATCAGCTGCTTTTTCATGGCGTGGTATTTGAGTCCTGCCTTGCTCAAAACGTTGGATTCTCCCTGGTACCAGATGACGCCCCGAATCGAGAACGGGGCAAGTGGATGAATCATCGCGTTGTAGAGAACGGCGTTTTTGCCATTCGCCGGGGTCCATGGTTCGATCCGGGTGCCGCCCCAGCTGCTGGCGATGATTCCAACGGGGACGTCCAGTTCCTGCTGGAGTTCACGGGCAAAATAATAGGCTGTTGCAGAAAATCCAGCGATGGTGTCCGGCGCGCATTCCTGCCATTGACCAACAACGTCCTTGGCAGGGGTGGCACTTCGCGCACGTTGCACTTTAAACAACCGGATGTTTGGATGTTTGGCGGCAGCAATTTCCTTGGCAGGATCTTTGGCCGCTTTGACAGACCATTCCATGTTGGATTGTCCCGAACCCAACCAGACTTCTCCCATCAGGATGTTATTGAATTTGATCACGTTGTCGCCCTTGATGGTCAGGGTGAGAGTTTTGCCATTGGCTTTGCGAGCCGGAAGTACGGCCTTCCACCCGCCCCTGTTGTCTGCAATTGCCTGGGTACTCGTTCCGTTGAGATCGATCGTGATTTCTTCTCCTGGCGAGGCTTGACCCCAAACCTGGATCGGTTGATTCTGCTGCAGAACCATGTTGTGGCCGAATATTTTGGGCAGCGTGACGTCGGCATGTACAGCCTGGGGAATGGAGAGGGAAACCAGGCAAAGTGCCACGGAAAAGAAACGTGATGGCATGTCAAAACCCTGCAGGAATGGGGAGTGTGGAGGTGCTTTTCGCGTACCGTATTCTAGTTGGGCGCAAGACGCATCGAAAGCTGGAGAGAGAAGCCTCTCCAGACTGGCTGTCGAGGGCAAGATGCCCAAATACCTGCCGCTTTCAGTTCAGGCATTCGGCCGAGAAACTGACGACTGGTTAAAAAGGGTTTCCGCTGGATAGCTGGACGATGGTGGGTGGGATTCCTGTCCAATAATGGGCCTCCGCTCTGCTGTCAGTTTTCGTTCCGGCAAGAACGGAACGGCATGGTCTCGCTAAGACAGTAGACTGTCCTTCAGGGATTCAGTTGTCCCACGAATTCAATTGCCAGCCAGTATGGCCCCACGGCCCTCCAGACGGGGCACTGCAACTATTTCCAGGATCGGTCAGAGATGGTTTCCCGGCCGGCGATCGTACCGAGTGAAGAGAAAACCCGATTGTCTATGGAATTGGCAATGGAGGCTACGGCTCCATCTGCAAAACTCATCACACTCACCTCCGGATGGTTGCTGCTGAACCCCCGGTCGAGAGCGAATTCGAACCCCTTCATGTTCCCGTCCTCGCTGTTGGGTGAAAGTTCGGAAGTGGCCAGCGTCAGCCAGTAATGGTGAGGGGAGATCGAAAGAGCCCCTGACCAGGAAGAATACATCTTGGTGGAGGTTCTTTCGCCAAGGAGAAAAGTGTTGGAGCTTCCATCACGAATATCCTCAATTCGGGTTCGGCTGTTGTTGAAGAAAATTCCGGCTCTCGACCGGTTCACATTGGTGGAAAACTGAACAAAACGGGGGGGGAACTTCTGGACCTCCTTGCTGAATCCGGTGCAGGCAACATAGTTGGTCGCGCCCAGGGACGTTTCCCAGGCAGAACTCATGCGGTCACCCGGCCACTGGGGCGTTCCATCCAGTTTGGCCACGACAAATGTCCTGGAGACGGATGCTGAATCACTCGGGCAGAAAAAATCAGGAAAGGTCACATTGCAGCAGGGACTGTTGGCCCGGGAGTACATTGGCTGCGCGAAACAGAGTTTTTCTGCCAGGTTTCCCTTTCCAGGTAGGGAAGGATCGTCGCGAACCAGCCCCAACCGTTGGGGTTCAGCTCATCGATCGTTCTGAGCCCTGAGTTCTGGTCGGATAGGAATCCTGCAGGAAATGTCTTGAAGCTGTCGTGATAACTGAAAAGCGCGAGTGTCAGCTGTCTCAAGTTTTTGCTGCAGGCTGTCCTGCGAGAGGCTTCACGCGAAGCCTGCACAACAGGTAGCAAAAGGAAGATAAGCATGGAAATGATCGCCATTACGACCACCAGTTCAATGAGCGTCAGGCCTTTTTTGCTTGAAGGGTTGAACATTCGATCATTTGTGAAAAAAAATCGATAAAAAAACTACGCCACTTACCTGTTTTATTTTGTCAACGTGTTGATTGTTCGCAACCGCGCATAGCAGGAGCGTGCAATAAATTCGTGATATTGCTGCAAAATTTTCATGTTTCCCTTTGGGGATTCTTCTCCGGCTGAAGTACCCCGGGGGGAAAATTAGGGCATAATACAGAAGGCGGTCCCAGTTAATCTTCAGGTTTCCGGCAAGATGCAATTTTTTATTTTGTGGTTTTTTGGCCTCACTGTCATGAATTCGCTGCCAAGCGGACTTGCGGCGCAGAACCGTGGCGAAGAGGCGCGGATTCCGGCTCAGGGCGAGACAGGTAGAGGTCTTTCAGCAAGCAAGCAGGAATCCACATACAAACCGGACAAAGCAGTTCAAGCCCGGCAGAAAACAGTTGAAAAAAAATCGGAACATCCCCCTCTTGCTTATTACAAATTGACCCAGAAATTCCTGATGGAGGGAAAACCCCAGCAGGCTGTCAAGGTATCGAAAGATGGCATCCGGGTTGCGAGAGAGAAAAAAGCGAAACTGGCGCTTGCGAATCTGATTCTGCTGAATTCAGTCGCCTTGAACCAGACATCGGAAGGGGCCAAGGCGATTCTTTCCGTACGCGAGGGGATTGCACTGAGCCGGGAGATCGGCAATCTTCGGCTTGAAATCAAATTGCTGACGGAACTGGGCAATAATTACGCCCAGATCGGAAATTTTGTCGATGCAATTGACTCTTACAGCGTGGCCATCAAGTCAGCAAAAAAAGCCCGGTTTGAGGACCTGGTGGGTCCGGCTGAAATCAACCTGGTGTCTGTGCTGGCGGATACAACTTCCAACAAGGTCGCCCTGGAAAAGCTGAAAGGATTGTCAAGAAGAATTGACGAACAGGTTTCACCGATCTGGAAAAATTCAATGGACCTGGTCGTCGCCCGAAAAATGCTGGAGGGGCAGCAATGGGCCGAAGCGCGGGAGCTGATCTTCAAGATCCAGGCCAGGACCCAACTGAAACAGAACCATTTTATCCTGGCGCTGTCCTGGCTCATGCTCGGAGAATGCCACATTCTCGAAGGCACCGTTGGTGTTTCTGAAAAACTGGGTCAATGCCTGAATATGGCCCGCATCCACTCCAAACTTGTTGGCTCTCCTGAAATCAAGCAATGGATCGAGCGACTTGAGGAGTTTTCCTCGGGGAATCAAACATCTGACATCGCTTCCTTGAAATCAAGCCGGGTAAAAAAATACGTCATGACCGAATCTCCTATCCGGAAGATCGAACTTTTACGGGGGATCATGGAATGCTGTTCGATGCTGGGGCAGTGGGAAGAGGTGGCCGTTTACCAACAGGAATACTTCGATCTTGCCCTGGGTTTCCGCGACGTTCAGTCGAGTACGATCGATGAGCTGATTCAGTCACTGAAGAGCAAGTCGGTCGAACTGGAAAGTGAAAAGCAATGGAGCACGATGTTCAAAAACCAGCGGGATCTCGAGGGGAAGATCCGGCAAACCGAATCCGAAAAATCGAGGCTCCGTTATGTTCTGGTTTGCGTTTTGATTCTGCTGTCTTCGCTGTTGGCAATTTCCTATCAAAAGAGAATTTCCGTGGGCAAGCAGGCCGCCTCCCAAAAGCAGATAGAGGCCATCCTGCGAAGAACCAACAAGCAGTGGAAGGAGACCTTCGATGGTCTCGAGGATGCCATCTGCACCACATCGGAAAAAGGGAATCTGGTATTGTGTAATGATTCCTTTGCCGACCTGTTTGAGATCAGTGACCTTTCATCGGGAGACATCAGTATCAAGGAACTGATTGAAGAGTTCCTCGAACCCTGTGTGGAGCCATTCAAAGGCATTCACCGGATGAAATTCTTGAAGGAGGGTTTTGAAAAGTGGTTTCGGATTCACCGGATGGATCCCGATGAATTTTCAGGGGGCGAAACAATTTATGTGATCCGTGACGTGTCTGCGGATGTGGAGATCCAAAAAGAATATGCCATGCAGAGCCAATTTTTCAATGGTTCGACTAAGTCTGATTTCGTGGCGGTAGCCAGTCATGAAATCCGCACTCCCCTGGCCGTTATTTCCGGTTCGGTTGAATTGATGTCCATGGCAAATCACCTGGATGACGAAACGAGGAAACACCTGCAGCTGATGGATAACGCTTCCACCAGGCTGCAAAGGCTGGTCGATGACCTGCTTGATTTCTCAAAAGCTGAAAACGGGAAAATGTTCCTGGCCAATTCCCCGTTTGATATCCGGCAGACGGTGGAAATCTGTGTTAACCCGATTCGTTTGCAGCGACCGGAACTGGACTTGAAGGTCGAACTGGCGGAAGACCTGCCGTCCAGGGTTTCGGGGGATGCGATTCGGTATGGGCAGGTTCTTTCCAACCTGCTTAACAATGCAGAATTTGCGACCCGAGAGGGGGGGATTACCGTCTCTGTCCAGGCAAAAAGCGCCGCCCGCAAATCGATTTGCCTGACGACCACGATTACGGACACCGGCGAGGGTGTGCCGGAAGAAAAACGGGAGTTGATTTTTGAGCCGTTTGAACAGGGTTCCAACTCGCGCAAGCGGAAAAAAAATGGCCTGGGGTTGGGTTTGTCCATATGCAGGAAGATTTGTGAATCGATGGGGGGAGACCTCAAACTGTTGAATTCATCAACGGAGGGTTCGGTTTTTTCATTTGACTGCCTGTTCCACGAATTGTCCGCCGATAAAAACGATCTGAAACCGGGGGAACATGCCAACCAGCTGAATGTTCTGGTAGTGGACGATGATGACTTCTGTCGGGTGATCGTCTCCGACATGATCAAGAACCTTGGACATCAGGTCACCCAGGCTTCCAATGGCGCAGAAGCGATCGAATTGATCGAAGCGGGTTCCGGGGATTTTAACGCAGTCTTCATGGACATCATGATGCCGGACATGAGTGGGATCGAAGCCATCAAGGAACTCAGGAAAAAATACGCCGCGGACGAACTGGTTGTGATTGCACTTTCTGCGACCAGCCAATCCAATGACCGGCAATTCTCCCGCTTCAGCGGATTCAACTGTTTCCTTCGCAAGCCAGTTTCCCTGGATGAACTGGCGGAGGCCCTGAAAAGGTTTGCCCTTTCATCCGCCCGAAGCAGTTCCGAGCATGAGAAAGTTCTTGCAGTCAATGGCTGATGCGCTTTACCCGCAGGGCCAGGAATCCAGTTGACAGCCTGCCACAATTGACTCTGCCAACAATGGAGGTGGGCAACCAGTCAGGGCCCGGGCGCTTCGTATTCCCGGATACTGACCGCTGCCGGGTATCCGAGCACCACGTGGTCGATGACATCGATCCCGATCAGTTTTCCAGCCGATTCAAGACGTCGCGTTACAGAGATATCTTCCCGGCTGGGTGTCGGGTCCCCCGAGGGGTGATTGTGGACCAGGAGAATCGACGATGCGGCATCCTTGATCGCCGCGCGAAAGACCTCGCGCGGATGGACCAGGCTGGCATCAAGGGTGCCCACCGTGATTTGGTGACTGGCGATCACCCGGTTTTTCGTATCAAGGGATACGATGTGAAATTCCTCCTGTTTGCTGTCCAGGACCAGTCTTTCAAAATGCCGGCTGCAGTATTCGATCGCTTCGGTGGAAGAGCTGATTTGAGGGAGCGTGTGGTTGGGGGCCCGGGCGGCGATCCGCCTTCCCAATTCGATTCCCGCCATGATCTGACAGAAAGCGGTTTTTTCGACTGCGCTGGACAGCGACTTGAGTTCACCGCGGCCTGCACGGGGAAGATCCTGCAAGCGGTGAGCGAAAACCCTGGCGACTTTTTCTCCCCCGCTGACCGCCGATTCACCCGGCCTTCCGGAACGGATCAGTATGGCCAGCAACTCGGCTAAACGCAGATGTTCTGCTCCCATGGCCAGCAGTCTCTCCCGCGGACGATCCTGAAGCGGTGATTCCCGGATCTGGCCCCCCGAGAGTTTTTCATGGATCCATTGTTCCCCCGGAAAGGGGCCCCGTTGAGGGTGCCATCGGTAGCTGCGGGGTTGGATCTCGATCAACCAGCCCTGCGCAATCAGCTCGTTGATCAGACGGGTCACAAATGCCGGTTTTTCCACCAACGTCTGATGGAGTTCTTTCAAATGGAATTCCCGGGACGCGATCAGCTTGTCAATGACCCGTTGGTAACGTCGAAACCTTTCATCCGCTACCCTGTTTGACGCGTGAACTGACCGTTTGCCAGGCATCCAGGACCCCTGTTGAATCGAAAAAGAGGCGTGAACGAAACGCCTGTTTCAAATCTATTGAACGTTCATTGGCGGGGCAACCAACGAGCGTTCCCGTCGCCGCGCTTCTTTTTCGACAGCCCATCGGGGGGCTCAATCATCTTTGATCAGCCGGCGAACGCGATGGTTCTCAGAATCTCCCACCAGAAGGTCTCCATTGGCCATCAGGAAAACACCATGAGGTCGTGCCAGCATTCTCATTTGGACATTGAGTCCATCTCCGTCAAATCCTTTTTTACCAGTCCCACCCATCACCGTTGAAATTTGACGGGTCACCAGGTCGACTCGTCGAATGGCATGGTTCTCGGTATCTGCAATGTAGATGGCCTTTCCCGGGTCGACAGCGATCCCTTTGGGACCGGACAGGGCCGCCTTCCTGGCGTCTCCTCCATCACCGCTGAATCCTTTTTTCCCGGTACCTGCCACGTGGTAAAGACGTTTCGATTTGCGATCCATTCGCCAGACGCTGTTCCCTTCCCGCAAAACGATCCAGAGATTTTTTTTGTCAACCGCCAGAGACCTTGGACCGGAAAGTGGCTGTGTTTTGGCCAGTTCTCCATCACGTGGCATTTTTCGTTTTCCTGTTCCGCAAACGGTGTGAATGGTCCCTTTTTTCATGTGGATCTGCCTGATCCTGTGATTCTTCAGGTCGGCGACAAACAGCTGGTCGCCAGAGAGTGCGATACTGTATGCCTGGTGAAAGCTGGCCTGCCTGGCGGGACCTTCATCGCCGGAAAAACCTGCCTGGCCGGTACCGGCAAGGGTCTCCCAGGTTCCCGAAGATTGCCGTATGATACCCACCCGATGGTTGAAGGTATCCGCCACCAGGACGTTACCCTCGGAGTCGACCTGGACTTCGTGGGGACTGTTTTCCTGCACCCGCGTGGCCAGTGATTTTTCCTTACCCGAGTTTCCCCGGGTGCCGGTTCCTCCAATCACTTTCAGCAGGGTCCCCCCGGAATTGATCTTCAAAATGACATGCTGGTCGAAAGAGACAATGACCAGACCTCCGTCGGGGGTCGGATGAATTCCAAAAGGGTTGGAGACGGGGACTTCAAGCGGGTGCCCCGCGGTCGGCGGCCCCGGTTTTCCGTTTCCGGCCAGGGTCTCCACCCGGGAAAAGGAAGCTTGTGGGCAGACCACTGCATGGGGCAGGACCAGTAAGAATATCCAGACCAGGCAGTTCTGTTTTGTTTTTTTGAGGTTTTTCATTGCATTCAGGGGATTTCAACCTGGGTAAGCTGGCAAGGTCCGAAGTTGACTGATCGCCCCAGTATAGTGAATCGCCACAGGGGGGTGCGGACAGACGGGAGCTGGTGACTGATCCAGTCGGGTCCCCAAGAACGCCGAGAAAGTCACTTTGTGCCAGTAAGCCGCGGCATCCGCTGTTGTCCTTTGGAAGGCTCCCTTTTCGACGGAGGCGACTCGTCCTATAAATCCATAGGCGGACGTTTCCGACTGCCAGTCTGATTCCCGATTCACCTGTTGTTCGAGGCCTGATCCCATTGATCCTCTCAAAATACCCACGCTGTTCCGGTGTCCTGATGCACGTCACCAGTCTGCCCGGGGGTCATGGAATCGGGGACCTCGGTCCGGAGGCTCGCAAGTTTGTTGATTTTCTGGCCAGGGGAGGGCAGAGGGTGTGGCAAATCCTGCCGCTCTGTCCAACGGCCCAGGGGAACTCCCCTTACAGCAGCTATTCCGCGTTCGCCGGAAATCCTCTTTTGATCAGCCTCGAAGATCTCGTCAGTGATGGTTGGTTGAGGGAACTCCCGGAAGCATTTCCTGACTCCGATCCGACACGGGTGGATTTCCGCCTGGTTCGTGAATACAAGCAACAGGCTTTCCAGTCGGCGTTTACGGACTCCAGGTCCCGGCTCGAGGGTGATCCGGATTTCCAGGCATTCTGTCAGCAGCAGGACTGGCTGGTTGATTTTTCACTGTTCGAGGCGGTGGCCCTGGAGAGGAAGGAATTCAATTGGACTCGATGGCCGGATGGTTTGCGGGTTCGCGATTCTGACACCTTGAGACAGTTTGGTGAACAATTCGCGGACCGTATCCTGTTTTCCCGGTTCCTGCAGTTCGTTTTCCATCAGCAATGGAATCGGCTCAAGGAATCTTCTAGTCGCAGGGGCGTCGCGATTTATGGTGACCTGCCCATTTTTGTCGCACACGAAAGTGTTGACGTGTGGGCCAACCAGGAACAGTATCACCTGTTGCCAAATGGACGACCGCAGGTGGTGGCGGGGGTTCCACCGGACTACTTCAGCCCGACCGGTCAAAAGTGGGGGAATCCCCTGTACCGTTGGAATGAAATGGAGCTGGATGGCTATCGTTGGTGGGTGAATCGACTTCGCCGGGCAATGGCCCAGTACGACCTGGTCCGCGTCGATCACTTTCGAGGTTTCGAGGCCTATTGGGAGATCCCGGGTGACGCACCCAACGCCGTCTCAGGGAGTTGGAAAAAAGGTCCGCAGGAGGCGCCCTTTCTGGTAGCCAGCCAGGAACTGGGCGAGTTGCCGATCATTGCCGAAGACCTAGGTTTGATAACCCGCGAGGTGCACCAGTTGCGGGACAGGCTCGGCTTTCCACCGATGCGGGTTTTGCAGTTCGGCTTCGACGGAAAAGAAGACAATCTGCATTTTCCGCCGAACTACCCCGAGTTTTCGGTTGCCTACACGGGGACACACGACAATGACACGCTGGTAGGTTGGTACCAGGAGATGGCAAAGAGTGCGACGGGAGCGGGGTTGGCGGCCTTGCAGTCAATCGTGAATGAATCTGCCAATCCACATATCGAGCTGATGGAATCCGTTATGGATTCCCGCTCCCGGATGGCCGTGATTCCACTGCAGGATCTGCTCGGACTCGATAATGGTGCTCGAATGAACCTGCCGGCAACGGTTGGAGGGAATTGGCAGTGGAGGGCGGTTGGCACACAGCTGGTCGCTTCTTCGGCTGAACAGCTTTTTCGAATCACTTCCTGCTCGGGCCGACACCATCCATTGGCCTGAGCCACGCTGGCAGGACTTGGGGCCTGTGGCAGATTTTCTTTGGAATCCGGTTCTCAATGCCCCCCGATTGTCTGCAGTCCAGCATGCCGAGTTCCATGGCATTGCATCAGGAACCGGCGGGATTCGCAAGCAGGAGTATCAGCATCCACACGACCAGACCTCCCCGGAGCGTCCATACAATCGTCCGCAACCAATTGGTTCCTACCAGGCGGCTGTAGGCCTGTCGGTCAAAGCCCTTTTCCAGTCGGGCATGACAGGGAATCTGGACCATCGCTGTTGAAATCCAGATCAGCAGAACGCTTCCCAGGCTCAGGAAGATCAGTCGCATCGGGACCCCTTCCAGGGGATAGTAGATCATCAACAGTGCCGAAAACAGTTCGATCAACATTACCGGTCCCACCACCATCGTGATGTTGCGCTGGTGCCGACGCTGGTATTCGACAAAATTTGATTCGCCCACCCCATTGAAAAGAGGATAATGGACCACCTGGACGAT
>JAYZFP010000131.1:0-3932 GCA_036336715.1 Planctomycetota bacterium
AGCAGCCAGGTTTTCAGACGCCAGGATTGGAGATTCCGGTCGTCCATCTGATGCAATTGCTCAATGGCTTCCAACGCGGTTTGGACGTCGTGCTGACGGCTTTTTACCAATGCGTAGGCATAGACGGATTCCGGATTCGGGCGCTCCGACCGGGCATAAAAACGATCGGCTTCCTTTTTGCGTGTCAGTGACCAGAATTCGGTCAGGAGTTTTTTGGCCACTTCGTCCGTTGCCTGGATGCCGTCACATGGCAGTGCCAACAAAAGGATCGCAGCAAACAAAATCTTCCTGGCGGCCTGGGCCCCCGATAACCAGTTTGACCTGACCACTCTCCCGGGGCGGGTAAAAGAATAACACCGGTCGGTGTGTTTTTTTGCTGTGGAGTTTTTTGCTGTGTCCGGGAGGCGACTCGACTCGCAGCAAGGGGAGCCTGGAAAAAAAGCAGATTTGCTCATGGTGGAAACCACTCCTCTCAAAAGGCCCCCGCCCAAAAGATTTTACCCCCGACAGTAAACGAAAGGCAAGTTCATTCCTTTTGGATAAGTAAACCACGGAGGATCCGTATGCTTTTCGAGGGTCTCGACACTCTGTCAAACCAGGCCTCCAAAACCAAAAAAGCGATCAACAGAAACGGGATTCGACATCCGCCAGGTGATTCCGGATTACCGTTTCATCAGGAATTTCCCCCGATTTCTGCTTGGCATCAAAATCGATCTCAAATTCGTCGATTTCTCCTTCGATCTGTTCTCGAGTCGATTCCTTCATCCGGTCGATAAATAAAACGCCATCCAGGTGATCCGATTCGTGCTGGATGATGCGGCCAAACAGGCCATCGACGACTTCGTTGAAGGTCTCTCCACGCAGGTTGTAGCCCTGGCAAAGGATTTCCCTTGGCCGGATCACGTTGCCATAGAGTTCCGGCAGGCTGAGACAGCCCTCCTGTTTTTCCTCGGAGCCTTTCGGCTTGGAAAGGACGGGATTGATAAATACATGTTCTTCCCCGTCACCCCGCTGTCCCGCTTCATTCATCACGAACAGGCGAATGCCAAGGTTGACCTGGTTGGCTGCCAGTCCGACACCAGCAGCCTGGTACATCAAATCGAACATTTGATCCACGATCAACTTCAGCTCCCGGTTGACACGTTTGATCGGTTTCGACTTGTACCGCAGTGTCGGATGTGGATAGTGAACGATCTCCAAAGGAAGCTCCTGAAACGTGTTGGACGGGTGCTGACGAAATGCAAGTCTTTTAGTTTATAGTGTGAAATTTCCGGTTAAAGGTGCTAGTTGGAGAAAGTCCATGCGTTCCATCAGACTTGAGTCGGTCGACCAGGCCATCGATGCGGTGAAATCCGGATCGAATCTGCTGCCAGTCGGGGCGCAGACCAAGCCTTTGTTGGGACTGCTGCCCGCGGATGGCTGTTTGCTGAAATGCGATGGTCTGTGCGGGATCACCGAGTATGAACCGACTGAGTTTACCTTCACTGCGCAGGCCGGGACTCCGATCAGCGAAATCCAGCGGGTGCTGGGCCAGCAAAACCAGTTCCTCCCTTTTGATCCACCGTTTTCCGCCGAAGGAGCTCCCCTGGGCGGAGCCATTGCCAGCGGGTTGAATGGCTCATCAAGCCTCCGTTTTGGTGGAGCCAGGGATTTTGTGCTGGGCCTCCACTTTGTCGATGGACTGGGAAACCTCGTAATGGCCGGGGGAAAAGTGGTCAAGAATGCGGCGGGATTCGACCTGCCGAAATTCATGGTTGGCAGCTATGGCAGGTTTGGCCTGTTGACCGACCTGACGCTCAAGGTGTTTCCACGACCGGATTGCCAGGCCACTCTTGGGTTTGAGGGGGAACCGGAACAACACCTGGAAGCGATACGCAGGTTGATTCGCATACCGCTGGAAATGGACGCCATTGACATCTGCGACTCCAGGCTGCTGATTCGGATCGGTGGCCCCGAGCGGACCATCCAATCAGCTGGTCAGAGGATCGAATCGGTGATCGGGCGGTCTCCGGACCAGTGGTTGCAGGACGGGGACGAAGAAGCGGCGTTATGGGAGGATGCGAACCGTTTTTCCTGGCAGCGGCAGGATACGTTACTGAAGATCCCGACGCAGTTGAATCAAGTGGCAGACTGGATTCGGCTGGCCGGAGAATTTGGTCTGTCGTATCGGGTATGCATTGGTGGACAGTTGATTTACGTTTCGGGTAGCCAGGGTGAAGTCAAGCTGTTTTCGGAGAGGTTGGCTGCCCTGCGGCAGCATTTCCTGTTGATCCGTGGTTCCCAGCCGAAAGGCGAGAGTTGCAGCAAGGGAATCGTGGGAACCGATGATGGGATCTTTGGCAAACTGAGTCAGTCAATCAAGCGGGCACTTGACCCGAACGGACGATTTCCTGCGTTGGGAGGCTCTTCCAACCAAAACACCTGAGAGGTTTTTGCCAAATCGGTAAGGCCCATGAATTGCAGATTGCTGTAAAAACCGCTGCCGGTCGAATTGCCCGGAGTCCCTTCAGCGGAGTCCCTTCAGCGGAGTCCATTTACCGGAATCTATTTACCGGCAGCTGCTTTTTTGGCGGGTTCGACGTAGCTGAGTGCCAACAGGGCATAACCGGTTACGAGATTGGAATCCCCCTCCATCCAGCGATCACTTTGAGTGTTGATCCAGGAACCATCCGGCCGCTGGCGTTCGGCAAGTTCCTGTCTCAGCTCGTCCCGCCAGGGATGCTTGTTTCCTTTTGCGTCTTCGAATTCTTCGACACCAATTGCATCCAGTGTCTTGGCAAAAACGTGAAAATAATAATAGAGGCCCTGAGCTCCCAGGTTTCCCCTGCCCATTCCAGGGTTCTGTTTGAGGCTGTAATGGCTTCGAATCCAGCCAATCGCAGCTTGTACCCGCGGGTCGTCTTTTTTGACCCCGGCGAAAATCATGCTTTTCAGTCCCGCATACGTCATCGAACCGTAGCTTTTCAGGCCCCCGTTTGCTGCGTTCCCTGCCTGGCTTTTTCCCCCCGCTGCAGGCGTGTAGTACATTCCTCCATCGTTAAGCCTGGCGGCAAATTTGGTCGTGTTGTGCTCGGATTCCAGATTCTGGCAGCGGGAAATGAATGCCAGGGCCCGTTTCATGGCTTCTGAATCAGCCCCGTTGCCGGCTGCCTTCAGTGCATCGACGAGGGTCGAGGTATTGGAGAGATCCGGGCGTTGGTGTTTTCCATAGCCGATCCCGCCAAATTCGACATCCGAGGGGTCCGCCGATCCCTCGTCCGTCTGCAGGCCTTTCAAAAACTGATCGGCTTTCCTGATGATGTTTTCGTATTTGCCTCCCTGGTTTGCTGTCGCAAAGCAGATCAGGCTGAGGCTGGTTTCGTAATTTTTGTAGAACGTTTCTTTCTGATGGATCCCGCCGGAGGGCTGAACAAATTTTTCAAGATAACCCAGCGCCCGTGTCAGCACTGGATCCGTCTCCGGAATCCCGTTCCGCAGGAGTCCTGTTGAAATAATCGCTGTGATGGCCGGCCCGGTTTCGCCACTGAATGAGCCGTTGGCGTTCTGCTGTCCCTCCAGAAATCGGTAGGCCTTGGCCACCAGGTCAGCGCGGTCCGGGTTGTCCTGCTGCGCTTTGGCTGTTGGGAAAGCCTGCGGAACAATGACGAGTGACGCGGCCAGCTGGAGCAGGATTTTTTTGAACATCGATGAACCTGAAATCGTTTGTAAAGGTAAAAATTGGGACAGCTTCCATCCATCAAAGCAATTCGGGTGCCAAGGCTTCCACTTTTGATCTTACACCAGAATTTTGCCAGGCAGGATCATTCAGTGTTGGTTTTTTCGACAGATGCTGTCAAATCACCAACATCCAACGTTACGGCAGCATGGTAAAGAACTCAAATGGAATGGAAGAGGCCAGCCAAGCCTCCGCAAAAAACAACTCGCAAAAAACA
>JAYZFP010000132.1:0-30156 GCA_036336715.1 Planctomycetota bacterium
CGCACCTGTTGGCGACCCTCGGCCTCAATTACCGGCATGCCGAGGCTTTCACGGGCTATGAATTTCGCCGGGTGGGCCGGACGGATATCGGCGGTCCCTTGCTGGGCGTGCGGTTCTGGTGGTGAATCAACGGGTGGCCAAATACCAGTGCCCCGCAACCATCGACTGCAAGCTGCTGATCCCGAAAGCTCCTGGAATCACGTCAGGGAAAGCATTCCCATCAAACGGTGAACGGGGGTCGCCTGGAACCTGGGGGAGTCGAGTGACAATTCAAGAATGGAATTCGCCTGGGGCGTTCCGAATGCCTGCTGCACGCTGTCGGTAAATTTCTCCCTCAGCACGGGGATTCCTTCCTGGCGCCGTCTTCGATGGCCGATCGGGTATTCAATTTCGATCCGTTCCGTCGACGAACCGTCGGTAAAGAACACCTGGAGGGCATTGGCGATCGAACGTTTTTGCGGGTCGTGGTAGTCGAGGGAATAGGAGGGGCGTTCGATGACCGTCATCTTTTCCCGCAGGATGTCGATTTCCGGGTGGGACCGGTGGAAATCATCCTCGTAATCTTCGGCCGTCAGACCTCCGGTCAGCAGCGGCACTGCCACCATGTACTGCAAACAGTGATCCCGGTCGGCCGGGTTGGCCAGCGGTCCCTGCTTGGAAATGATCCGAATTGCGGATTCATGCGTGCTGATTTCGATCCGTTGGATGTCCCGGATCCGGTTGCTGACTTGAGGGTGCAGTCGAACCGCTGCCTCGCAAGCGGTTTGTGAATGGAATTCGGCAGGAAAACTGAGCTTGAACAGGATGTTTTCCATCACGTAACTACCGAGCTCACGCTGGAATCGAATCGTTCTTTCCTCGGCCGGTTTGAGCTGGCCATCCTGGCTGTTGTGGCTGAAGGCCACGTCATAAAACCCCCACGTGGGTGCGGTCAGTGCGCCCGGAATTCCCATTTCGTTTTTCATCGCAATGGTCGCGAGGAGAACGCCCCGCGATGTGGCGTCACCTGCTGCCCAGCTTTTGCGTGAGCCAGCATTGGGAGCATGCCGGTAGGTTCTCAGTGAAGAACCGTCGATCCAGGCATGGGAAATCGCCGACAGGGTCTGCTCCCGGTTGGCTCCCATCATCCGGGCTGCGATGGCCGTGGAGGCCACTCGCACCAGCAGGACATGGTCCAGCCCAACGCGGTTAAAGCTGTTTTCCAGTGCCAGCACTCCCTGGATTTCGTGGGCCAGGACCATGGAGTGTAAAACATCCCGGACGCTCAACGGTGGCCGGTTTTCCGCCTGGGAAAGCGAGTCGGCGATTGCCAGGATGGCACCCAGGTTGTCACTGGGGTGTCCCCATTCAGCTGCCAGCCATGTGTCGTTGAAATCGAGCCAGCGGATCAGGCAGCCGATATCCCAGGCTCCCTTGATTCTGTCGAGGACATGGTGGGTCCCGGGTACACGGACTCCCCGGGCAACGGTCGTTCCTTCCGTCCAGGGGCCGAGCATTTTTGTGCATTCCGGAAACGCCAACGCCCTGAATCCACAGCCCAGTGAATCGATCAGGCAGAGTTCCGCGGTCTGCATTGCTTCTTCCGAAGTCACTTCATGCTCCAGCACGTAATTGGCCAGGGTCTGAATGACATCGTCGTAGGGCGGTCGGTTGTTCAGGTCAAAATTGGCTGACATGCTTTGTCATCGATTGAAAGTTGAGGGATGGGAAAGTCGCAGGAGCTGATTGCCTGCCCGGCCGGTACAAATCGGTCGGCTGTGGATGGAGTGTGAGTGGAATCCCGGGTTTGGCTGGACGTGCCAGCAGGCCGCTAGACAGTGCCGCTTTTTCTGCATTGGTTCCCGCTTCATCGATCCGCCAGGGGAATCACCTCGCGGGCGGGGGGCCCGACATATTCGGCGTTGGGGCGAATGATCCGGTTGTCAGCCCGTTGTTCAAAAACATGGGCGGACCAGCCGGCGGTACGGGCCATCACGAAAAGCGGTGTGAACAGCGGCGTGGGGATTCCCATGAAATGGTAAGCCGAAGCATGAAAAAAATCTGCATTGCAAAACAGCTTTTTTTCACGCCACATGACTTCTTCACATCGCACGGAAACGGGGTACAGCCGGTCGTCTTTGACGGATTCCGCCAATTGCCGGGAATACTCCCGGATGATGGCGTTTCGGGGGTCCCTGTCCCGGTACACCGCGTGGCCGAATCCCATGATTTTTTCCTTCCGATCCAGCATCTGCAGCAATTGGGATTCTGCCTCATCGGGCGATTCCCATTGTTCAATCATCGCCATGGCTGCTTCGTTGGCTCCACCGTGCAAATTTCCGCGTAGTGAACCAATCGCTCCGGTGATGCAACTGTGGAGGTCGGAGAGGGTCGAGGCACAGACCCTTGCCGTGAAGGTCGAAGCGTTGAATTCGTGTTCCGCATACAGGATCAACGAGACGTTCATTACCTTTTCGTGGAATGCGTCAGGTAGTTTTCCGTGAAGCAGTTCCAGGAAATGTCCACCAATCGTTCGCGATCGGGCAGGGGCGGTCAAAACCGTTTGGTCCCGGGTTTGACGATACCAGGTGGTGATCATGACGGGCATTGCGGCCAGCAGGCGGATGGCATGCTGCTTTTGCTGTCCAAAATCGGTTTCGGTTTCGAGGTTGCCCAGCATGGAAACACCTGTTCGCAACACATCCATGGGGTGGGCCGTGACCGGGATTCTTGCAAGGACTTCCAGAAGTTCGTCAGGCAGTTTCCTCGCAACGTGCAACTGTTCCATAAAGTCGTTCAATTGCGACCGGTTCGGCAAATCGCCCTCCAGCAGAAGGTAGGCAACTTCTTCGAAGATGCACGCTGCGGCAAGATTTCCGATTTCATAACCATAGTAGGTCAGGCCTGAATGGCCTCCTGCGGCCACCGTGCAAATCGACGTCTTGCCGGCTACCTGGCCACGCAGACCTTCTGTCCGGTTTCTGTTTTCAGCCATCGGTTCTCCTGGGAAATGAACGGGCCTTTCCCGTTCCGCGTCCCCCTCGGTCCGGGCCGTTCAGGATACCTTTTCCCCGGGTATCCAAATACAGCATTCAGAAGGGGATGCCAAAAGCTGCCGCTGCAGTCGGGGCATTGGGGGACTGCCAGGGATTGGAAGTTTGCCCAAAAGTAAATGATTGCAAAGGATATGGATGGAAACCGGTAACCTACTGCTGGCCGAACAGCTGGTCCAGTTTTTTTTCATAATCCAGGTAACCCAGGTAGTCATACAGCTCGTCCCGAGTCTGTAATTGGTCAAGTCGCTCTGCAGGTGCCCCCTGGACGAGCAGGTGCCGGTAGATCTGTTCCGCGGCCCGATTCATGGCCCGCGCTGCGGTGAGGGGATAGAGGACCAGTTGGACACCACATTCGGCAAGTTGGCCAGCAGTCAGGGGAGGGGTCAGGCCGAATTCGGTGAGGTTGGCCAGCAGGGGAGCGTCCATGGCCGCAGCCAGTTGGCGATAGTCATCCAGCGCAGGCATTGCTTCGGCGAAGATGCCATCCGCGCCAGCCTCCAGGTAGGCTGCCGAGCGATCCATGGCTCCCTGCATGCCTTCCACCGCGTAGGCGTCGGTTCGAGCCATGATAAAAAAGGAATCATCGATCCTGGCATCCACGGCAGCCTTGATCCGGTCAATCATCTCTTCGGCGGTCACCAGTTCCTTGTTGGGGCGGTGCCCACATCTTTTCTGGGATACCTGGTCTTCCATGTGGACCGCGGCAACGCCCGCCCGTTCCATTTCACCGATGGTGCGGGCGATGTTGAAGCTGCCCCCCCAGCCTGTATCGATATCAACCAGCAGAGGAGTGGGGACCGCGGAAGTGATTCGCCGGGCATCTTCCACGACATCATTCAGGGAGGTCATGCCGAGGTCGGGCAAGCCGTAGGAAAAGTTGGCGCAGCCGGCCCCGGAGAGGTAGATGGCCTGGTGCCCGATGCGGGTAGCCATCATCGCTGTGTAGGCGTTGATCGTCCCCACAATCGACAGCGGATTCTGCTGCCTGATGGCCTCGCGAAATTTTTGACCCGGTGTCTGGTGCATGCTCAGGACCACTGGTTTGGGAAACGGGTTCCTGTATTCGATGCCAAACCGGCCCGGTATTCAAGAGAGCCACGTTTGGGGCCAAGAAACAGCTGCAGCCGCCCGATGGAGCGGCTGCAGCTGTTGAGATGTTTTCGAACCCTATTCTTCGCCAATCGCCTGTTCGGCCCTGTAGGCTTCGAGAGCGTTGGCTTCATTTTGCAGTTTGAATTCCGGACCGGGTGGGAAGTACTGCAGGTCGTCCGTAAGGTAGTTGGGACTGGGCAGGAGTTGCCCACCAACGGTGATCTGGCAACCGGATGCGAAGCAGACGACTGAAAGGCAAATACCACAAAGAGTGAGCTGCAGAGATTTGGTAAACTTTTTGGACTTCATTTCTTCGACTCCGTCGTACCTTTCGGTGGCCCTGGTCTTTTCGGCTCGTTTGGATTGGTCAAAATCAGAAAATCTTCTGTATTCGTTACAACTCTTATCGGAACGGTCCAAGCGGGACTTTGGCGGAAAAATCAAAAAAGGCGGTCTAAATCCCCAATCCTCCCGATAGCCGGAAGGATTTGGTTCGCCAATTGCAGGAAAAAGGATTATTCTGAAGGCAATCTTGTGTGGATCCCGGTCAGCAGGCGAAAAACAGCGGTACTCTGATGTCCGTTTTTCGGGGATCGACACCTGGGCCGGGCGAGGGCGCGCGTAAAACGGAGA
Source organism: Planctomycetota bacterium (assembly GCA_036336715.1). Taxonomy (GTDB): domain Bacteria; phylum Planctomycetota; class Planctomycetia; order Pirellulales; family Pirellulaceae; genus JABAAE01. The sequence goes on from JAYZFP010000132.1 coordinate 4,761, forward strand.
ATCAGTTCATGACAATGCAATCAGTTCAGTGCTTTCACGTTTGGCTGGCAAAAAGGTGGAGGGCACAAAGGTGCATTGAGACAATTGCCCTCCGGTTTTTGCTCTTTCTGCTGTTTCTGGTAGGCGGCGGGACCAACTTGCAGGCTCAGTTTGCCCAAAACAGTCTGCCACAAGGCCAGTATTACACCGGCTTGCAGGCCTTTGATGCCGGCAAGTTTCAAACGGCCGAAAAGCTGTTTCTCAAGGCGTCCAGCGGTTACAAACTGGGAACAGCCCAGGGAAGCCAGCTTTGGGTAGATGCCGTCTGTTCGTTCACCATGGCCGGGGAATGTCACTACCAGGTCGGGAATTTCGATCGGGCCATTGAGCTTTACCGGGATGCTCTCGATGTCTACCTCGCCAACGCAGGTTGGCTGCAGCGGGTGACTTTTCCGGCAACGCTGCAACGGGACGAAAGTGCGGTGGCCCAGGCCCGGATCAACTGGGGGACGACCCGGCGGACCGGTGCCATCGCAAGAGTCAAAAACATGCAAGTGCTGTTCGGTGACCCGAATGCCCAGAATGCGATACAAAACGGGGGGGTGTTTCGTCCGACCGAACACAGGTTGGCCGATGTTTCGGAGATACTCAAATGTGCGGGCCTCGCGATGGTCCGTCGCCGCGAACTGATGGGACCGTTGACCCGACACGCTCCCTATTCCCGCACGCTGGGTGCTGCGGCAGAAGCTTCGCTCATGAATCAGCACCCCTATGCCAAGGCCTGGACAGAGTTGGTAAACGGTGTGGCACTGGCCGCCAATCAGGAATTCTCCAAAGCGGAGCTGAACCTTCAGAGTGCTGCCCAGGCCAAGGGTTTGGATCATCCGTTGACGCCGATTGCCCTCTTCGAACTGGCCAACGTCCACGCCCAGCAGGGAAAGCTGAAAACCGCGCAGACGCTCTACCTGGAAGCCACTTTTTCAGCCGCCATCTTTCGCCAGTGGGTGATTCTGTCCCAGTCCTTTCACCGGGGCTTCCTGGTCCACCTGTTGAATGGAAACCAGGGGGAGTACGAGCCCTTGTCCCTGATCCTGCAGGGAGATCTTTTTTCCAGATTGCCGGACGCCGTACGCTGCAACCTGTTGTTGCTGGGTGCGGAGGCCAACATCGAGGTCAACAACGGCGGCCAATCGTTGGCCTTCTTGGACAAGGCCAAACGTTTTATCGATCGTGACACGCGAAATTCCGAATTGGCAGCCAGGTATTTCTTTCACCTGGCCCAGGCCAATGCACTGGCCGGAAATGTAGGGGACTGCTATGCCAATGCTGCCAACGCGATCAAGATCTATGCGTCTTCCAGTCGCCGGCTGTTTCAAATCAGGAAAGCGGTTCAGCTTGACCTGAACGGGATGGTGACACAGCGCACCGCAGGAGAGATTTATGGCGAACTGCTGAAAGAACCGACCGGCAGTGATTGGCAGGTCTCTCCGCTGGAGGCTTTGACATTGCTCCTTTCTCCACTGCAGGACCCGCGCGCCCGGTGGTTCCAGATTGCAATGGGGAGAAAGGAATACGAAAAAGGGATTGAGATCGCCGACAACATCCGACGGTTTCAGTTTTACAACGCGATGCCGCTGGGTGGCCGTTTGTTGGCTTTTCGCTGGATGCTGGAGGCACCTGACACGATGGTCGGTGCCGAGACCCAGGAGCAGAAAAAGATTTTCAATCTCGCATACCCCGAGTACCAGGCGTTGTCGGACCGTGCGAAAAAGATCGAGGAGGATCTGGCCAAAATCAAGGGGATTCCTGCCTTGGACAGCGAAGAAGGGAAAAGCCAGGTGCAGCTGGTCAACCAGCTTTCCGAGAACTCGGTTTTGCGGGATGCCATGATTCTCAATGCAGCCATGAAACGGAACGCGGCACCCATGAGTTTTCCACCGCGACTCCGGTTCGGCGAATTGCAGAAACGGCTCAAGCCGAAACAGGTTGCCTGGATCTTTTTTCTCAATGGCAACCAGTATTATTCGTTCCTGCTGACCAAGGATGCCTACAAGCTCGACAGGCAGGTGCCGGCTGTGGCGGTCCAGCGGGCGCTTCCAGCGATCCTGAAAAAAATGGGCAACACCGGTGTGCGTACCGGTAGCGTGTCGCAAAAAATCCTGGAAGAAAACGGCTGGAAAAAACCGGCCCGGGAACTGATGAAAGCCCTGGAGCCCAAGAACGCCAACTGGGAATCCTACGACGAGCTGATTGTCGTACCGGACGGTCCGCTCTGGTACCTGCCGTTTGAAATCCTTCAGGTGGGGGACGACGCGAACGCGGTCAACCTGGTGGACCAGGTGCCCATCCGTTATGCACCGACTGTATCGACCATCGTTCCTGACGAGAGAAAAGTGAAACCGGCCGGTCGCTCGCTGGTGGTTGCGGGACGGCTGACCCGCAACCAGGACAGGGAAGTCACCACCCAGGAAGTGGAAAAATTGCAAAAGTCCTTGCCGGAAGTGACTGTTCTCAACCAGCGGATTCCCTTTGATTCAGCCTCCTATTCGAGCCAGATAGATACACTGATTGTGTGGGATGAAATTGAAATGTCGGAAAAAATGGCGGGCCTGGAATGGGCGCCCCTGCAAGTCGACAAGGAAAAGCCCCGCAGCAACATGAGGGCCTGGATGAATCTGCCCTTCGCAGGACCGGAACAATACGTCGTGCCCGGCTATCATACCGATGCAGGGAGCGGAAGGGTTCGGGGAAATGGTCAGGAAATCTTCCTGGCGGTTTCTGCCATGATGGCGTCGGGCGCCCGGACGGTTCTCATTTCCCGCTGGGCTGTTGGTGGTGAAAACGACTACAACCTGACCAGGAATTTTGTCTCGGAGTTGTCCGGGAATTCGGCGGTCAAGGCGTGGGAGAAAGCCCGCCAGTTGACGGCACTTAATGAGATTAACCCGGAACGTGAGCCCCGGATCCGGTCATTGACCGGTGATGTGGCCTTGAAAACGGATCACCCTTTTTTCTGGTCCGGTTACCTGCTGGTGGATACCGGAGTGGAACCCCTGAAGGACGGTGCCGCAGAGGGACCGCCCGCCAATGCGGAACCGGAGGATGGGAAGGACAAAAAATAGTCCCGGTACCGCCGGGATTTCCGGTTTGCCGACTTCTGATGCGGCCGGGCGCAATTGTGAGCCGGTGCGGACCAAATTATACTGGGCACATTCGTCACGGCATTCATAAGGCAAGGGGAAAACGGGTCGCTTGCAGCGGTTTTTCATCCGCGGCTGACCTGTTGCTGGAAAAAAGGGATTGCACCTGATTTCTCTGGATTGGTTTCCCCTGGCTCGAGGGTTTCCTGCCTGTCTGGCCTGCAAGTGAATCAACGCCCCAGGTCGGGCCTCCATGTGCGAGATGCAAACCGGGGGCTCGGCTCACATCGGCCGGTAACCTGACGGAGAGGTTGGTGACCGATTGCCTGACCGATGGCGGTGCCTGTTGCCCGTCGCCTGAAAGACCTGTTAAAGGGATTAAAGACTCAATGCAAAAAACTGACCTGGTGATTGTCGGAGGAGGAATCGTTGGCCTCGCCGTCGGTTATCGATTCTCAGAGCGTTTTCCCGACCTGAAAATTGTCGTGCTCGAAAAAGAGCAGTCCCTCGGGCATCATCAGACAGGGCACAATTCAGGCGTCCTGCATTCCGGCATCTATTACAAGCCGGGTTCACTGAAGGCCATCAATTGCCGGGAAGGCAAAGTGGCCATGGAGAGATTCTGTGCGGAGCATGGGATTGACTATGATGTCTGTGGCAAGGTCATTGTGGCCAGCTCTGAAGATGAAGTTCCTGCGATGGAGCGGATTTTCCAGCGAGGCCAGGACAACGGGATAAACTGTGAAATTGTATCCCGGGAACGCCTGGCGGAACTGGAGCCTCACGCGGCCGGTCTGAAAGCCATTCATGTTCCCGAGGCGGGCATTGTCAATTACAGGCAGGTCTGCGAAAAACTGGGCGAGTTGATTGTCGCGGCAGGAGGTGAAATCAGGACAAGCTCCCGGGTGAACCATGTTGAGCATCGAAGTAGCAACTCGATCGTCAAATCGAAAACCGGTGAAATCGAGACCCGGCTGGTCGTGAATTGTGCCGGGCTGCACTCAGACCGCATCACACGCATCGGTGGCAGTCCTCCCTCGGCCAAAATTGTCCCATTCCGGGGCGAATATTTTGAATTGAAGCCGGAGCGCCAGGGACTCTGTAAAAACCTGATTTACCCGGTTCCCGATCCAAAATTTCCCTTTTTGGGAGTGCATTTTACGCGGATGATTGAAGGCGGTGTGGAATGCGGTCCCAACGCGGTTTTGGCATTTGCCCGGGAAGGTTACCGGAAACTGGATGTCAACCTCCGCGACCTGCTGGAAAGTCTGACCTATCCCGGTTTCATCCGCATGGCCCTGAAGCACTGGAGGATGGGGATGGGCGAGATGTGGCGGTCGTTCAGCAAGGCTGCTTTTGTCCGGGCTTTGCAGGAATTGATGCCCGAGATCCGCAAAGAGGACCTGGTGGCTGCACCCGCCGGTATCCGGGCCCAGGCAGTGATGCGGGATGGGAGCCTGGTTGATGATTTTCTGATTGAGGAAACCGAACGGATGGTCAACGTGAACAACGCCCCTTCTCCGGCGGCAACGTCCTCGCTGAATATTGGCAAGACCGTTGTCGAAAAAATCTCCCAACGGTTCGAATAGGGCGGAGGGAGTCTTCCCCCTTGGGGAACGGCTGGCACCCGTCACACCTGGAACACCTCATGGCAATCAAATTTCAATGGACCCTTGCTGTTTTCGGTCGATTCATCGGAATGACCGTGATTACCGTATTCGCAATCCTCGTCATGATTGCCGTTAACCTGAAGGGTCGCAAGATCGAACAAACTGCCGGCGGGGCTTCCTCCGACAACCGGGAGACCCTGGTTTCGATACGGGAGGTGCATTCAACTCCCATCGAGATTGTGGACAAGTATTCCGGAACCCTTCGGCCTTATGAGCGTTTCTCCCTGTCGTTCAAAATGGCAGGCCGGGTCATCGAGTTGGGGACCAACTCGCGGGAAGAGGAACTGGACGAGGGAGACGAGATTCGGGTCGGGCAGGTGCTGGCACGTCTCGACACCCGCCTGCTTGCTGCACAAAAAGCGGAGTTGTTGGTGAGCCGTGATTTTGCCCGCCTCGAATTTGAAAAGGCGAGGGAGTTGAGACAGACCCAGGGAGCGATTTCGGATACCCAGTTCAACCTGAAGAAGAGCGAACTCGATGTCGCGAATGCGAAACTGAAAACCCTGGAACTGCAAATCGAGGATGGAGTCCTTCGGTCTCCGGTTTCGGGTGTGATTTCCAAGCGGATGTTCCAGGCAGGAGAATCGGTGAACCTGGGGCAGTCCGTGTTCGAGGTGATCCAGGTGGATCAGCTCAAGCTGGTGGTAGGAATACCCGAGTCAAAAGTACATCGCCTGATCAAGCCACGAACACCTGCAAGCGAAATACTGGCCTATGTGAAGCTGGTAGGCCAACCGTTCGGGGACCGCCGTGGTGGTCAGTTGGTGGGAAAGGTCGACCTGGTCAGCGAGGCATCGGATGACAAGTCCGGCCTTTTCGAAGTGGAGATCCTGCTTGATAACAGGGCGAGGCGACTTCGGCCGGGTATGATCGCAATTGCCAGGATTGTTGTGGACGAATTCGAAGGTTTCGAAATACCCGCCGATGCGGTTTTTGTCCGGGAAGGTGAGACGTTCGTTTTTGTCGTACAGGATTCGGCCGTACCGAAGACCGTTGCAGGGGAGGGCCGTGCGGATGCCCCTCCGGCCGAGGTTGCTGTCGGAACCAGCCGCGGGCTGGCCAGCCTCACAGTGGGCGGCGGGAACGTGAAGACCGGGTACGCTCACAAGCATGTTTTTCAGCCCGCTGAATTTGAATTCCAGGGGGAAAGTCTCGTCGCTCGCGGGCTTCCTTCGTCTTCCCGGAGAATCATTGTGGGAGGGCATCGGCGCCTGGTGGAGGGACGCCCCGTTCGGGTGGTCGACCCGGACCAACCCGCAAGGTGAAAGAAGGAGGCCTTTTCGGTTGCGAAAGGCTGCACACGGCGATCAGGCCGCTTTTCGTACACTGCGTTGCTTGACGTCATCTTGACGGTTATCGATCGGTCTGCGGTTGACTGCAATCGCCAGCAGGCTGTTTTCCCTGTTTACTGGTCCGGGATTCGGATATCCTGACACGGTCAGGCCATCATCTGCAACTCCCGGAGTCATCCGTGTCACGCTACGTATCCTTTGGCGTCCTGCTGGTCGTTATCCTGCTGCTGTGCATCATTTTTTACAAGGTCATGGCCGCATTTCTGCTGCCCCTTTTCCTGGCCACCGTTCTGGTCGTCATTTTTCGCCCGCTGCACGACCGGGTCCTGGAAAAATGCAAAGGGCGGAAAGCGCTTGCATCGGCAGTCACGACCGCGATCATCTGCCTTTCGGTCATTGTGCCGGTGGGAGTGGTGGGACTGATTGGTTTTGGTGAAGCTCGCCAGATGTTCAGGAGTTTGACCGCCGGTGGAATCGAACAGAATGTCAAGAGGATTCGCAGCAGCCTGGACCTGGTCATACCGGCTTCCATGGAACTTCAGAACCTGGAGGAGCAGGTCAATGCTCTCGATTTTCGCAATCTTGATGAAATCGAGCTTGCGGGACAAAGGCTCGACCGGGTTCTTTCGGCAGCAGACAAGTTCGAGCTGGCGATGGAGTTTCCCCGGCAGGCCCTGGATGCGTCGATGTCCGGAGGTTCGGAAGAGGCTTCCGACGCCAATCTCGCCCGTTGGCGGAATTTTCGCCAGTCACTGTTGAATGGAAAGGAATGTCAGGTTCAGTACTCTCTTTCCCGCCACGTCGCTCCGCCAGTTGGCGACGATGTACCGGTGGAGACTGTGCCGGGCCCTGCCGGCGAGGAAGACGTTGTTCTTTCACGGGCCCAATCGCCGCAACAGCTTGCCGGTGACTACCGGCAGGCGCTGACTGACATTCCCCTGCATTTTGACCGTTTCAAAATGCAGCTGCTGGGGGGCCGCTTGAGGGCCTACCTGAAAGAACTTGCCAACCCGACAGAGGCGGAATTCGAGAGATATAACGAGACACTGATTCAATGGATCCAGACGAATTTTCTCTCGCTCAGTGGACGCACATCGCAGTTTGTTTTCACCCTGATCTTCAATGGCGTGATCATGATGATCGCCGTCTATTTCTTTTTGCTGGACGGTTCGAAAATGGTGGATACCTTCAAATTTCTTTCACCACTGGATGACCGTCATGAGCAGGAATTGATTTCAGAATTCGGTAAAGTCAGTCGGGCGGTCGTGTTGGCAACCCTGGCAGCGGCGGTCGCCCAGGGGGTGCTGGCCGGAATCGGTTATTATTTCGCGGGCGCAGAGGCGGTGGTTTTGCTGACCCTTTTGACAACCGTCCTTGCGCTGGTCCCCTTTATTGGTGCCGGGTCTGTCTGGATTCCTACCTGTTTGTATCTTTACCTGGTGGAAGACCGACTGGGGCCGGCTGTGTTGTTGGCGATTTGGGGGGCCGCGGTAGTCTCTACCGTTGATAACCTGATCAAGCCTTTGATTTTGCACGGTCAGTCCAATATTCATCCGCTGTTTGCTTTGCTGTCCGTTTTGGGTGGGGTCTCGGCGCTCGGTCCCATCGGAATCCTGGTCGGTCCGATGGTGGTCGCGTTTTTGCAAACCCTGTTGACGATCCTGCAGAGAGAGTTGCGGGACCTGGATACGCAATCGGTTGCCTCTGGTGAGGGAGGGGCGGGTGGCGAAAGGAGCAGAGGTTCCGAACGGGGGCCCGGGCCGCTGGTCCGTCCCGAAAAAGATGCAGTTGAAGAAGGGGAAGCCGAAGATTCAGCAGATTGTCAGTCATCTGCCTCCCCTGAAGGACCGGGGGCCAGCGATTCGATGACCGACCGGGGAGCGGTCGACGGGAAATAGCCCCCAAGTGCATGGATCTCTCGCTGATGGTTCTGTTGCCAGTCCAGCCTCCGTTTTTGTTTGCTGGCTGAAACGCACTTGCGGGTGATTCCTGCTGCCTGAATTGTTTCCGCCGCCGCCATCGCAGATAATGATCACGCTCATTTTGGATTTTTGCTGCCCGTCTCGGAAACTTCAGCACTGGGAAGTCATGAAGAAAATATTGCACTCCGTTGGCCCCGCCCTGATCGTTGCGGCGGTGGTTCTTGGCCCCGGTTCGATCCTTACCAGCTCCAAGGTAGGCGCGGGCATCGGTTTGGCAGGTTTTCCGGTGATTGTGGGCGCCACGATTCTGATGATCGCGATGGTGAAACTGGCTGCCCGTCTGGGCGCTTTTTACCAGAAGAGCCTGTGTGAAGAGCTGGCCGACCGCCTGGGCCGACCCGTTGCTGTCGGTATCGGGTTGGTTCTTTTCACGCTGGTCGCACTCTTTCAGTCGTCCAATAACATAGCCCTGATTGCCGGGCTGGAGCCAATGCTGGAGTCGCGCGCAGATGCGTTGGCTGCGGAAAACAGTTCCGGGGAACCATCAGCTGAAACCTCGCCAACGAAAGCGACTGGTTCGGATTCGAAAGCCAGGCCGAATACCGCCGGAACCGAACGAGAGCCTGGACTCCCGTTCGCGGGACGCGTCCTGGTTTTGCTGCTTGCCAATTCGCTGGTAATTGGCTGCCTCTATTTTATGAGAAACCTGTACCGGTCGATCGAAACCGGGATGAAAATCCTGATCGGCCTGATGACCCTTGCCTTTGTGGTCAATTTCCTGGTGGTCTTCACGCAGCCCCGGGGGTTTGAGCCTGTGAAGCAAGCAGGCGAGACCGACTGGTTGTCGCTGCTGGGCATGATCGGTACCACGTTTTCCGTAGGCGGCGCTTTCTACCAGGCCTACCTCGTGCGGGAAAAGGGATGGGGTCTCAAGGAGGTGCGCGAGGGAACCCTGGATTCCGTCATCAGCATTTCGCTGCTTGGCCTGATTACCTCCATCATTCTTCTTTCATCCTGGCGGGTTTTTTGCGGTCATCCGGATGCCATTGAATTTGCAGATGTTGGAGATGTGGCACGGCAGCTCGAACCCTCGTTTGGTTTTGCGGCGCTGATCATTTTTTGTACGGGCATCCTGGCAGGGGGCCTCAGTTCGTTCCTCGTAAATGCCCTGATTGGTGGAACGGTCATGTCCGATGCGATTGGGGCAGGGCACCGGCTGTCGGATCGCGGCACTTTGCACCTGACGTCGCTGGCGTTGCTGGTTGGGATGGGGGTCGGGGTGGCTTCGCTGTATCAAAAGGAGAATACGGTTTTTTTGATCACAATTGCCCAGGCCCTGACCGTACTTGGGATTCCCGCTTTGGCGGCTGCGCTGATCTACCTGGGAACCCGTCCCGAAGCCATCGAGGAAAAACTGGTGCCATCGGTTGTGATGTGTCTTGCTGTAGTCGGGTTTGTTATTTCATGCGGGCTGGCGATTCTGACTGCCTACAAGGTTATTGGCAAGATCATGGGATAACCTCTTTGCCGGGGCCTATCCGGGGAGGCAGGTTCCTGCCTCCATTCCGTGAGTGGTTTTTCATGGCGAGTGCTGGTTCTCTCCTAAAGGGGTTGATCTGCTCCTCTTGAATCGTTTGAGGGGTTTTTTGTGCTGTTGGAGGGTCTTGCCAGGCTCGACAGTCTCAAGATCCCCGATCCTGCCGGATCTGCTTTTACCATACTTTTACAAACGGAAGACCGGATAGATATTTTGCGTTGAGCTGGCTCGCATACAATTTGGTTTGTTTCCATGGCAATTTCGGTATCGCAGGCACAAGATGGCAACCACGCTCATTGATGAGACGACTCCCTCCAACGAAGGAATTCAGCAGGATGGCAACGAATTGTTGGAGACTGAAAATACTTCGGAAACCGCGTTATCAGCGGATGCAAAAGATTTCAGCGAAAGTGAAATCCCGTCGGGGGGAGACAGGCAATTCGCCCTGAAAGGGGTCCCTTCTTCGGTTGAGTTGGAACAGCCGGGTTCCATTGCGCCCAGCAAGCTCGCCATCGTCATGGCAGTTGGCTTTCCGCCCCTGGGCATGGCGATTGGCATGGTTCTGGCGGTAACTGTTGGTGGGCTCAGCCCCTGGTTTTTGGCACTGGTCCTTGGCGGCTGGGTCGCGACCGGGTTGGGGATCACCGTTGGCTATCACCGAATGGTTGCCCACCGCTCCTTCAAGACCCATGGCTGGGTTCGGGCTTTCTGGATGGCACTGGGTGCCATGGCCCTCGAGGGCTGCCCCCTGCAATGGAGCACCGTGCATCGAAAGCATCACAAGCACAGCGATCAGGAAGTGGATCCGCACACCCCTTACAAAAAAGGGCATGGGCTCTGGAAGGGGCTGTTTTTCTCGCACATCGGGTGGATGTTCCGGCAGCACACCTTCGTTGAAGACATTAACCGGTTTTCGCCCGATCTGCGAAAAGACCCCGTGGTGATGTTTTTTCATCGGACCTACGTTTACTGGATCCTGCTCTCTGCCCTGATACCGATGTTCATCGGCTACCTGATTCAGCCCAATTGGCTGGGGGTCGTTTATGGTCTGTTGTTTGGAGCGGGAGCCCGCCTGCTGTGGACGCACCACATCACCTGGTCCATCAACTCGGTCTGCCACGTTTTTGGATCCCGACCCTTTGAGTCGAAGGACAAAAGCACCAACAACTTTCTGTTCGGAATACTGGCGCTCGGTGAAGGTTGGCACAACAATCACCATGCTTTTCCCAATTCGGCCCGCCATGGTCTCTGGTGGTGGCAATTCGACCTCAGCTGGGTCGTCATCCGAAGCCTCAAATTTGCAGGATTGGTTTGGGATGTCAAAACGCCGAGTTCGAGGGAGTTGCAGTCAAGGAGTGTCAAAAAGGCGTCTGCCTCATCCTGATCGGTCGGTTTCCGCTTTTTGATCGCGCTGCCGCCGGATATCCCGTTTTGAATCCTTCGGGGTGAAGGGCAGGTCCACCGGGGAACTGGTTGCAGGCAGGGCAGCGCAAAGCGTTCTCCCCTGGGAAGCGGTTGCCTGTTTGATATCACCATTCCGGGTAGGGTAGAATTCCGGGAGATCACCAACTGTGTGATTTTGCTCACTGACCGACAGTTAGTTGCGGACTGAGAGATGTTACCTCGTCGTTCACTGGCACTGCCACTGGGTCTTGGAATCACGATGATCTGTTTGTTGATCCTCGTGATTGTTGGCTGGATCCTCGTGACGATCTCCGGGGCCCTGCGGGAAAATGGTTCTGTCTACTGGGTCTGGCTGATTCTCGGCACGATTGTCCTTTGCGGTATCCTGGCCGGCGTGGCGTTTTACCTGGCCCAGTTGGTCAATTCGATTCGGGTCAACAGGAGGCAGGCCAACTTTATCGATGCGGTGACCCACGAACTGAAGTCGCCCATCGCTTCTCTCCGCCTGGGGCTGGAAACGATGTCCCGCCGCAAGCTTTCCACCGAGGACATGAACAAGTTCACCCGAGCCATGAAAAAGGACGTTCACCGTCTGGATCGTCTCGTGTCTCACCTGCTCGATGCCGCCGGGCTCAACGTGGCGACCGATGACCTGGGGAGTGAGATATTTGATGTGCGGGAGGTGATCCAGGAATGCATCCTGGAAGTTTGCACCTATCACCAGTTCCCCGAAACAAACATCATCCTGTCGGAAGAACCGATCCTTCATTTCGGTCCGGTACAGGATTTTGAAATCATCTTTCGCAACCTGGTCGATAATGCGGTCAAGTATTGTGGGGACCCTCCTAGGATCACTATCGAGGGAGAGTTGCTTGCGGGCGCCGGAACCGCGAACAGGATCATGGTGATTGGCATTGAAAACAACGGCGCGTCGGTTCCGGAAAGTGAAAAGAAACGTGTCTTTGAACGCTTTGAAAGAACGGGGATTGAACTGGAGCGGATGAAGCCCGGCGTGGGGCTTGGCCTGTTCATCGTGAGGATGCTGCTTCAGCGAAACCGGGGGAAAATCGAAATCCAGACACCCAAAGGGGGTGAGGGAACCCGGATTCATGTCGAGATTCCTGTTCAGAATTTACCTGCGGAAGAGGACGATTCCGCCGACTCCTGGAAAGGACAGCAAGTTGGTTGACAGGCACCGGGTGCTTCTCGTTGAAGATGAAGAAAACATCGCGTTGGGAATCAAGTTCAACCTCGAAGCCGAGGGCTATGAGGTGACAGCTACGGGGGATGCAGCCGATGCCCTGACGACGTTTCGCAGTTCCCGTTTTGACCTGGTCATTCTTGACATCATGCTGCCGGGAGTCAGTGGGTATTCCATCTGTGAGTCCATTCGCGAAAGCAATCGCCAGATACCGGTTCTGTTTCTCAGCGCCAGGACCCTTCCCGAGGACAAGGCCAAAGGGTTCGATGTGGGCGGCAACCAGTATTTGACCAAGCCATTTGAGCTGGATGAACTTTTGAGCCGGGTTCGCAACCTGATCCGTTTCCAGTCGAACCTGCCCGCGCCAGTAGAAAAAAAACCGTTGCAGCGTTTTGAGTTCGGTGATTCCCGTGTTGATTTCGAACGTTACGAGGTCCAGGTGGACGGGAACGATCTTCGGCTGACCCGGCTTGAACTGGAATTGCTCAGGTACCTGGTGGAACACGAGGGGCGGGTCATTTCCCGTGAAGAACTTTTACAGAGTGTCTGGAATGTAGATGGAAATGTAAAATCCAGGGCGCCCGATCAGTTTATTCGCCGCCTGAGGACCTATTTCGAGAAGGATCCCTCCAACCCGGTTCATATACTGACCATTCGAGAGGCAGGTTACCAGTTCCTCTCGGGCAACCGGGATCAAGGCGTTCAGCGGGGGGGTTGGTCTTCCAGGTAGCCGCTGATTTCGTTCTGCAGCTGGAGTTTGACCGAGGCGGGGTCATCGGTGCGGTCGGCTTTGAATTTGGAGAGATGCTTTTCGGAGTTTTCTTTCCTTTTTCTCCATTCACGGTAGGCATCTCCCTGGCCCGGTTTTTCTTCCATTCGTCGGAGTCTGCGGGCCTGTTCGTATTTGGCTCTCAGTTTTGCTTCTTCTTCCAGCATTCGTTGGCGGAATTCATTGGCGGCGATCTTCTTTTCGTCCAGACTCGAAGAGACGGTTTCGGAGTGTTCACCTGGTTCGGGGTTCTGGTTGGCGGTTGCACGTAACTGGGTAAAGCTGAAAAAAAACCAGCCCGTCGCAAACAGGACTCCACCCAGGAACAACAGTGCAAAAAATAACCCCCAGTGGGGAGACTGGTTTGCCCTGCTTTGCTTTCGGCGATGATTGGTTCTGTTCATCTGGGTTTACTGCGTGATGAGCGTTGGTAAGTTGTTGGCAATTTCTTCAAAAACTTCGATCAGTTCTTCTCCGTCATCAGCATGGTAGTGGGTGCCCCCGCCAAGCTCGGCTATGTCAGCCATTCTTTCCTGGTCCGCTCCTGAACCAAAGGTCACCGTGTGAATCGTCACATTGTATTCCGCGACGATGTCCTGCGCGACGGAAACCGGATCGGTGCCGTAGTTGTGGATCCCATCGGTCATGATGATGATGGTTTTGGCCGCGAAGGGTCGGGCAAAATTGGTGTCCAGCAGCGTTGGCATACCGGTTTCCAGACCATAGCCGATGGCTGTGTAGCCGTCAGGAATGATGGACTCCAATTCGTCACGGACCCGGTCGTAGTCGGAAACCAGGTCCAATTCGAGCGAAGCCCCGCTTGAATAGGTGGCAAGCGAGACCCGCTCGTTCTGGTCCGTGGCTTCCAGCACCCCGAGGAAAGTATCGACCGCTTCGACCAATTCATCCCACGGTGCCCGCGGCGCCGGGCCCAGCTCGAAATGATGTTCCCAGACCCACTGGTAATAAGTTGTCTGGTTATTCCCGGATGTGTAGTAATAATAGGTGTAGTAATGGCCGTAATACCAGTAGCCGCTGATTCCAAGGATCCCTTCGGTCACAGCCGCGTTCATGGCGGACGAGGTCCACGGGTCATAGCCGTAGGGCCAGTTAAAGGTAACCCAGGACATGGAACCGGATCGGTCGAGGATCATGGCGATGTCCCGGTCCAATTGCATGGCAACGGCCTGTTGCTGCAGGTTGAAGCTGTTTTTCATTCCCAGGCTGGGAAAGAGGGATTGCAACGCGCCGTTGAGGCTGTTGTCGGTGAACTTTCCGGTGACCCGGACGGCATTGGCAATCTGGGACCCGTTGTCGACCGATGCCGTTTCAATTTTTGAAAAAATGTAGCGGGCTGTGGAACCCGACGTGATGGAATCTCCGAATTCAATTTCGTTGTCCTCGTCCGAAAAGCTGACCTGAAGCGGAACGCCGGCAACGTTGTTGAGGGCAGCGGTGACCTGGGCAGCGGTTTTGGCGTCCTCCACATTCTGGTAATGGCTCATCGCTCTGCCCCCGGAACGAGCTGCGGCGTCCGTGGCCACCATTAACTCGGTCCGGCAGAGTTGTACATAGGCCAGGTTGATCACGAAAGCCGAAAGCAGAAACAGGATGGGCAGGATTGCGGCCAGCAGCACAACAATACCGCCACGTCTTTGACGCTTGATTCCGGGGCAGAGTGGGGTGGTTTGAAGTTTCCTGAATATCATGGTTTTACCTCAATTTTCCTACTCGGATGAATCAGTCCGGCTCATAGTAGCCGTGGTAACGTTCCGTATGCATTGTCGCAGTGGAGGTGAACTCCATTGCATTTGAAAAGTTCGGTATCAGGAAGGAGTTGTCTGCGACTGGAACCGTGATGGTCACGGTGACGGTGTCCGAGTCATCGTTCAGGCTGCCACCCTGGTTGATCGAGATCTCCGCTCCCTTGGTATTCATGTAATCCAGAATCTGTTCGGCCGCTTCTTCCGCTTCGTCCACAGTAGCACCTGGTACCATCGCATCACGGGCAGCAAAATAGGCCGCGTCCTGAACAAGGTTGCGGATCATGTTGAGCCGGATGAATTCAAAACAGGCGAAAATGAGCAGCAGGAAAACGGGCGTCATGATGGCCAATTCGACCATCGCGCCCCCCTGCCTGTCTGGCGCGGCGAGGATTTTTCTGCTGCAGTTTTTCTCTGATCCACGCATCAGGCACCTACAAGTTGGAAAATTCTTTGCGCATCGTTACACTTGCGGACACGGAACGCCCCGTGAAAATCCAGCCGGTGTAGGTGTTGCCCTGGCAGGGGACGACGACAGTCACCGTGACATGTTCCAGGTCATCGGCATCATCAAAACCCGGTTCGCTGAAAGAAACAAAGTCGCTGTCGTAAACGATTCCACGAGAATCAAGAAACTCGGTGACACGCAGGGTGGCTGTTGCGTTGGTTCCCTGCTTGCGGATGCCGACCCTGGCGCCTTCATAGGCACCGATAGTGATCGATTCCTTGAGAAAGATTACGGTACAGGTTTCCAGCACACCCAGCGTGAGAAGTATGATGATGGGGAGACAGATTGCCAGTTCACTGGTGGCAATTCCTCGTCTGCGTACGCTTTTTTTTCCTGAGATATTCACCAAACCTGCCCACCTAACCTTCCGTCTGCAAACGTATGTCACGAATGCGTTTGTAGTCTGTCGCCCGGGTATTTTCACGCTGGAGTCACCCGGCCGGGTTCCGGTTGTAACGGTTGTAACGATTGGGTTGGTTGAAGGGGCCTGTTTGCTTCAATATCTACCGGTTTGCAATTCAGATTGTCTGAAACGGGATCTGCCGATCGATTGAACGCCCTCGGGGGTAACACCCATTTCTACCACGGGTTACGCGGGCAAAGTGCCCAACCAAAACGTGAATGCGATGAAGTGTGCTTTTCGAGGATTTGAGAGGAGATAAATGAAAAAAAAAGGTCCGATCCTGATCGGCCTCCTGTTGGGGGGCACACTGATTTACCTGTTCTGGATCAGCCTCCAACGGTCCCATGAAATCCGGTTTGGAAAGCGGGTGCCCGCCGACCAACGCGTGATGCTGAAGAAGCTATCGCATCAAAAGTGGACAGAACTGCTGCAGGAATTTGTCGATTCGGATGGTGGTGTGCGTTACCGAAAATGGTTGGCTGAGAAGAGGGCGGTTCAGGTATTGGACGAGTACCTCGCGGAGTTGTCCCGCGCAGACCTCGAACAGGATTCGCCCGCAGAGGAGAAACTTGCATTCTGGATCAATGCCTATAACGCCCTGACGGTCCGGGGGATTCTTCTGGAGTATCCAACCACGTCCATCCGGAATCACACTTCGCGAGTTGGCGGCTACAACCTGTGGCATCACCTGCTGTTGCGCGTCGGGGACCAGGATTATTCCCTGGATCGCATCGAGCATGACATCCTGCGGAAAATGAACGAGCCGCGGATTCACTTTGCCATTGTTTGCGCTTCGAAGGGCTGTCCCCGGCTCCTGGATGAGGCCTATCAACCGTTCAAGGTGGACCAGCAGCTGGATGAAAATGCAACGGATTTTTTTTCCCGTGAAGAGAATTTCGTCCGGCAGGCAGATGGTGCCATCTACCTGTCTTCCATCCTGGACTGGTTTGCCTCGGATTTTGGTGCAACGCCGGGGGAGGTATTCGAGTTCATACGGCCGTATTTGCCCGAACAGTCGCGTCAGTCTCCCGGGACCTCTTTGTCCTTCAGGTATTTACCCTACGATTGGAGCCTCAACGAACATTGATACCCCCTGATTCGGTTGTGCGCAGCTCCGGGAAACCCGATGGGGTCCCCCGCTTGAAAGTGGAGAATTGCATTGGGGCAATGGGTCCATTCGGGTCCGGCAGGTTGGTCACGAACGGTCAGGGATGTTTGTCTTCCTTTTTCAACGCCGCGTGGGCCTGGATGAATTTGGGCAAATCCGCATCGACGAGGCCACGGGTTGTGTAGCCACTCCTGTATTTCGAACGGAGCGTTTCACGAATTTCATCGCAATCAGGCTCCCAGCAAAGGTCGAGCATGTCGGCTGGAATCTGCTGGTCCAGCGGACAGATGATGCGAAAACCGATCCCTTGGCCAGTTTTTGAACACAACCAGTGGGGACTGACCGGCAACTGCGGGTCCCCTTCCCACCAATCACGGTTGGATGCCTTTTTCGAATACGCCTGGCAGTCTTCGGGGCGATCCAGGAAGGAACCGCCCATGGCGATCCTGCCGGGCAAGGACTTTGGCCAGGCGACGAATGCCAGGGCGGAGGCTGGCTGCATCGGCAATGTTCCGGAATCAGGTTTTTCCTTGTCCAACACCCATTCCGCCACGTTCCCCTGCATATCCTGCAGACCCCACCCATTGGCTGCGAATCGACCGACCGCCTGTCGCAGTCCGTCAGAATTCAATTCATGCCAGAATTTTTTTTCAACAGGATTCCCTGGTTTGGCAGTGCCGTCTACCCGGCCTGTTCCCGCATTGCAGGCATGCTCCCATTCCAGGGCACTGGGAAGACGATAAAGGCGACCGGTGAGCTTCGAGAGGTACTTGGTGTACTGACGTGCCGCAAACTGCGTCATCCCCGCCGCCGGATGGCTGGGGCCCCATCCGTATGCGAGTCGGCGAAAGTTCTCATCGTACATCAGGCTTGGGCTTGAAACGGCATCAGCCTCGCTGGATTCATCAACCTGCCTGATATTCAAACGGTTGAAAATTCTGAAGGCGCGGTCCGTCCCGCAGTAAGGGGCATACTGGGCCCAGGTGATTTCCGTTTTGGCCATCCAGAAGGGGCCCACGTTGACCTGGATTGAACGGGGAGCCGTGCCTTTTGGCTTGAGCTTGAGAAGGACTCTAACGCCGGGCACCGGCATCATCTGGATGTGGGCATGAGAGCCCGGAATTCGGACGGTAAAGGGAACCATGTATCCCTGGCTGACACGAACGAATCGTCCGCCGGAGGGCTTTGTTTTCTGCAAAGCCCGGACCGGGTTCCCGGTCGCCAGGTTATCCTGGCAGAGGCATCCGAGGGGGATCGCCAACAGGATCGAAAGGACTCCAAGCTGTTTGGGGTGACTCAACATCACATTTTGACCTATTCGTTGGGGATGGAACCGGATCCTGCTTCCGACTTTTGAGGCTGGTAGGAAGAATGGGGCCCCTGCCCATTAAGTGACCAGTCGTATTTGAGAAAGGACACTTCGATTTTTTTCTCAGCCGCCTCGAGCAATTTGGCTTTCAGCAGAGGGGATTCCACCCGCTGCGCAATCCAGTTGAGGTAACCGCCGGCTGTTTTCCAGTCTTCTCCATACCATTTGAGGATGGAATTTACCTGGATCCGTTTTCCGGATGGGTCCAACCGGACATGACGCGTATTGTTGGCGAACAGGCGGGCTTGGTCCTCAAGTTGTTTTCGGACCCGGTCACCCATGTATGCTTCCGCTCGAATCGCCGGGCAGCTTCGGGCAGCGCAGACCAGGGCCATGTGAATTCGCGGTTCACGATAAGTTGGTCGGATGATCTGGTGCTCAAGTTCGTTCAAGGAGAGGGTCCGGTTTCCCAGCAGGTGCTCCTTTTGATCGAAGAACCCCAGGTTGTTGTGACTGAAATCGGTGACTGAATCACTGATGCGATGGTTGATCACACCATTGATCACAAATGCGTTGTAAGCATTGCAGTGTAACGCCAGTTTTTCATCATCGTTCGCGAGCGTGTCAAAATTCGCGGCTCCGAGCTGTTGCAGGTAAATCTTGAAAAGGTAGTCCCGTTTGATTCCTTCGTAGTCGATCAGCCCATTTTCCACATAGCTTTTGAGCAGGTAATCCCAGAGGTTGTGGTCCACGCCGGATGCATCCGGTTGGGGAACGGGTTTGGTGGTGGGGGCGATTTTTTCAAAGGCACGGTAAGCAACGAAAAACGGCACGACGAATGTTACAATCGTCAACCAAAAGTAAATTCCGTAGTGTGATCCGTTCTGTTTCATGATCAAGATCCGACTGGTGATGAATCGGCGATTCCAATCTGATGAAGTTTCGTTTCGGGGATTTCACCAATGTGCAGGATTTCCATCGGGCATCGAATGACACATTCCGCACAGCCAACACAGGGAGTGTCGACCAGCGTAACCGGTTCGCCCATCAAAGCACGCGATTTGATATCGATTCCCATCTGGCAGTACTGGTTACACATGTTGCAGTCAATGCACTTGCCTTTTTCCGCGGAAATCCTGAATTTGGACCAGCGTCCCCAGAAGTTCATCCAGAAAGCGAGGGGGCACCACATGCGGCACCAGATTCTCTGGCCCAGGAAAGGGTACAGCCCGACTGCCAGAGCCCCCGCCAGAAAAGTGCCAACCCAGACGTTGTAAAGCTGAAGGGGAAAGGCGAAACCGAGCATGGAGCCGATCGTGGCGACGGTCGCCAACAGCACAAACAGGTAGCCGTATTTTTCCAGCTTTCGAGGGCCGTCCCCTTTGGGGCCCCGGTGCCGAAAACTGTTCCCCACGGTTTCCGCCAGAGCACCACAGGAGCAGATATAGGAACAATAGATTTTCCCATACCGGATGGTAAACAGAGGGATGGCCACAAAGGTCAGGAAGACAGCCCAGACGACACCGACCACGCCGACGATGTACCACCAGGCGGGGTCACCAGGGCGTACGATACTCGGATCGATGTCGAACGCATCCATTTTCAGTGGCCACGCATTGACAAGCCGTGACAGGAGGGGGGTCCAGGGATTCGTTCCGACCAGAACCACCAGGAAAGTCGGGATGCCCCACCAGATGGTCCATTGGACCGTAATGATCGTCAGGTTCCTGCGCCAAAGGAGCGGGTGGTTAATCCGGACAGCCCAGTAAATTCCGAAAACGGCGATTGCTGAAAAGTAGAGCAGGTAATACAAACCTCCCAATCCAGCGAAATATTCCGGTACGAATGAGAATAGCCATGCAAAACCGGGCAGGTAGTAGGGGCCGTTCCCGGCCTGCTCCGCATTGAAAGTGAAAATCCGGGGCGCTACCTGTGCGAAATAGTAGAGCAGGGCGGTCGTGAGGAGGAGGAAGCCGGATCCAGGAACGGTCAACAGGGGCCGCCTGTTTTTGAATCGGAGGCTTTGATTGATTGCGACAAGACCCAGCAGTAACAGCCATGGAATCGGAAGCAGGTAGGTCACCAGGCGACCGACCGATTTCAGCCAGGGAGAGTATTCCGCCAGTCCAGGCAGATGCCAGTATCCGCTTGCCGCTTTTTCTTCCAGCAGGACGAAGTTCCTGGCAACGAAATAGATAAACAGGCCAACACAGATGCCGATGAATGCCCAGGCGAACCGCCTAGGCGTCCAGATCCCGTCCATTTCCAGTCCGCTGTCCAGCAGGAAGTCGATCGGTGGTAACGTTCCAATCTGAATGACCACCTGGTCGTTGGTGATGGTTTCGCTTGACCCGCCAACCTCCAATACAACTTCACGATCCCGGATTTCCCGGACATTCGAATCGAAAAAGACACGGATTTTGCCCTCGCTGACTGCCTGCTCCATCTGCTTCCGGTTGTTTTCCTTGGCACGGAAAAAGTCAGTGCCCCGGTAGGAAATCGTTACACGGCTGGTGTTGCTGAGCATCAGCGCTGCCTCGATCGCCGAATTGCCTCCCCCGACGACCAGTACATCTCTGCCCCTGTAGTCTTCCGCAGTATGGAATCGGTAGGTGACTTTGTCAGACCGTTCGGCTCCCGGTACGTCCAGCAGGCGAGGTTGTCCCTGTCGCCCGATCGCAATGATGACCCGGGAGCAGGCAAACGTCTTTTCGGTTTTGGTATCGACCTCAAAAAGCTGTTCGCCGGTTTTCCTGATTTTCGTGACTTCAGTCTGTTCCTTGATGTGCAGCTGATGGTTGCGGATCTGCTCATCAATCATGGTCAGGAATTCTTCCTTTTCCAGGTCCGAATCGCATTCCAGTTCGCTTTCGTTCGGGATGGACCTTGGCTCGGCGTAGACTTTTTTACCCGGGGGAAAGCTCCTCACCGTACTGGCTGCTTTTGCACGCTCCAGCACCACGTAACTCCAGCCTTTTTTCCTGGCTTCTATGGCCGCTGAAAGACCGGCAGGTCCTCCGCCAATGATCACCAGATCCAGGAACTTCAAAGAGGGGTCGGGGGCCATTTCTTTTTTTGCCGCCATCCGTTCCACGGCCTGGCGGCCCTGGTTGGCTGCGATTTTGACCAGGGGAATTCCCGTCGCATCACCGATGACATAAATCCCTTCCACCGAAGACTCGTAATTGGCATCGATGACCGGCAGGATTTCCTGGACGGGGACAGAAGCGATGTAGTTTTTCTTTTTTTCGGAAGTCTGCATTTGGGGCAGTCCAACCCGGTGCGTTAAAAAGGAGGAGCAAAGGAGTGTCTGAACCGGCGTCGTTTCCTTACAGCCTCAATCTGTTTTTTCGAGATTTGCATGATTTTACTCTCCATTTTCCGGAGGGTTGGTCTTTTCATGCATCATAAACAGCCGGTAAAACAGCAGCGCAACGAACAGGGGGACATGTTCGATCCACACCACCACAAAATCAAAAAATCCCACCCCCGAGTAATCCATTCCTGCGAAATGAAACGGACCCTCCATGTTGGACAGCCAGAATCGCAGGTAATAAAGCAACAAAAGCGGGGAGTAAAGCAACCAGGCACGGTTTCGCGCAAAGGGAAGAAGCGGAATGGCCCAGGTCCAATACCACGGATTCTGGGTCGGTTGCAGGCAGAAGAAGAGGGCAATGATCCAAAAGCAGTCTTCCAGGAACCTGGCAGGTGCCAGGGATTCGGATCTGAGCGTCCGGAACAAAAGCCATACGTAGGCAAAAGCGAAAAGGCCCAGGGTAACCAGTCGGCTCACAAGGTTGGGCGGATCTTGGTCGGGGGCCAGCGAAACTGCCGCATCCAGGATCCGCTGACGGGTGGGTTCATTCAGCAGTCGAAACCAGGCGACGTCCCGGGTTTTCCCTTCAGGAACGGGCTTCAGGTTCTGGTAGACCAGCATGTAGGCAAACTCGTTCATTTGCCAATTCTTGAGAAAAACCTGCAGGCCTTCTTTTTCAGAAGGTGTCAGGGTTTCCTCATCGACCACCTGCTCGCCGGGGGTTGCCTGGAGGCGACGGATTTCCAACGCCATCGGGGCGAACGACAGAATGCTGAAGAACCCGAGGGCTGCCGAGAAAAGGAGGCCGTTTTTCCAGTTGTGCCGGTAACTGACGGTTACCAACAGCGGCATCAGGATCAGCGGAAAGATCTTGGCGGAAAAACCGAGGCCCAGGGCCAACGCCGATCCTCCCAGGCAGAGTTTCGAACCGGAACCGATTCTGTTTTTTTGGGAGCCCGAAGACTGGAGATGGAGAACGAACAACAGAATGGAAAGAGTGACGAAGAAAACAGCGATGGAATCAAGATGTCCGCTATTGGAAAACTCCTTGATCACCAGCGGGTTCCAGCCCCAGACCATGGACCAGCCCGGATGAAGCCGGAGTCGGGCCAGCAGGCAGGCAAGCAGAAAGAGGGTGCCGAGGTCAAAAATGCTCATGGCCGTCTTGATCGCAAACACGTGCGCCGAAACACTTGCCCCGTCCGGCAGGAAACTAACCGTGGCGGCGAAGACTGCCTGGCTGACAGGCGGGTAAAGAGTGCGAATGCGTGCAAAATGGATGCGACTGAGGATGGTCCGCGAGGATTCCGATTTGCTGGCCAGTTTTTGCAACTGCTGGAAATCTTCCTTTTCACTGTGGCCATAGAGGATTTCATGGGGACTGTATTTGTAAGGCGAATGACCCTGCGCGGTGACCATGCCATCCCAAAGGTAGCGATAGTGGTCGATTTCCTGAAAAGGGGGTGAAAAGAGCTGGACCAGCCGGAAAGCGACTGCAAACAGAATCAGGAATACAAAAAAATGGCGGGTCGGGTTCCTGATCCGCAGCGCGGCATGGAGAGCAATCAGCGAGAGTAGGGTCGCCAGCAGGTAGAGCAGTGTGACCGAGGCGATTGGGCGATCCACATTCGGGATTTCGTATTGGTAGGTAGCGCCCCTCCAGGTAATCCATGCGAGCAGAAGCCAGATCAGGTAGCCACAGGCGATCACCAGGGTGAACGGGAGCCGTTGGGAATTTGGTAGGGGCTCGGCAGACAAGAGGCTGTTTTCCTGGTCAGTTTTCAGGCGGTGCCTAACAGTATAGGCGGATTTCCCCTGTATCAAAATGATGCGGGTTTTGGGTTAAGATGAGGTCTCGCTGAGGCAAAACTGGCTTCAACCGAATATAACCTCACTTCTGATTTCGAGACTGGGACCTTCTTGAATTCGACCGCCCAAAACCATGACCAGGATATACCTCCTGAGGATCCCCTGGATCTGCAGCAGGTGGCGGTCGTTATCCCGATGTTGAACGAAGAAGATTCGATCGGTCTGGTTCTCGATCATTTGCCTGGCGTTGGCCGGGTCGTGGTTTCTGATAACGGTTCTACCGATGAAGGTCCCCGGATTGCCTCGGAAAAGGGAGCGGTGGTTGTGCACCAACCGGAGCGGGGATACGGTGCTGCCTGTCTCAAGGGGATGGAATTTCTTGCCGGCCTGGAAAATCCTCCGGAAATCGTCGTTTTCCTCGACGGGGACTTCAGTGACCAACCGGAGGAGATTGACTTACTTGTTTCCAGGATCCAGCGGGATGGTTATGAGTTTGTTGTCGGATCACGAACCCTGGGGCAAAGGGAAAAAGGCGCCATGCTTTTCCAGGCCATTTTCGGCAATCGGTTGGCCTGCTTTCTGATGTGGCTTTTCTGGGGCGTTCGTCATACGGACCTCGGTCCCTTTCGGGCCATCAGGTACAAATCCCTCACCGAACTGCAGATGACGGATAGGAATTTCGGATGGACGATCGAAATGCAGATCAAGGCTGCCGAAAGAAAACTCAGAACCACCGAAGTTCCTGTTTCCTACAGGTGCCGGATTGGAACCAGCAAGATCAGCGGGACAATCCTGGGATCGATTCGGGCGGGTTACAAGATCCTGTACACGATTTTCCGGTATCGTTTTTTGCCGAGGTCAAATTACGGATGATTTTTGGGTAACAACGCTTTTCGAATCAGCGCGGGGCGGTC
Source organism: Planctomycetota bacterium (assembly GCA_036336715.1). Taxonomy (GTDB): domain Bacteria; phylum Planctomycetota; class Planctomycetia; order Pirellulales; family Pirellulaceae; genus JABAAE01. Next base: position 28,805 of record JAYZFP010000132.1, read on the forward strand.
GGTGGTAATGGATTGCGCTCCCCAGTTTTTCATTTTCCTGGCTTGAGCCGGATCGTTCACTGTCCAGACATGATGCTCAAAACCGGCGTCCCGGATACTCTTCAGGTAACCCCGGGTCAGTCCGTTGCTGGAGGTACTGAGACCATCTGCCCGGATCCTGTGGAGGATTTCGAGAGCCTCCTGGGTGCCAGGGGAGGTTTGACCTCCAGTGTTGCGGAATGAGGTCAGCCAAAAAGCCTTGTGTCCCGGCAGGGATTTCTTGGTTCGTTGAATGACATTACGGTCAAACGCAATAATGATCACCTGATCTGCATGGAGTCCTGATTCAGAGATCGACCGTTTCAGAAAAGGGATGATTTCCGGACCGCATTTTACTTCGATATAGATCTTTTTTCCGGCAGGTACGGTTCCCAGAACTTCATTAAGGGTTGGTACTCGGGTTCCCGCGTATTTGAGGTCCTTGTAGGAACCGATATCCAGTTTCTTCAACTCCTTCAGGGTTGATTTTTTTACGACCAGGTTTTTACGACAGTACTTGCCCGTGGAGCGATCATGGATACAGACCACTTTCTGGTCGCGGGTCAGATGGAAATCTCCTTCGATGGCATCAGAACCCTTCTCCCAGGCCAGGCGGAACGCCGGCAGAGTGTTTTCCGGAGCGTCATGGGATGCGCCACGGTGGGCAACAATCAGGGGGGATTGTGCCATTCCGGCAACGGGGCTCCATCCGAGCAAAATCAGCAAAAGGAGGTTGGTTCGGTGGGTCATGAAAGAAATGGTGGAGTCAACTGGCGTGATGTGAACGGATTTTTGAAAAACTCTGCACAACGGAAGATCGCCGCAGAAGATGCCCGGGCGGGAAACGGTCTTTGCCTGGGAATTCCGGTTTGCCCGTATTCCGTTTCGGAAAGAATACAATGGACGCCGCCAAGAAGCAAAAAAACCCCGGCAAAGTGCCGAGGTTTTTCTTACTGTGTCAAGACTTTGGATCAACGATCGTTGAAGTCGAGGTACCACCAGCCGTCATCCCATTCGAGGGCCACCTTACGCCAACCAAGTGGCACTTGGGGGTAAGGGTAGAATGGACCGATGTAAGGCCATGCGGAAGGTGAGTAGGTTTTGGGATAGGTTACCGCACCGTAGTTGGGATGCGGAGCGTAACTTGGCCATGCGTAGTTGGGCAGACCGGGAGCGTCGTAACGGGCTCCACTGGCAGCCGCAGCTGGCATGTAGGAAGGTGCCTGCAGGGCCTGACCCTGTACGGGCAGCGGGGTGCTGACGGTAGGAGGCAGGGCTGCGGGGCGTGCAGGCAGTGAAGCGAGCTGAACAGGAGCCGCGACTTGTGGTGCTGG
>JAYZFP010000133.1:0-26655 GCA_036336715.1 Planctomycetota bacterium
TCAGCATGGTGCGGCAACTCACGGACATCGCATTCGAGGTCCATGAACATGTCTCGAATATGGTCATGGCAAGTGAACATCATGACCTGGAAGCCTTTGGCAGAAAAGTTTTTTAACGCCAACGCCGCTTCGCGGGCACGGTCGGCATCAAAATTGACCAGAACGTCATCCAGGATTAATGGGAGCACGGCGCCGCGGCGTGAGTAGGCGGTGACCAGCGCAAGTCGCAGGCCCAGGTAAACACATTCCCGTGTGCCGCGACTGAGGACTTCGACCGGAAGCGATTCTCCGTCTGCGTTATCCACCAGCAGGATGTTCTCGGAAAGCTTTGTCCAAATCCGGGTATACTGACCGCCGGAAATCTGACAGAGGAATTCACTGGCTTCCTTAAGGGTTTCCGGCTGTCTTTCCTGCTCATAGACCTCGCGGATCGACTCCAGCAGGCAGCTCGTGGTGGCCGTGACCTGCCAGTGGCGGATGGACTGGCTGATTTCGCATTTCACGGTTTCGAGTTCGAGTCGGGCTTCGTCGAGTCGACGGTCCTCCGCCAGGATTCTCATTTCCTGTTGGTGTTCCCCAAGTTGCTGGTTCAGGCGGGATTGCCGGGTACCGATGGTGTCAAATTCGTTTTGCAGGGATTCCCAGCGGGATTCCAAGGCGGTCCCTCCGTAGGATTCCAGTTCGGCAGACACCTCGGGTTCCGTGAATTTGCTCCCCAGGGCAGCTGAAATCTGGTCGCAAAGGGTTTCGCGTTTTTCGCTCAGGTTTCGGATCTGGTCGTGCTTGAGGGAAAAATCGCGGTAGATGTCTTCACTGTCGGCGCCTACCCTGGCCAACATGCGGTGACGTGAGCCCTGTAATTTTTCCAGCTCCCGCTCCCGTTTGCGGAGTTGCTTTCGAAGTCCACGGTAATCGGTGGCAAGGGATTTTCTTTGGTCGATCAGGCTTTTTTCTTGAGCCAGTGCCTGTTCAAGCTGCTCCAGTCGCTGGACGGGATCTTCAGAAGCTGGTTCCAGGTCGACTTCCTGCATCAACTTGCGGATCCTCTCCTCCAGCTGGTTCAGGTCATGCTGTTTCTGCAGCATTTCATTTTCCCGGTCCTGGATTTTCAGGTTGCATCCGGTGATGCGCTCCGTGCGGTCCAGGAGTTCCTTGACGTGAATCGGAGCCAGGTTTTCCGGTAACCCCATGCTGCGAAGTTTGGCACGCCATTTTTTCTGGTTGGCGAGGAGCGATTCTTCCAGGTCGGTCAGTGTTCGTTTGGCCTGCTCACATTCCAGTTGAGCTTCCTTGGTCCGTTTTTCCAGCGGCAGAATGTCTTCCAGCCTGGCAAGTTCATTCTCGGCGTCTTCCAGGTTGGATTCATGATGGGCGACATCGTCCGGCAATTCGCGATCGACTTCATTTTTCTCTTCCCTTGTTCTGCGAATCTGCGTCTTCAGCAGTTCCAGCTGGGATTGGCAGTCATCGAGGGCTTCCTTGGCAATCTGGTTGTACTGGTTCTTGACCACGTAGGCGATTCCCAGGCAGATCGATCCAATCAGGATCCCCAGTGCCTCGGGGTAATCCCCGAGGAATTCAGGCTGCAAAAAGATCCCGCCGACGGTGAAAAAGACACCCATCACACACAGGGCACCAATCAGGACAAGTTTTTCCGTCGGCAGCAACTGTTCCCGGACCACCGCATCGAGATCGCGTTCCATCCGTTTGCGATCCTTGAGATGTTTATCCAGTTTCTGCTCCAGTTGAACACGTTTTCGCAGCCGATTGACGAGGCGGCCGCTGACGTCCAGGGAGTCATCGAGGTTGTGACAGCCTCGGCGTTCCAGTTCAGCCTGCAGTTCATTTTCGGCTTCTGCTAGTTCTGCCTCGGTTGCTTCGCAATCTTTCTCCGCTTCGGCCAGATTGTTCTTGATTTCTTTCAACTGGCGGGCGGGCGTCCGCAGCGATTCCAGTGACTGGGCCGAGAGCTGGGGTATATCGTCAGGTTTGGACTTTTTCAGCTGCTGGCCGATTCCCTCCACCTGACCGCCCACCTCGTTTCGAAGACGGGAAACGTCACTCTGCATCTCGCCGATTTGACGCTGCATGGAACGGATCCAGGGAGAGTGCTCCTGCAGAGCCTCAATCCGGGATGCGTTGGCCCAGAGTACCCGGTTGATTGGCAGGGATTTGGCTTTTTGGGCCACATCCCGTCGTTGCTGCTCCACCTGGCTGATCCTTCCCTTCTGGTCGGCGATTCGACGGTTCAATTCGTCAAGCCGCTCGATGGATATTTCACTCGCATCCGGCAGGCTGCCATAGGACTGGATTTGCTCATCGATCAGTCGCCGTGAATTCCAGCGATCCCGGATCTGGATTGCCATTTCCACCAGTCGTGAAGATGTTTCGTTCTCGATCAACTGTTGCTTCAGTTCCCGTAACTGGTCTTCAATTTCCGAGGACTGGGTCGCCAGTTTGGTCCAGCGACGACCCCTTGCTGAAAGGTCGTCCACTTCACGCGACAGGCGTTTCTGCTTTAGCAGCAAATCAGAGATCACCGACTTTTTGCCGGCGTGGGAATTCCAGAGTTCTTCCCGCTCTTTTTCAACCTGTCGCATTACGTCCACCAGGGAAACCCGGTCGAAACCGCTGGTCAGCTTGTACAATTGCTCGGCTGCATCGGTATTATCCAGGGAACCGAGTTCCTGGATTTCACGCAGACCAACTGCAAATACGTTGTTGAACGTCAGTTCGTCCACCCCACCAATCAGCAACGCCAGTTGGGATGTTCCGTGGACCTCACCTCCCGGTTCGGTCAACGCCAGGTCACCGGCAACGTGATTGAGTCGCACCGGGTCGATGTGACGTTGGATCCTGAGTCGGCCGGTTTCGTTTTCAACCTCAAGGGAACCGCCAGCCAGTCCCCCGTAAACAGGTGGAACATAGCGTTTGCGGCGTTCTTCCGGGAATCCGTATAACACGCTTCGCATGAACTGCATCAGCGTCGTTTTGCCGGCCTCGTTGCGGCCGTAGAACACTGTCACCTGGTCAGGGAATTCGACGACCGAAAGATCGTTCCAGACGCCGAAACCGCCGATATTCATTTCCTTGATTTTCACTTGGCCATCTCCTGTGCCGAAGGGTCATCCCGGACCCTGTGAATTTGTGTACGAAACTAATTTTCTTCCGTTCCAGATAGTAACCGGACTCCCATCATGGCGGATGCCCGCAGCATTTCTCTTCGCTGGTCAGCGTCCATCTGGACGGCGGTGACCAGTTCCTCCTCGGAAGAATCCGCATCAACAAAGCGGGACAGGTTGAGCTTGTCAGCTGTTTCCTGCTGATGTTCGCGAACCGACCGCAGGTAATCACCCAGCATGGTGTCCTCTTCATACCAGTCCTGTGGCAGCGAACGGGGATTCGCAAGCGTAATGCCGAGTGTCCAAAGGGAGCCACCAGGCTGCCCAAATTCGTTTCTCAGCCACGATTCTGTTTCTGAGAGCCACTGGTTCGTGTGGAGTTTGCCATTCATGGCCCCTTCCGCCGAAACCTGCCAATCGACCAGCAGCAGTTGCCCATCGGTTTCTGCAGCCAGGCCATAAGCGATGTCTTCAAATCGTGAACGAATTTCCTCCTGTGACATGCCGCTGCCTATTCGGATCCGCTGCGTGACCCAGCGTACTGCATCCGTGGCGAGTTGATAGGTGCTGATGCAACCTTCCTCATCCACACTCACCAGCGTGGATCCGTGTGCGTCTGCCTGGTGAGGGCCCCGTGACTGACTTGTTCCCGGAAATGCCAGCATGGCATCATCCCGAGTGAAGGTCCTGCGGATCGGGTTGCCTCCAAGGGCCCAGTAGCGGATACCGGTCCTCGAGATTTCATCCGATTCGAGATTTCCATAGCAGAGTCCAATGGGAAACGCCTCGCTTTCTTCTGCACGAAACTCGGCGATGCGTCGTTTTCGCCGATCGTATCCGGCACCCAGAATCGATGCCACGATGCGACCACCGCGACGATGGCGGTACTCTTCCACCAGCGTTGATGTAAACAGGTGAACGTTGTCCGGCGCGCTGAGCATGTTCGGCCAGCGTTCGAGTTGGTCGGTTTCGCCACCGGCCCAATAGACATGAATGTTTTTTTCATCCAGTCGCCTGAACTGGTCTACCAGGAAACTGATGCCGCGGGGTCCGCAGCGATCAATGTCGGCCACATCCCCCGCGAGGAGCAGGAAATCGACTTTTTCGGAGATTGCCCGATCGAAGATGTTTTCTGCTGCGGTGTAGGCCGCGTCGATCAGGGCTTTTCGGATATGGGGCGGAGCCTCGGCAACGCCGGAAAAGGGCCGATCAAGATGGAGATCCGAAGCGTGGATAAATTTAAGGGGTTCGTTCACTGGAGCACCTCCGTGCGCTCAGGATGGACGATACGGGGCTCCATGGAGATGGAGCCGTGGATTACAGAGCAGAGTTAATCTAATCGATGGTTGATAATCCGAAAATATTGATTTCAATCCGCTTGCCACCATCGGGTGCCAGCATTTTCGGTGGCTATTCCCGGAAGCCAGCAGGCTCCGACAGCAACGCAGGATGATCGTTGCCAGATTGCCCCGGCAAAACGGGATCTGCCGAAAACAGGTTGTCGAGGAAGGGCTGCAATCATCTGAATCGGGTTGCCTCGGCAGGGCACCCGGGCATGACCGGACAGCTTCAGGGCGGTCAAAGTTGTTTTTTTTCGAATCGACGAATATTTTCGTTGCCTGATGGATCTGGATGTAAGGAATGCCTTTTTTCCGGAATGGTTAACATGCTTGGCAGTCAAAACAGGAAATGGAGTCTCTGGGGTTGGGGCACGATGGCCGTCGGGATTCTGCAGGTTTTCCGGTGCTTTTTACGTAAACCTCTCAGAAGTGCCCTGATTCTGTGCGGTGCTTTGCTGCTGTTGAACGCGTTTGTCCTGTTGATCGGCTTGATTCCTGTGAATCGTTCCTTTCAGCCTGCGGAGCAGGGGATCGAGATTTTCGTTTATTCGGATGCTGCCCATTCCGAGTACATCCTTCCGGCCATTCACCCGGTGCGAAACTGGAAAGCCTGTTTTTCTGGCGAATTCGATTCGGAATCACTCGCCAGAAGCCATGTAGCGATCGGATGGGGTGACGAGCGTTTTTTTATTGAAACACCTTCCTGGCGGGAGATGAGGCTTGGCACGGTCCTGCCAGCGATCTTCTGGCCGACGAAATCGGCAATCAAGGTGAGTTTCTTTGAGTCCCCGCTGCCCCATGAGGATTTGAGACGTGTCCGAATCAGCGAGCAGCAGTATGCCCGGCTTGTCGCGTATATCGACCGGGGATTGGTGAACGGAGAGGATCCGGATGCGGAATTGCGTTGTATCCCAGGTGCCTCACATGGTCCAAGCAGCCGTTTTTTTGAAGCAAACGGGAGTTACCATTTTTTCTGGAACTGCAATGCCTGGATCGGCAGGGGGCTCCAGGAGGCGGGCGTGAAGGTCGGTCTTTATACCCCATTACCCAAAACGGTATTCTGGGGGATCGAGACCGGAGGGTGACCGGTCCCGAGGTTCATCAGTGGTTCCAGCGGCGGAATGGATTCTGCGCCAGTTGTGAATTGAAATAGCGAGGGTCGTCGGAAACCTCTGCTCCCAGCCAGGGTGGTTTTTCGATAATCTGGTCGGGACTTTGCAATTCAATTTCGGCGATCAGCAGTCCGGCGTTCTCGCCAAGGAATTCATCGATTTCCCAGGTGTGTTCCCGGAACCTGATGGAATAACGATTTTTTTCAATCAGTGAGGCCTGGCAAAGTTTCATCATGGACTGGGCTTCATTGACGGGGACCGGATACTCGAATTCCGGGCGGGTGTTGTCAAGGGTCGCTCCCTTGACCGTTAGCCAGCCGCAACCTGCCATGATGCGAACACGGACCGTCCTATGCGGGTCCGGATTCAGGTAGCCCTGGCAGCAGTAATCCGGCTGGGCCATCGACTTCCAGGACTCGTCAGTCACCAGGAATTTTCGTTCGATTTCCGTTCCCATCTGCCTGTTCCTGCTGGTTTCGGGTGGCGAAGCAGTGTCTGTGGTCGAATCTGTCGCGAAAAGGTGGGTTCGTCAAGCCCGCTAAACGAACCACCGCAAGTCCCTTAAGATAAAGGACGTAAATCAGGACCAGGCTGAACGTCCCAGTACTGCCTCCCGGGCCGCCGGTGAATTTTGGATGCCGTTTGCCAGGCTGCCAGGTTTCCGGGAATGCTTGCAAAGCCGGTTACCAGCTTCCAGCAGCAGGCAACTCGTTGAATGGGAAGGCATCGAGCGTTGGCAGGACTCCCAATCGTTAACCGTCATGACTGAAGAAGGCGACATGGCCAAAGAATTCTACGAAAACCCCTTGATTGCCCGTTATGCTTCTCCCGAGATGAGTCGAATCTGGGGGGATCAGAAGAAATTTTCCACCTGGAGAAGGCTCTGGATTGCCCTCGCCGAAAGCGAGAAAGAACTGGGGATCGATATCAGCAGCGAGCAGATAGAAGAACTCGATGCCCAGAAGGATAGCATCGATTTTGAAAAGGCGAGGGAATTTGAAAAGAAGCTGCGACACGACGTCATGGCACATGTTCACACCTATGGTGAGGCTTGCCCAAACGCCAAGTCCATTATTCACCTTGGGGCGACCAGCTGTTACGTGACCGACAATACGGATTTGATCCTGATCCGGGAGAGCCTGGAACTTGTAGAAAAGCGACTGGCCCAGGTCATTGTCAACCTCGGGGAGTTTGCCGAGCGAAATCGCGATGTTGCCTGCCTTGCTTACACACACCTGCAACCTGCACAACCGACCACGGTCGGCAAGCGTGCCTGTTTGTGGGCTTATGACTTTGCCATGGATCTCGAAGAAGTCCAGTTACGGATCAGGAACCTGAAAGCCCGCAGCACCAAGGGGACGACCGGGACACAGGCCAGTTTTCTCAAGTTGTTTGGCGGGGACCAGGAAAAGGTGAGGGAGCTTGAAAAGCGGGTTGCCAGGCGGATCGGGTTTGAGGAATCCTACTCCGTGACCGGTCAGACCTATTCCCGGAAAATCGATGCCCAGTTGCTGGGCTCCCTGGGAGGCCTGGCTGCCAGCGCCCACAAGTTTGCCACCGACCTGCGGATTTTGGCACACAAAAAGGAAATGGAGGAACCGTTTGAAAAGAACCAGATTGGTTCCTCCGCCATGGCCTACAAACGGAATCCGATGCGAAGTGAAAGGATCTGTGCACTGGCCCGGTTCGTGATGAGCCTGCAGTCCAGTGCTACCGATACCTTTGCCGTGCAATGGATGGAGCGAACGCTTGATGATAGTGCCAATCGACGGTTGACGCTTCCGCAGGCATTCCTGGCGATCGATTCGATCCTGTTGATCCTCGACAATGTCTGTTCGGGGCTGGTGGTCTACCCGGCAATGTGCAGCCGGCACCTGGAAGAGGAGTTGCCGTACATGGAAACCGAGAACATCCTGATGGAGGCGGTTGCTGCAGGCGGGGACCGCCAGGACCTGCACGAGCGGATCCGGATACACAGTGTGGAGTGTGCCAACCAGGTCAAGACGAGCAATAGCGAAAACGACCTGATGCAGCGAATTCGCGGAGATGAAAATTTCCAGGCGGTCAATCTTGACCGGCAGGTGAATCCTCTGGATTTTGTTGGGCGGTCCCGCGAACAGGTTGACGAATTCTGCCAGACTATTGTCGCGCCGATCCGCGAGAAATTGGGCGGACAGGTGACACAGTCCGAATTGCGGGTTTGAACTGCCAGGCGTAAATGGCGCGTCCTGATGGTCGCGCCGTAATGGGGGCTTCCGGAAAGCTGTTTCTTCCGGAAAGCACTGTCTTTGGGGACAGGTGAGGAATGGTCTCTCCTGTTTCCGGGATTGCTCAAAAAAATCGAGAGCTTTCCAGGCTGACGGGTTGCCCGTTGGTTTCCGCGTTTCTGTATGCGGCTGATTTTATTTCCCCTTTCCCTGAAGTGGGCAAGTTCTCCCGGTAAGTGGCAGCCGGGTTTTGATCTGACTGCCCCGCGGTTTTCCGCTCTTCTATGAGGGGGTAAAATTCGGGTAATCTCAAACTGGAAAGCAAAAAATGTCAGATTCCGAATCACCCTGGATCGTCGATGCGAACGACGATACTTTTGAAAAAGAAGTTATTGAACGTTCAAAAGAGACGCTCTGCATCGTGGATTTTTGGGCGGACTGGTGTGCTCCCTGCCGCATGCTGGGCCCCATCCTTGAAGAGCTGGCCAGGGAATTCGAGGGGCAATTTGTCCTGGTCAAGGTCAACGCCGACCAATCTCCCCAGGCATCGATGCAATACGGTGTTCAGTCGCTACCCTTTGTATTTTCCTTCGTCGCGGGTGAGGCGGTTGACGGGTTTCCGGGTTTGCAGGCCAAGGAGCAGTTGAAAGAGTGGATCGAAATGCAACTTTCGGCAAATGAAATCGCGGTGGCCTTCGAGCTCCTCGAATCCGACTCTGCAGCGGCCATGGAAAAACTGGAAGGGCTGCTTGCGGATCATCCTGACAATCCGAAAATCCAGGTGGGGCTGGCGGATGCCTGCCACAGAAACGGTAATTCCGGGCGGGCGGCCGAAATTGTGGGGCAGCTCGAGGAGCGTGGTTTTCTGGAGCCGGAGGCCCAGAAGCTCAAGGCCCGCCTGGATTTGGAAGCGAGGGGGGGGGTGGATCTTGACCAGGCCCGAGCGAAAGCTGAGGCGAACCCGGAGGACCTTCCGTTGCAGTTCGAATATGCTACCGCCCTGGTAGGGGGGCAGGAGTTTGCACCCGCCTTTGAAATCTGCCTTGAGTTGGTCCGAAGGGACAAGGCCGGTTGGGGGGATCGGGCGCGCGAGTTGATGGTGGAAGTTTTTCAAAGTCTTCCTGACGACTCGGAGTTGACCCATGAATATCGTCGGAAGCTCTCGATGGCACTCTATTGAGCCGGGGTCTGAACAGCTGGCGCATGACATTCCTGGGGCAGCGCACACGGTTGGTCAGGAATCGCCGGGAGTTTTCGATCTGTCTTCACCAGGCGATCCGGGGCTTTTGGGAGTGGACGGATCTCCGGAGACGTGTGGATTGGCATCGACTCCGTTTTTTTTCTCCGGTCCCTGGTCAATTGGAGCAGAGTCGTCCGCAGGAACCTCCCTTTTCCAGCGATCGGCAATCAAAGTGTCGAAAAGCAATTGGCAAACATGAAACAGCAGCATCGGCAAAATGGACCGGTTCAGTTCAACGGCGGTGTTCAGGCCGACCATCAGCGTTTTTTGACTGCCGGCGATTCCGATGGCGATCTGTTCCCGGACACCAAACCCGAGAAGCCGCGCTGACCAGCGGCCGAAAAAGAGAGCGCTGAAGTGAATGGCGTTTACCGCCAGCAGGACTTTTGCCATTTCGGACCAGGAAAAAGTTGCCTCTCCGGCGGACAAACGCAGCCCCATCTTGGCTGACCCGATCATGATCATGATCAGGATCCCGATCTGGGCCAGCACACTGAGCCCGGTTTTCCTGCCGGTTGCCCAGGCAGCGAGGGCTTTCTGTTGACGGCAGAGCTGAGCCAGGACCATTGGCAGGACCACCAGCCCTGCAAGTCGCCCGACCAGGTCGGGTATGGAAATGCTGGTGGATTGGTCGAGTGTGACCCAGATCCAGAAAGGCGTCAGAAGAAAGCAGAGCAGGTTGGTGAACAGGGTGACGAAAATGGCAACACTGTCATTACCGCCGGCCCGGCGTGTCCAGACGGCAGCCGAGGCGAGGGTGCATGGGACCACCGCGGCGATCAACATCCCTTCCCCGAGAAAACGGTCGAACCAGCCCGTACTGAACCAGGCCAGTAATGGAATCAGGATGAAGTTGATTGCCGATGCGTACAATGCAGCCCAGGGTGACCTGAGAGCTTTTCCAAGCTCTGCGGTTCTGACCGGTAGAGCCATCAGGAACATCACGATGAACAGTAAGGCACTGCGAAAAAACTGGAGCTCCGTCAGGTTCTGGAGAGATTCGCAAAGGAAAAAACCTGTCAGGAGTACGACGGTCAGGCTCAGCAGGAACCACTGGTTTTTCAAAAAGTTTTTCACGAATGCCAGTCCAGCGGAATTACCGGTCAAACAGACAATGTAGTTGGAATGAAATAAAAAGAGAATGGCGACGGTGGTTCCACCGCCGGTGCCGTTCTGACCGGCCGGGAATGCGGGGGAATCTGTTTTGGGGTTTCTCTGGCTGGCGATGGAGGTTTAAAAAAATCGGCTCCCGGTTTTTAGCTAGCATCTAGCCAATTCATCTATCTTTTGCGAAGTTGGGCAGTTAAACTCGCGCCTTTGATTCATGGAAAAATCATGTTGAGATATTCGACCGCCGGCGAATCCCACGGAAAAACCATGCTTGCCATGGTGGACGGGTTCCCTGCTGGGCTGAAAGTGGACCCGGAAAAAATCAACAAGGATCTGAAACTGCGACAGGGGGGATACGGTCGCGGAAAACGACAGGAACTTGAGACCGACCAGGTCGAATTCCTGACCGGTACCTGGAAACAGGAAACGCTCGGCAGTCCGATTGCGATGCAGGTCATCAACCGGGATTACAAGCTGGAGCGACTCAAGGAGCTTGAGCGACCACGCCCGGGACATGGTGATCTGACCGGGGCAATCAAATACCTTGGATCGATCCGCGGCGTTCTGGAACGGGCGAGTGCGAGGGAATCTTCCGTGCGTGTTGCGGCAGGCTCACTTTCCAAGCAGTTGTTGGCGGAATTCGGTATCAACGTCATTGGTTACGTGGTGCAATTGGGCGGCGTCGACCTGCCCCCCGAATTGGAGACCGATTTTTGTGAAAAAACCAGGACGCGGGATGCCAGCGAAATCTACTCTCTTTGCCCGGCGAAAGACCAGCAGGTCAAGGACCTGATCGACAAGACCGCCTCGGATGGCGATACGTTGGGGGGGATCCTGGAGGTCCGAGTGGAAGGGCTTCCTTTTGGACTGGGCACGCATGCCCAATGGGACAGGAAGCTGGATGGAAAAATCGCCCAGGCGGTGATGGCCGTTCAGGCAATCAAAGGGGTCGAAATCGGGATGGGGTTTGAAGCGGCCGGGCTCCCCGGTTCCAAAGTGCACGACCCGATTCAATATGACGCCGGCAAAGCTACCGAGCCTCACCTCGGTTTCATTCGACCGAGCAATAATGCTGGGGGCCTGGAGGCCGGGATGACCAATGGGCAGCCCTTGGTGGTTCGAGCGGCAAAAAAACCGATCGCGACACTGCGAAAACCCCTGGAGTCGATCAACCTGGAGACCAAGGAGCCTCACACGGCCAATTATGAAAGAAGCGATGTCTGCGCCGTGAGTGCTTGTGGAATCATCATTGAGAACGTGGTTGCTTTCGAATTGGCTGCAGCCTTCGTGGAAAAATTCGGTGGCGACAGTATCACGGAAATGCGCGCCCGCTACGACCTGTTTTTGAAAATGGCCCGCGACCGGTAGGGAATGTTTCGCTCAGCGAACCCGGGGTTCGGGCCGGAAGGGCAGGTTGTTTTTTTAATGGGACTGTTTCGGCTCGGAATGACAGAGGAACGGACTTTCCAATAATGGCTGTGTGACCGTGGCCGAAGGGTCGCCTGGGAATGTGGTTTGCATGGAAGCAGATTCATGAGTGAGCAAAATCGAAGATTTCTCTGCCGGCTGCTTTTCCTGACCACCTGCATTGGGCCAACGCTCCTGCAGTTGTGGATTATTTTTGGTCCCGAAAGCCGGGACCTGCAAATTCCGGGGGAAACCCGGACTTTGTCCCTGCCTGCAAGGGATCCAGTCTCTTCGGAACCGGAAATTGACTGGCTCAAGCACCAGGGAATCACGCGGCCGGGTAAGTTGCCGGGTGTCCGTGCAACGCAGATTCTTCGAGAGCATTTGCCGCTCAACCACCTGCTGCAGCGGTTCGGGATCGAAAAACTCCGAATCCACGAAAACCCGACCGAGCTGGTACTGGAAATGGAAGATGGGCGACTGGCATTGAAGGACCTGGAAAGTCTGTGGGAGGCGGTCGGTTCTGAAGATATTGAATCCTGTTTTGACCTGCGGCGAACCACACGAGTCCAATTTCGAAAGCTGGTGCTGGTTTCCGACGATGCCTCCGAGTGGTTTCTTGAATTGCGGAATCTGGAAATGACCAGGGAAAACCGGAAGGAGCCGTTAGTGATTCGAGCCAACGTGGTAGCGGTGACCACGGCGGATAACCGGGAAGTCGAGTATCCGTTTGAATTGAGATTGGAGGGAGACCACGGCAATCGATCCATTACCTGGCAGGGGAGCCATCTGCCGGTCAGGCTGTTTGGTCATTTCGCCGATCATTGCCTGGGGAGCCAGGCCCTTTTCAGTGGCGGCTATCGACGTTACCGGGACGAAGGTCGGCTCACGCAGGTGTTCGAGGGTGATTTTATCCAGGTCAACTGTGAATCACTCGGTCGGTCGTTTGCCAGGCAGTCCGGGGAAATTGCCAGCGGCCCCTGCAAGCTGGTGGTCAGGAGAGCTGAATTCCTGGAGGGAAATCTGACCCAATTTTCAGGTCATCTTCAAAGCACCTCAACAGGGGTGGCCTGCAATCGCCTCGCAGGGCTGTTGGGCGCCGAAGTGGAATGGGTTGCCGACAAGAACGTCGCATCCTATGGCAGTTTTTACCTCGACCTGGAGTACGCCCAGGGTCGGCTCCAAATCAGCTCTGGTTTCGGCGGACCCCTTGTCTGGGATTCCCAGGGGCGGGACCTGCTGCGGATGCGAGCCGCAGTATCCGTTCAGTGAGGTGCGACCTCATGGCCCCTGGGGTAAAGCCCGCGTTTGTCGGTCTTTTCCGGGACCCATCAGGCTCCTGAAGTATCCCGGTAGCCGATCCAAAACCGGGTGGGAACACAAGCTGCTGCCGTGATGATGGCCAGGTGACCGATGGCTACGTAGCAAAGGATGGAAAGGACTCCTTCAGTGAAACCATAGCTGTGGAGTCCGACTCCCAATTCGTTGACACCAAACCATGACCAGCAGGTCACGATGTTTCCTCCCAACGCCAGGATGGCCAGTCCCCGTTCCCGGATCATCCCACCCCACCGGGCATGCAAAATGAGGGCGTTCCAGATGACGATCAGCAAGGCGCCGTTTTCCTTGGGGTCCCATCCCCAGAATCGACCCCAGGAATCATCGGCCCACAGTCCACCCAGGACGGTTCCAAAGAAGCTGAGGAGAAGTGCAAAGCAGACGATTCCGTAGATGATCCAGGAAATACCCTGCCTGACTTCCTTGTCGAAAACCGATGAAAAGGCGGCGCCTGCCAGGTAAAGGATTCCCAACGCACCGGCCACAAAGGTGGCAACATACCCAAAAGTGACGCAAACCACGTGAGTCGCGAGCCAGAACTGCGTATCGAGGACCGCCTCGACTTTTCCAAAGGTATCGGACCTGAGTGCCAGGTTGAAGGAAACCATGATGACCACAAAACCCATGATGGAACCCAGCAGGGCTCCGATACCGAGCTTGGAGGCTCTTGGAGAGGCGTAGCGGACAATCAGGTCAATCATGAAGCCGCAGACCACGCTTCCCCAGCTGATGAAGACCGCGGACGCATACAGGTTGGTCACCGGGGCCTTGCCGGTGATCATGACCCGCTCCACGATGCCGGCGGTATGGATGAGGCTGCCGATTGCCAGCAGGGCCAATGCCGATCGTTGCATTCCCACCCCGATGTCGTCCAGGGAAACCCCGTAGAATACCCACGTCAGGACGACAAAAAGGGCGGCCACACCGTAAAAGATCAATGCCTGGAAGAGGGGGGCCGAGTAATGGTAGAACAGCTCCAGCGACACCTTGTCCCGATCGTATTCGGCCAATTCCATTTCATTAAAAAATTCGATGTACTGGCTCACCAGTTCGTTGAATTTTTCAGTCTCTCCCTGCTGATATGCGAGGAAGATTTCCTGTAGGCGGGGGGAAGCAGGCGATTTGGCCTTCAGGTCCGGCGTGTAGAAAAGCTGCAGGTAGTCCTGGTACTCCTGGTTGATGAAACGGAATTCCTCAATTTTGATCCGCAGCAGCAGCCGGGCGATCTGGTCTTTCAGCTTTTCAAGCTCCAGTTCGGTGGCTTCCCTCTGGTTGACTTTCTGGTAGATCGCCTGGATGGCAGGTGTGTATTTTTCGATGTAGGTTCCGGCCAGCCGTTTTTGCTGGTTGCCGTACTCAATGGCGGCCTGGTTCTGGAGCGCGGGGTCTTCCGGCATGTGGAAATAGTCGTTATCCAGTTGGGCCAGCTTGGTCGTCAGTTCCGAGAGGGATCCAATCTCGTGACGTTTGCAGAAGTTGCTCAGGGCCACACGTGCGGTTGAAATCGTGAGGACTTCCATGCCCGGCTGGATTTCCCAGTCAAGCTCACGGCTGGGTTCGGAAGGTCCGGACCTCCGGTTATTGATCAGTTTCCAGACGGTGTGGTCGTCCGCCTGCCTGACGATTGAGCCGAGGTTGACCTCTTTTTTTGAATGGTCTGATCCAATCAGGAGCGAGAGTCGCTCGGTTTGGTCCTCGACCTCGATGTCGATCCTGTCACAGGTGGGTGCGAACAGGGGGCTGTCAGCCTGTCCCTGCACCAGTGAAGTCCCAGGCTTGGCAAAACGGGAGATGTACTGCAGCGAGCTGATGTTGTTCAGGCGTTCTTCGTTGAAGACGCGATCGGCCAAAGCTCGAACCAGTTGATCGTCATCGGTCGATGCCGCCTGGATTTCGTCGAAGACAGGGTGGAACAGAACGCCCTCGTTGACCAGCTTCCTGATTCCCTCGTCCGAATCGGTATCGATCAAAAGGGAAGCGTTCCGAAACTGTTCATACCGCTGGATTTTACGATACAGTGTGAGTGCTTTTCGCCTTTGAAAAGAGAGTTTGTCCGACTTGCCATCGTCCGCTTTTTGAATGTCAAGCGTTTCGCGGACGTACCGATTGAATTCATCGATGTTGCCAGTGACTTCGTTGTAGGTGTAGGTGTAACCCTTTCGCTTTTTCTGTACTCCCAGCTTGTTGATCAGGAATGGGTCATAGATCCGGAAGATGCGGTACTCCTCGTCCGCCATCTCAGGTTGGGTGATCACATCCAGCAGCCACTCGGTCGCGTAGACCCGCTTGCGATCCCCCTTGAGTTCTTCTTCGATTTGCCTCTCGGTCAGCGAGACGGATTCGTAGTCGGAAGAATTTCTCAGAAAAACGCGGGCGTAGGAATCGATCGGTTGGAAGCGGCCACCGGCAGAGACAGGGATGCCGCCCGCCGACTTGATATCGAATTCCCCCGACTTGGTTTTGCTGCCAACGGTGAGGCGATAGCAGGTCATCAATCCAAGCAGGGCAACGCCGAGAGGAATCACCCAGGCGAGTGCGGATCGCCGTTGTCCCAGTTCGGACTTCAATAACGGGGCGACCGTCTCTTCGGCCTGGCTATCCTTGAGGATCTGTTTTTCCGCTTTTTTCTGTTTTCGCTTTTGGATTCTTTCAGAAAATTTCAGCATCCCCGAGCCGAACTGGGCCAGCATCCCAATTACGACATACATGCATCCGATGTAGGGGATCATCCAGCCCTGGTTCGTCACGACCTGGAAAGTGCTTTGCTCGACGGGGCCACTGGCAGTATTTACCAGGTTGTAACCCGACTGGTAAAAAGTCTCTCCCTTGTAACGGAGCGGGTTATTCATTGTGATCGAACCCATCTGCTTTTCACCGGATTCCAGGTCGGTGATTACGAAATCCGATCCGAATTTTTTGTGCTTGGTTGAACCGTGATGGCTGGCCTCTTTGACATCATTCAGGCGCAATTCGTAGGGCTTTCGGACCCGTCTGAAACGGAGTGCGATTTCATAGATCTTGCCGTCGACCATGATTCGTTCGGCGTTCGCTCCATCGTCCCGACCCGGGGTTCCGATGTCTGAGTAATGCTGGGAAAGCAGCAAGGAGTCGGACAAAACGTCTTGGTCAGCCTTGCGATCCACACCGGGGAGGGCATTTTCCACTTTGGCATCGAGGATGGAGATGTAGGCGCTGGCAAAGTCGACTTTTTGCATGACCGCCGTGCCGGTGACCCGGGGGATCTCAACGGCTCGTGAACGGATTCCATGACCGGCCATGGGGCGGACCCTGAGAGTCCGCTTTCTGTTCCAGAAGGAAGTTCGATCGATGAATTCAATCTCGTCAATGCCGCCCAGCTGTTCCTTGTACTGCAGTCGGGAGTTGGGGAGGAATGCCTCGATCCTGACATCAAACGGGAGCGAGTCGTGGGAAATCGTATTCCCCGGATTTAGCTGGGTGACCGGGATGGACACCACCACATCCTCGTCGCGGCCCCGCTGGGTAATCGCCAGTTCGATGTCCTGCGTGTTGTAGGCGTATTCGGTTGCGTCCCCTTCGGTCACCGTGATCCGCTCCTCAACGGCATACATGCCAACGAAAAGCTCGTTGACCATCATGAGGCTGATTCCGAAATGCAGCAGCACGATCCCGCCCCGATTCCGGAAAATCAGGGCGCAGCCGGTCAAAAGTACGCACCCGACAACCGTAGCCTGGGTCAATTGCCAGACGATCCTCATGGCGGATTCCATTTGCTCGTACATTGAGCCGAGAATCACCAGTCCGATTCCAGCGACTCCACACAGGGCGACGCCGATGATCAGCAGGATCCGCTCGAGGTTCTGTTCCCGTTTGAGAAAGAACACCATGCCTGTCATGGCGCAGCCCATGGCAATTACTGCCGAAAGCATGGATCGCCAGATCATGGCATAGGAAACAATCGGTTCATCCTGGATGCCGTCTGCGTAGCTTGCTCCAAGCACCGTCAGCAGCGTCAACAACAGGCCGACCCCGATAAATGCCGTACCGATTCCGATTGCCTGCCGACTGCCATTGGCTTTGAAACGCACGACATGAGCTGCGACCAGGTTGATCATCAGCAGGCTGCCGATCGTTTTTCCACCGGGAAACAGGATTCCGTAAGGTGATGTTCTCAGCGATTCCAGCAATTCGCCGTCGGGCATCCAGGCGGGGGGAACAAAGGCCTTGATCGGGATAAAAACCACGAATGACCGAAAGTACTGGTTAATGACTGTCCACAGTCCCTCGGTTGCCTGGGCCAGCGTGCCGACAAGGACGAGAAACAGGGAAAGCGAGAACAGAACAACGGTTAACTTGAGCGAGGAAAGCCTTTTGAAAACCTTCCATGCCAGCGAATCGCTACCAACGGTTTCGGTTGGAATCATGTTTTTCATATTCAGTATGCCGTTACTTTTTTTCGTCCGATCGGAATTGAATTGATTTCACGAAAGACTCAAAGTTCTTTCTTTCCGCGTCGATGGTGGAATCGGGGCCCTGCAGCTTGAAGAACCATTTGCCGGTGGCGTGCTCAATCATGACTCCCAGCAGGGACTGACCTTTTTTGTCGTCCTTACCGGTGATGCGGATCAGGTTACCGCGGATTGAATCACTGGAAATGTCCTCGGTGATTTTTTGCAATTCCTCCCCGGTCGTTTTTGCAACCTTGAACTGTCCCTGCCACATGGTGACCGTACTTTCCCAGTTCACGGCGGGCGCCGAAAATTTGCTCACCGAGACCTGGGCGGGAGATTCTCCTTTTCCCACCGAAAACTTCAGGATCGAAACCGAACCGCTATCGGCAGGTTGCCAGCCTGCCGGAACATCGTAATCAAACGGGACCGGGGGAGGGGATGACTGGGGTTCCTTTTTAGCGGCCATCATCTTTGCGATGTCCCCGTGCATGCCCATGTTGGGCATGCCATTCATGAAGGGGGCTGACGCAGCCACCTTGGGGCGGGTGCCCTCAATTTTTTCGAAATACATCGTCTGACCACCTACCTTCACTTTTTTCATGTAGGGTACGATCAAATCGCCGGCACTGAACTCAACCTGTTCACCCGATTTTTTGACGCTGTAGTTGAGGACTGGATCTATCCTCATCTGTTTCCGCCAACGGTTGATGTTCTCGGCGATTGTCTGATCCCGGCTACCCGACTGTTGACCCATGGCCAGTTCGGAGACGATCACCTGGGTACGCTGTTCGGGGTCCGGGGAGTCATTGATCTCGAAGGTCGCTTTGCGGAACGGTTTCACCACGTCCAGTTTTTTCCAGGATTCGGGCAGTTTCCATTCAGGATTCGACGGATCAGCAGAGAAGTTGAAAGAACTGGCAAACGTGTACACATCATCTTCGGCAGCCAGTATTTTTTCCCTCGCGTTGACCAGTTTGATGGTCCAGGTTGTGTTCCCGCGAAGCGAGATGCCAACCATCATGATGTCGGCAGGTTTTTTTTCGCTGTAAACCTCGATCGGTTTTTCTGGGCGACATCCGGCAAGCAGACTGACCAGCAGCAACAAAAGTGTGAATCGGTTCAGTGATTGACCCATTGATTGAGAGTACCAGGCGGGAGTGTTGGGTGGGACGGAGCGTCCATTCAGTACCTTATTATACGTATGCTGGACCATTTCCGACACGTGTCTGCCTGGTTTCCAGCGATCTTCGCGAGGCCAGTCGGGGTGCCTCGATAATAAAATCGGCCCCGTGGCTCGCAGTAGGGTAACGGGGCTTCCAGGATCTCGACTTACCCAGTTAACCGGTAGAAACTGCCTCCCTGTAACGTCATTTCGCATGGGAGTGTGGCATTCCCGGCAAATGGTGGCGATATCCGGTTAGCCCAGCCAGCTCGGGATAAGGAGTGGGTTCAGGTTTTCGGTCGTTCGCCATCTGCTGAGCCCCAGCCGCAAGGAGACACTTTTGCCTGCCCAAATCCACTCGGTCAGCACTTGCGTTCCAGGTTTTTTCGCAGGTACAGCCTCATAACGTCCTGTTTTTCCAAAGGGCGACTGATGATCCATTGCTGGCAGGCTCTCCTATTTTTGGGTTCCGCACTCAAACGTGGGGCGGTCCCCCTGAATACGATTCACCTGTTGTCACTGGTTTCGCCACGCCAACCGCTGGGTCAGAAACAGGCAGGCCATTTCAAATTGCAGCAGCCAAACGGTTTTTCCACCAACCTGGAATACGGGTTTTCAATGGCACCGGCACACCGTCACCTTCATGGACATCGGCAGGAGCGAGTTTTTGTGGTTTCGATGGAGACTCTCCTGTTTGCCCGTCAGAACACCCTTCCGGGATGGACTGGAATCAGGACGTTGGTGGTGGATCCATTTATTCAACGATTCCGGTATTTTCGGCAAAATTCTGTTGTTTATTGTGAAAAAGCAAATTCAGTGGCATCGAATTTTCTTGATCATTGATTAATATTCCCTGTTTGATGCTCCCCTCCAGAAAACGCAGGAAAAACGTATCATCATGGCAAATCTGCGAATCGGAATTCCCAGCAAGGGACGATTGGCTGAAAAGGCGGAAGAGCTCCTGAACCTGGCCGGCTTCAAATTCCGCAGGCAGAATCGGAGCCTGTTCGCCAAGGTCCGGGATGCTGATATTGAGATCACATTTTTGAGATCTGACGATATCCCCATTCTGTGTGCAGAATCCGCCATCGATATGGGGATTACCGGCAGTGACCTGGTGGAGGAAGCGGATGTCGATGTGGAGCAACGGTTGGGTCTCGGAATCGGCCGGTGCCGGCTGGGGCTATGCGTTCCCGAGGACACCGAATTCGATCATCCCGGGCAATTGAATGGCAAGCGGATCGCAACCAGTTTTCCGGTGGTGACGCGCAATTACCTCGACCGCCATGATGCGCAGGCCCACCTGGTGAATCTGACCGGCAGTGTTGAGGTCATGATCTCCCTGGGAATTGCGGATGCCATTGTGGACCTGGTGGAGACCGGCAGCACCCTGGCTGCCAACCGGCTGAAAATGGTGGCGGAAATCGGTGAATACGAGACGGTGCTGATTCAAAACCGGGCCGGGAATCATTCTGAACTGGCGGACCAGGTGGTCAGGCGGTTACAGGGAGTGGTGATTGCCCGCAGTTATTCCCTGTTGGAGTACAACATTCCCCGGGAAAAGTTGGCTGAAGCTGAAAAAATCACGCCCGGTTTCAATTCTCCTACTGTCAGTGGACTCGAAGATTCCAACTGGTGTGCCGTGCGGGTGATGGTGAAACAGAAGGAGGTGATCCAGGCCATGGAAGCCCTTGAGCGTCTGGGGGCCGCGGCCATCCTGGAGACGGTGATTGCCAACTGCAGGCTATGACAGCAAATGCAATCTTTTGAATTCCTGCAAAAACAATCTTGACGGTTTAACGTAATTCCAAAGAATCAATCAGATCACGATCTGACCCCGGTCAAGGATTGCCTAACGGGTCATTTCGGGCTTGCTTAAACAATCAAAGTAAATTCCTCGGCAAGGAAGCTTAATGGAATTACGGTATCAAACTGCGGGTGCGGGGATTTCCCTCAAGGAGCTCCTGCCTGATTGCCAGATTTTTGGTGCAAAAAACGTTCGTGTCACTTCCTGCTGTCACGATTGGAACCACCTGCGGGCAGGTGATCTCTACGTTGCCAAGGTGGGGATGGAAAAAGATGGCCACGACCACATTCGCATGGCAGCCAGAAAAGGGGCTTCGGCGATACTCTGCGAGCGATTTGTCGTCTCGGATCTTCCGGTTTGCCTGGTGGAGGATACCCGCGAGGCCTACGGAAAAATCTGCCAGCAACTGGTTGGGAATCCAAAAGACAAGTTGCGACTGGTCGGGGTTACCGGCACGGACGGAAAGACCATTGTCAGCCACCTGATTCGGCAAATTTTTCACCAGGCTTCCATTCGTACCGGGATGATCTCGTCGCTTGGGTACCATGACGGCGTGCTGAGCAGTGGTCTCTCTCAAACCACTCCCAATGCACCCCAGATGGCCGATTGCCTGAGTGAACTGGTGGCCAACCAGTGCCAGGCGGCGATTATTGAGTCATCGAGCGTTGGGATTGCCGAAAGGCGAATTTCCGGAATCGAATTTGATGCCTGTGTTTTCACCAATGTGCGCAAGGATCATCTCGATTCCCACGGAACCGTGGAAAATTATCGCAAAATGAAAACCCGGCTGGTGGAGCGACTCAAGCCGGGAGGTTTTGCCGTTTTAAACGCTGATGACAGGTTCCTTTCCCGGTGGGCAAAGAAATTAAAGTGCCCAACGCTCACCTTTGGTATGCGAAATTATGCGGAAATCAGCGCCGAGGTAATTGAGCAGATGCCTTCGGAACAGACTTTTCTGCTAAACGCCGGAAAGGAGACCGTGCCCGTTCGAACGCGGATCACGGGTGATTACTTTGTTCGTCATTGCCTGGCTGCTGCAACGGTCGCTCTCACCAGCGGCGTCAGCCTGGAGCACATCGTTGCTGGAATCGAGTCGGTTCAGTCCATTCCTGGCAGGATGGAACGTGTGGAAAGAGGGCAGGATTTTTCGGTATACGTCGACGCGGCGCGAACCCCCAACCAGCTGTGCGGCATGTTGAAAACCCTGCGTCGCGTCTCGGTCGAGGGGAAGATTCACTGTGTCTTTGGTGGTGCGGAACGCATTACCGCGGAGCAACGAGCCGGACTGGGGACCATTGCAGAAAGATATTCGGACCAGGCGATCATTACCGGGGTGGATATTCACAACGAGTCCGCACTGGAAGTTGCCCATGAAATCCTGGACGGATTTGATGAAGTCAGCAAAGCGCATGTCATTCCTAACCGGGCGACGGCCATACGGTACGCCCTGGAGTCTGCCGAGGCAGGAGACCTGGTCCTGGTTGCCGGGCTTGGAGAAAAACCGACACCTTTCGGATTCGAAGCGGAGATTGCCATGACCGACCGGCAGATCTGTGACAGCTGGTTCGATGACCCCTCCAGCCTGGATGCCCTGACAGGACAGGAAGACCAGGCCTTACCGGTCAGTTATCCCATCGACGATTATCGCTAGAGGGTGATTTTCGCAGTTTTCCACGGTGGACCTTTACCTGCAATTCTTCCGGGTGGACCACGGGGAGGCCGTAGCGGAAACACTCTTTTCGCATTTCATTGCCGCGGCTTCAAGTTGCCGCCGGTCGCTGGAGCGACGGGAATCGGGTCTTCTGCTCCTGCCAATCCAAACCGGGCTGTCTCGTAGTCTCGGAACCAGGCAAGCAGGTTGGTAATTTGCTGCCGTATCCGTTCGTCGCATTCGACGGCAATTCGATTCTCGAATTGCAGCATGCTTTCGTTGGGACCGCGAACCAGGCGATACCTGGCAAGTCTCCTCTCCACCAGTTGGCGCTCTCTTTCAAGGCGACCAAGCCGGGTGTGGCGTAAAGGGTCCGTTCGACGTTTCCACCAGAACCGGTAGAAAAGGCCGAACAATATCAGAGCCGAAAGCGCGATATTCAAAGGGCCGCGAAGTTGCCGACCAATTTCACCAAAGAACTCGCGCAACTGAACCCACATTTGTTGAAAAAACCCCGAAAAGCGAAATCGAGCGGTTGCCGTTGAGTTGTTGCCTGCCCCGCCTGTGCTGTCTGTTTCATCCTGGGAAGCCTGGTCCCAGATGCTTTTTGGCAATTCGGTGCCCGGTGTTGCTTCGATCACGACCCACTGATTGGCCTCGCGGTCGTAGGCCTCTGCCCAGGCGTGTGCGTCCTTGTTGCGGGCAATGTAATAGGTGTCGTCACTGCTTATTTCCTCGGTCGCGAAGCCCGTGACATACCTTGCGGGAATCCCGTTTGCCCTCAGGAAGATGACTGCGGCTGAGGCAAAAAACTCGCAGTGGGCAGCAGGCTTTTCCAGAATGAAATAGGAAACCTTGTCCCGGTCGGCCGGGAATTCTTTCTGGTTCAGGGAGTAGGAGTACTCTCCACGAAAGAAATTTTCGATGGTCTGCATACGATCCGCATCCGACACCCGCCCGCGGGTGACCTCCCGGGCCAGGTCGATCACCTGGGGTTCGATTACGTCTGGAATACCGGTAAGCCTCGATTGCTCGGTCACCGACAGTTTGGGCTGTGGTGGATTTTTTTCGACGTAACCGGAATAGGCCGACGTGGAAGTGATTCCCCCGATCAGCACCTGTGTCCGGTCCATGCGGATCTTTTTATTCTGGTTGGAGAGTTTTCCGGAAAGGTAGGTGGCATTCAGCGGGAGGAAAAAATAGGACATCGCTACCTGGTTCTCCACGCGAACCTTTTTGAATTCTCCAAAGGCTTTGTCCTCGAGCTTGAAAAAAGAATCGTCTGAGCCGGTGATGGAGGGGGGAGGAGGGGATTCCTCAATCGTCAATGTCTGGCGGCTTCTTTCCCAACCCGTTCCTTCAAAGCGGTCGTAAACCCGTCCCCTCAGGTAGCCCGGCGCGGTGTCGCAGTAGATCCGCAAAGCCGGCTTCATGGGATTGCTTTTCTTCAGATTCGTGATGTTCGTCAACGTGGCATCCGAATCAAACTGAATGGCCGTATCGGTCACTCCAAGGCCGGCAGCCTGGAAATTTTGCAGCCACCAATTCTGGAATCCCTCGATATTTCCCCGGAAAAATCCGGAAAGGTACCAGGAGGAACCCCCAACCATCAAGATGGTCAGGCTGATCAGGAAAGAACGGAAAGCAAGGTTTTGCCTTCCGGTTTCCTTGTTCCTCACAAAGAATCCGGTGGAATACTGGAAAATGGTGCAGATGAGAGTCACGCAAATTACCGAACCCACAAACAGAATGCTCTTGTCCGAACCGGTCGCCACCCGGCAACAGGTACAGACGACCACTGCCATGGCCAGCAGCGAAAAATTCAGCAAACCCTCCCGGGGGTCCTGTCTTTTGATCAGTTCAAAAATCTGACCGATCAGGAAGCACTCGGCCAAGGCGACAGTGACATTCGTTGGAAAGATCCATTCCGTCCTGGAGAAAAGTTCGGGAATGCTCACAAAACGAAAAAAGAAGAAGCCGACCAGCAGCGTTGGTACCAGGATTTTGACTCCCAGCGAGACCTCGTATTGGAGGGGCCGGATCAGCCACAGGACGACCGCGATGGCCGCCAGCGTGGGAACAACGAAGTTTTCGCCCAGCATTCCCAGCAACGCGGATTCGACAAAAATCAGGAGGGTGATGGCCAGTTGCAGGATCACTTGAGTACGATCCCTCCCTTTTCAACCTGTTGCAGCGAAACCGCAATCACCTGCGGATCGGCAGGTGCCTGTCCGAGTACCAGGGAGCGGCAGGAGTGGCTGGAAAGCTGGAAGTGCCGTTGCAGTTTTTTTCGGACAGCGTCCAGTTTGCTGAGCAGGAGGAACGAAAATTCACGTTCGCTGGTTGCCCGATCCAGGAAATCCGTCTCCAGGAGGGATGCAGCATCCGATTCCGGCTGAATTTCCGCAAGGGCCAATCGGCGACCGATCGAACGGATCTGTTCCTCGCGAGCTGAATCGAAAACGGTGTATATCCGGTTCCCCAGAATCAGTTTTCCAATGTCCACCTGGTGGTGCCGCAGGGCATCCGCGATTGCTGTCGCCAGGCTGAGAAGAGCTTCGAATTCCGGGGGGGGGCCGGATTCGGGTTGCTGGAAAAAATTGTCCACAAAGATGGTCGCGGTTCCACGCTGGTTTTCCCGGTACTCCCGTACCGTTGGTTTTCCCGTTCGGGCCCACGAGGAGTAGTCCCATCGCCTGACTGGCAAGCCTTCCTGGTATTCCCGGTTTCCGATGTATTCCGAAGCACCCGCCGCGTGAGCCATCTGGATGTTTTTTTCATTTTCGAAGTCGGCTGAAAAATGGCTCGTTGGCAATTCAAAACCCTGGATGGGGTGGAATGCTGGGGTCACGATGATCTTTTCAGACGGACGGTGGTGTTGCCGGAACCGGAACAGGTTGAAGGGGAATGTTGAACCTGCCGAAACGGAGGGGGCTGGATAGACGCCCCTTTTGGAAAAGGAAAACGTTGACTTCTGACGAATGGTTTTGCCCGGTCGGAGGATGTTCCGTACCTGGCTTTCCGGGGTGGCGATCCTGACCGGCGATTCATCCCCTTCGTGAGATTCGATAAAAACTTCAAAGCAAGAGCGTTGCCGCTGGTTCGTCAGGAAAATGTCGGCTTGGATGGGTTCGCCTGCCGACACCAGTTCGGGCACAAAAATTCTGAAACCGATATCGGGTCGAAAAGCGAAACTGACGACACCCGCGAGTACCAGAATGGAAAAAATAGCGCAGAACAGGTAGAGCAGGGGGGAGTCCAGGTATACCAGCCCCAACGAGCAGAAGAACATCAGGAACAAGAATGCCCGCCCCGGACGCGTGACGTTGTCCTTGAGGAACCCACCCAGTTTTCCGACCGTTGGAAACCAGCTGAAAAATTTCATTTCCGGAATTCTCCCTGGCAAATGGACCAGTCATCAAACGGGGACTGGCACTTTGTCGACGACATCGCGAACCAGGTTTTGAGCCTTTTTCAGGTTTCTTTCGAATCCCCGTTCCAGTTCGATTCGATGGCTCAAGACAAAGGGAGCTACCGACTGGACATCGTCGGGCAGCACAAAATCCCTACCGGACATAAAAGCCATCCCCTGGGCTGCCCTGAACAGCATGAGGGATCCTCTCGGGCTGCAACCCAGCACGATTCGTTCGTCGGAACGGGTCTGGTTGACGATTCGGATCATGTATTCGGCAACACTTTTCTCAACGTGAATCGTTTGCACATGTTTTTGGCTGGCCACGACCTGATCACGTGTCAACACCGGGAGCAGGTCATCAAGGGGGTTCGCGGAAGCCTGGCTGTAAAGGATGTCGACCTCATTTTCGGCCGATGGATAGTCGATGGAAATCTGCAGCAGGAACCTGTCAAGCTGTGATTCGGGCAGAGGGAAAGTTCCCTGGTGGGAACTCGGGTTTTGTGTTGCCAAGACAACAAACGGGGGGTCCAGCTTGTGGAGCTTGCCTTCAATGGTGACCTGACGCTCGGCCATCGCCTCCAGCAGCGCTGATTGGGTTCGCGGAGAAGCCCGGTTGATTTCATCCACGAGCAGAATGTTGCAGAAAATCGGTCCGGGTCGAAAAGAAAAACTGCCATCCTGCGGATTCAGAATTGAAAACCCGAAAATGTCAGCCGGAAGCAGGTCGGGAGTGCATTGGACCCTTTGGAAATCGAGTTGAACCGAAAGCGCGAGTGCCTTGGCAAGTGTCGTTTTGCCGACCCCGGGGACGTCTTCAATCAGGACGGATTCGCCAGATATCAGCCCCAGCACAACCTGGTCAACAACCTCATTTTTTCCGAGGATGACCCTGGAAAGGTTCTCCCTCAACGCATTAATCTGATCAAAAATCTGGCTGTCAGTTTTCGTCTCTGCTGCACTCACAGGCATCACTCCCGGGGCTGGAGCCCCATTTTAACAGCGATTGGACGTGCGGCCACTCCATCGCCTCTGAATGAATCATCCAGAAACCTCGAGAGCGGACAAGTAAATTGATTGATGCCACCTCGAAGGCAATCGTATTTCTTATGGACCCTAATCCCTTCGATGAAAACCTGTGTTTGGACTCCCGTTTTTTCAACTCTCCATTTTTTTCCGGAAAAAAAGGACAAACGACGCCAAAAAACAGTGGTTTTGCAACTGGATTGGCAAAACGTCGCGGTAATCAAAAAAAAAAGGAGAAACGGTCTTGAGTCAATCGAGGGGATTTCGTAATTACGCCCCCACAAGTGAACG
>JAYZFP010000134.1:0-65048 GCA_036336715.1 Planctomycetota bacterium
CAGCCGACGTTCAGGCAATCTCCTCCGAGGAGGTTCTTTTCAATCAAGGCGGTTTTGGCGCCCAGTCCTGCCGCAGCGGCTGCGGTGACCAGGCCAGCAGGGCCCCCCCCGATAACGAGCATCTGGTACTTGCCGGGTGACGCGGGTGTGGGCCATCCCTCCGGACGGGTCGCATCGCGAAGGCGTCGATTGTTGTCGTCAAAGGGTTCCAGAGCAGGGAGCATCCTCGGTACATCGCCAGGGAAATGGGAAAACTTCAACTGATTCGAACGCCTTTTTCTCCGTTTGGCAAGCAGCGGTCGGATTCCTCTTTTTCAATTTCAAAATATCTGGATCATGAGAGTTATCAACCAGGTCATTGCCAAAAGGAGAATGGCGGATTGGAAAAGAAACTCCCCAGAGTCTGCGTGATTGGAGCCGGGCCTTCGGGACTGGTCGCATCGAAAGTGCTCAAGGAACGCGGGATCCCTTTTCGCTGTTACGAAAAAGGTTCGGACGTAGGTGGATTGTGGCGATTTGAAAATGACAGCGGTTTGTCGGCAGCCTACGAATCGCTGCACATCAATTCTTCCCGTCAGCTGATGGCCTTTTCAGATTTTCCCATGCGGGCCGATTTGCCGGATTTTCCGCATCATTCTCAGATTCTTGAATACCTTGAGGAATACGCTTCTCATTTTGAATTGCGCGAAGAGACCTCTTTTCAGTCACAGGTCGAGCGGGTGAAATCGATGGGACCGGCGGGATTCGAGGTGAACATTCGAAGCCGGTCGGGTGACGAGCATGTGGAAGGATTCGATGCGGTCATCGTTGCCAACGGTCATCACTGGTCTCCACGGATTCCACAACTGGAAGGTGAGTTCGACGGACAGATCCTGCATTCCCACCAGTTCAAACGGTCCGGGCCATTTGCGGGAAAGAACGTCCTGGTGGTAGGAATTGGAAACAGCGGTGTCGATATCGCCTGTGAGTTGTCGCGAGTGGCAAAAAAGACCCTTCTGTCGACTCGACGGGGAGCCCATGTGATCCCGAAGTACCTCCTCGGAAAACCCCTCGACCGGGTTGCCTCCAGGCATTTCTGGACCCACTGCCCGCTCTGGCTGAGACAAAAGCTGTTTTCACTTTTGCTTCGACTGACTCGTGGGAGGCAGAGTCGCTACGGATTGCCGGAACCTGACTACAAGGTACTCCAGGAGCACCCGACCGTTTCCTCGGAAATGTTGAACCTTTTGGGGCACGGAAAGATCCGGATCAAACCGGACATTTCATGCCTGGAGGGAAATGGCGTCCGTTTCGCCGACCAGAGCTTCGAATCCATCGACACGGTCATTCTGGCAACCGGGTACGACATACGTTTTCCCTTCCTCGACTCCGGAGTGATCCGCACGACCGGGAACGAGGTGCCTCTTTACAAGCGTGTCATTCACCCGGAGCAAAAAGGGCTGTTTTTCGCGGGATTGATCCAGCCCTGGGGACCGCTGATGCCCTTGGCGGAAATCCAGTCGGAATGGATTGGTGACCTGCTCGAACAAAAGGCAAGGCTTCCAGCTCCCGAGCAGATGCGTTTGGCAATCCGGAAGGAACGTGCCACCCTGTCCCGCAGGTATGTCAAGTCGAGTCGCCATACGATTCAGGTCGACTATTTCCCCTACCTGCTCGACATTCAGAGACAACGAAAACGGAATCGGGGTGAACCGGCGCTGGACGAGTCCCGGATTCGGTCTCCACAGCAGAGCGGTGACTCGCGGAAGGTGGCCTGAGAGAAGCTGTTCCGATTCCTCTGGAAAGTGACCTGAAGACTGATGAGTGTCCCCCTGTAATCGCCTGCAGCATCTGATCCGTTTATACTGGACATTGATCTATCACTCCCGGCGAGCCAGTCTCTTGATATTATCCCCCCAGAAAAAAGTATTGTTTGGCCTTGTTTCTTCTTGCCTTCTGCTCGCGGCACCGTTGGGCCCGAATGCCCGCGCAGAGGACCAGTTGCTGGTGGAGGCGGAGAGTTTTTCCAACCGGGGAGGCTGGAAACTCGATACCCAGTTTATTGAGGAAATGGGCTCGCCCTACCTCCTGGCCCACGGGCTTGGCAAAAAGGTGGAGGATGCCACCACTGACGTTACCTTTCCCTCGACCGGCAAATACCAGGTTTTTGTGCGAACCAAAGACTGGGTTGCCCGCTGGGGTGCGGCGGGCGCACCTGGAAAATTCCAGCTCAGTGTCGATGGCAAAAAACTGGATGCCCTCCTAGGGACCCGGGGAAAAAAATGGGACTGGCAGCCCGCCGGATCGGTGGAAATATCTGACACCAGCGTTCGCCTGGGACTTCACGATTTGACCGGATTCGATGGTCGCTGCGATGCGATTCTGTTTACCAAGTCAGGTGAAGGGGCCCCCCCGAATGATTCGGCTGTTCTGCCCGCCTGGCGAAGGAAACTCTTGGGGCTCAAGGAAACTCCTACACTCAAGGATGGTTACGACCTGGTGGTAGTTGGAGGTGGGTATTCCGGGATGGGGGCGGCGATTTCCGCGGCGCGAATGGGGTGCCGTGTGGCCCTGATTCAGAATCGACCCGTCCTTGGCGGCAACGGTTCCAGTGAGGTGCGGGTTTGGGCCATGGGAAATATTCGTCGGGGCAAGTTTCCCCGGATTGGTGAAATCATTGATGAAATCCAGGATCATGCGACCAAGTCTCCCGGCACCTACGAGGAATTCGAGGATGCAAAAAAGGAAAAAGTTGTTCGTGCAGAAAAGAACATCGATCTGTACCTGAATCATCATGCTTACCGGGTCACAACGGAGGGCAAGAAGATTTCCGGGGTTTTCGCGTTCGATACGCGAACCAGCGAACACAAGGAATTTCGCGGGCGGAATTTTGTCGATTGCACCGGACATGGGACGATCGGTTACCTCGCTGGTGCGAACTGGGAAATGACTCCCAACGGGAGAATGGGGATGAGCAACATGTGGCGTTGGGCAGAAGCCAAAACGCCGGTCTCGTTTCCTGAGACGGATTGGGCGCTGGATTTGGAAATGAAGGACTTTCCCTATCCACGCAACTTTCATGGACAGTGGTTCTGGGAAGGGGGATTCGACAAGGACCCGCTCGCCGATGCTGAGGGCATCCGCGATTGGAACCTGCGTGCTGTTTTTGGTGCGTTTAACGCCATGAAGAACCGGGATGGCCGGTCAAAGCATGAAAAGGCCGTCCTGACGTGGGTCGCCTACATCGGAGGAACCCGCGAATCGCGACGACTGATGGGAGACGTTGTTCTGACCCAGGAAGATATTGTCAGCAAACGGGATTTTGACGATGGCTGCGTGCCAAGTACCTGGTCGATTGACCTGCATTACCCGAAGCAGCAGTATGCGAAAAAATTTCCCGACAATCCATTTATCTCGATTGCGAAACATGATCGACGTATCGACCGGTCGTTCGGTTACCCGGTTCCTTATCGTTGTTTCTATTCGCGGAATATCGATAACCTGTTCATGGCAGGACGCTGTATCAGCGTCACGCACGAAGCCCTCGGAACCACCCGTGTCATGAAGACCTGTGGAATGATGGGCGAGGTAGTGGGCAAGGCAGCATCGATCTGCTCGCTCAAAGACTGTTCGCCAAGGGAAGTCCATGGCAAGCACCTGGCGGAACTGAAAAAGCTGATGGAATTGCCGGGTCAGGCTCGAAGGGAAAATGTCACGGCTCCCTTGGTAATGCCCAAGCTTGTCTTGCCCTCCAGTCCTTATGGGCCTCCCAGCGGGAAATCCCTGAAAACGCTTTCCGGTGTGGTAATGGATGACAGCAAGGCCACCCGGGTGGGGCAATGGACGCAAGGTGAAGGGCTGAAGGGCTACTACGAAAACGGTTACCGTTACGCCTCTGCCGACTCGGGCGCCAGTGTGACCTATCGTCTGAAGGCAAGGGAAACCGCCCAGTACGAGGTGCGAATTTCTTACCTGCACCACGAAAACCGGGGAAAGTCCGTTCCCGTCATCTACAGGGCTCCCGGTATCGAAAAGACCGTGCGGATCGACATGTCAAAAAAGGCCCCCCTGGAAAACGGTTTTATTGCTCTGGGTAATGTCAAGCTGGTCCAGGGAGCGGTATGTGAGGTTTCCATAGATACCCGGGGGGCCCGCGGCGTGGTGCATGTTGATGTGGCCCAGCTGGTCAAGACAAGGTAACCAACCAGTCAGTTACTGAACCAACGGCATGGCAGAAAAGCAGGGAATGAGCGATCCATCGCCCCTGGTCGAACCGCTCCCCGTGCTCGGAGCCGTGGGCGGCGCGCCCGGCGGAGCATCCTTGAGAGTGGACGGGCACCGCCTCGGCCCGAGGGTGGTGTTGCACTCTTTTCGGATCCTGCTGTTGGTCGGAATTTTACTGGTGCTTCGCTGGCAGCACCAGAAACAGGTTCGACGCCAGCTGGCTCAGGAGCGGGCGCCGGCAATCTCGTTGGCTGAGATTCAGCAGATGGAAAAAGCGGCTGCCAGTCTTTCCCCCTGGTCCGCAAGTGGAATGCTGGAAATCCTGGATGCCAGCGGAAAGCCAATCGGAACGTTGATTCACACTCGCGGGGAGTCGAGTGAAATTATCGGCTACATCGGTCCCACTGAAGTGCTGCTTCTTTTGGATGGCGACCAGAAAATTGCTGCTGTCAGGATTTACCGCAGCGCTGATACCCTCGAACATGTGAAGGCCCTTGAGCAGGACAGGTTTTTCCTCAACAGCTGGAATGGGCTCAGCTGGGAAGAAGCGGCGAGTCGCTCGGAGATCGATACCGTCAGTGGCGCAACATTGACCAGCCTCGCAGTCATTCAGTCCGTGCGGTCCCGCCTAGGGCAAAGCATGCCTTCCTTCAAATTTCCCGACGAGGTTGACTGGACCGAGATTCAGCAGGTTTTTCCAAACGCTGAAGTTCATGGCCATGGCAACGGGAAGGAAGACGCTCTCTGGCACCAGGTGCTCGATGGTGATGGTAATCCCGTGGGGTACTATCTCCGTTCTTCACCCGTGGCCGACGCTGTCAACGGTTACCAGGGGCCCACCGATTTCCTCACATTTTTTGATCCGCAGGGCAGATACCTGCAAACGGTCATCCGCTCCAGTTATGACAACCAGGAGCCAGAGCCCTTTGTGGACTACGTGCGGGAAGAAGAGTACTTCCTGATTGACCGGTTCGCCGGTCTGACACGGGAACAACTGGTGCAGTTGGAAGAAGCGGACGTCGAGGGAGTTTCCGGGGCCACAATGACAAGCAGCGGCCTGATCCGGGCGTTGCAGCAGGTGTGCCAGCGTTCTCTGGAGGAAAAGGTATCCGATTCGACCGAAGAGATCTCAGGGCTTTCGTTTGGATCACGCGATATTGGATTGTTGATCGTGTTGGCCGGGGGATTCCTTTCGGCCTTTACGAAAATCAGGCATTCGAGGAAGTTCCGGTTCCTGTTCCTGGTGGCTTTGGTCACATACCTCGGCTTTCTCAATGGGGACATCCTTTCGCAAACGGTACTGGTCGGCTGGACCCGACATGGCGCTCCCTGGCACCTAGCCCCGGGACTGGTTTGTCTGTCCCTGGCAGCCCTGCTGGTTCCCATCCTGACGGGGCGAAACCTCTATTGCCAGTCGGTCTGTCCTTTTGGTGCGGCTCAGCAGCTTGTGGGGAAAATCAAAAAGAAAAAATGGAAAATGCCGGCCTGGTTACGCAGGGTGTGCCGCAGGGGACCGGCAATTTTGCTGGTTTCCATTCTCGCGGTCAGTATGCTTGGAATGGAGGTCAACCTGGCGGCCTGGGAGCCGTTTGATGCGTTCCGGTTTCGAATTGCCGGTCTGGCAACATTGTCAATTGCAATCGGTGGCCTCCTGTTTTCAATCTTCGTACCGATGGCTTATTGCCGGTTTGGCTGCCCAACCGGCGCCGTGCTGGAATATTTGCGGATGCATGGGAAATCGGACCGTTTCGGACTTCGGGATGCCCTGGCGGCAGGGATGCTGGCGGCTTCCGTTCTGTTTTTCCTGTTGAACTGATGCCTGGGGTTCGGTTCAGGTTGAGAAAGAAGCTGCACCGGTCGCCGTCCTGCCGATCCACCTGTTGCCGGATGCAATGGAGAACGGGTGTTAGGAAATTCAGTCCATCAACCGGTGCCCGCAGTCAGTGGTTTCGCGGCTCAGAAAAAAGAAATCTGTTACAGTGTTACCCTGTGGATCCGGGGATCTTAAATAGTGGAGGCCATCATCGAAATTCAAGAGTTTTGTGACCGGATGTCCCGGCTCGTGGACCAGCAGCTGGATCCCGGTGATCCCGAAACGCTGGTGGGGGCCTTTCAAAAGTTGCGACCCGATTGCCAGGAACTGGAACCGCTGTTCGAACTGCTGCCCGGGGGAGCACCGGTTTTTGAGCGTCTGGAAATGATCTACAGGGTGGCCGGGGATCCCCGTCGCCCCGACGGAATGAAGGATGCTTTTTTTGTCGTTCGAAACCCTGTAGCCGTGGAACCCGGTGCTGTCCGCAGGCAGGCCGAACGTTATTGGAACGCCCTGGCCACCCTGGCCTTTGAGCAGGGGCAGGATTCACTGGCCGGCGATCTCAATCCGCCCCCCGAAATTCGGGTCAAGGAGGGCGACCCACCCAAGCACCCCAAGGTGGATGCTGAAAAATGTTCCCTCCTGAGGGCCGTGCAAGGATCGGGTCCGCAGGTTACAACGCGTTGCATCGAGGGAAACCGGTTGGCCCTCTTTTTTCAGCAGGCGTTTTATTTTCTTGCCTGTGACAGTTCGATACGGGATTTCCTCGTCTGGCCCTGGATCGAAAAGGCCTCCAACGTGGAGGATCCGTTCAGCCACTATTTCGAAATCTGGAAATGCGGGGGCAAGTTTCGCATTTTCAATAATCGCCAGATAGATCTTTACCTGCCCCGTTTTTTCTGAAAACGGATGTCGCATCCCGGCGACAACAATGAAATAATGGCCAGCTGAGTTTCGAACCATGAGGTGATG
The DNA here is from genome assembly GCA_036336715.1 of Planctomycetota bacterium. GTDB lineage: Bacteria > Planctomycetota > Planctomycetia > Pirellulales > Pirellulaceae > JABAAE01. Next base: position 6,989 of record JAYZFP010000134.1, read on the forward strand.
AATGGACGCGGCCACAACAACGGCAAGATCAGCATTCCGAGTTCCGGTAACCAGAAGTACGCCCCAACTGGCGGCCAGCACGGCACTGATGATGCTGTTGATGGGCTTACTGTCGGCGGAGTGGAGAGGTCTTTTGGGTGCCGAGGATTCTTCACGGCCCAATATTGTTCTGATCATGGCAGACGACATGGGTTACACCGATATTGGCTGTTACGGGAGCGAGATCCGGACACCGAACCTGGACAGTTTGGCCCGCAACGGTCTGCGGTTGACACAGTTTTACAATACTTCCCGCTGCTGCCCGACCCGCGCGGCGTTGTTAACCGGGCTGTATTCCCACCAGGCGGGGATCGGCCTGATGACTGGCGACCGGGGTTGGGATGCCTATCGTGGTGACCTGAACCGTCGATGTCAGACAATTCCCGAGGTTCTGAAAACGGCTGGCTACCGAAATTACATGTCCGGAAAATGGCATGTTACACGCCATGTCTCCCCGAACGGTCCCAAGCACAATTGGCCGCTGCAAAGAGGGTTTGACCGTTTCTACGGTACCATTATCGGGGCTGGGAGTTTTTTTGATCCAGCGACTCTGTGCAGGGATAACCGGTTTATTACCCCGGTCAACGATCCGGGATACCAGGCAGATGATTTTTTTTACAGCGATGCGATCAGTGATAACGCTGTGAATTATATCGAGGATCATTTTAACCGGTTCGCGGAAAAGCCGTTCTTTCTTTATGTTTCCTACACGTCGGCCCATTGGCCGATGCAGGCCCCCGAGAAAGACATTGCCAGGTACAAGGGACGTTACGATGCCGGGTTTGATCCGGTCCGGGCTGCCCGTCACCGGAAAGCTGTCGAGTTGGGAGTGCTGGATGAAAAATGGAAAATGTCGCCTCCGGCAGCCAGTTGGGAAAAGAACCGGCACAAAGCCTGGGATATCCGCTGTATGGAAGTTTATGCAGCCATGGTTGACAACATGGACCAGGGGATCGGTCGGATTGTTGAGACACTGAAAAAGCGGAGGACCCTGGACAAAACCCTCGTTATCTACCTGCAGGACAATGGCGGTTGCGCCGAGGGCTATGGAAGGGCGTCCAACGCGGAGCGGATCAAGAACCGGACCTACCCACCCCTGGGCCCGGATGGGCTGCAGACAAAAATCTGGCCCCCGATGCAAACCCGGGACGGTCGGCCGGTCCGGACTGGTCCGGAAACGTTGCCGGGGGGCGAAGACACATTTGTTGCCTACGGTCTCGGCTGGGCCAACGTCTCCAATACTCCCTTCCGCGGATTCAAGCACGACGGATTCGAAGGGGGGATCAGTACGCCCCTGATCATGCATTGGCCAAGTGGGATCAAGCCGGAAATTCGCAATTCAATCCACCGTCAACCAACGCACCTGATTGACCTGATGCCCACTTTTGTCCAGGTTGCCGGAGCCACCTACCCGGAGACTGCCGGCGGTGAGAAAATCCAACCGATGGAAGGGGTTAGCCTGGTTCCGATGATGAATGGCTCACCGATCAAAAGGGATTCCCCCCTCGGTTTCGAGCACCACGGGAATCTGGCACTCCGCGAGGGTCGCTGGAAGATCGTCTCCGCCTACCGACGGAACCAGCCGACCAAATGGCATCTGTACGATATGCAAGCGGATCGTACCGAACTGAACGACCTGGCAAAGACCCATCCGCAGAAATTGGAGGAGCTGGTCAGGAAATGGCAATCCTGGGCCGATCGGGTGGGTGTGAAGAAATGGCCCTTTGCCAACGGGCCGGCGAAAAAGTAGTCACCAGCCCATCCGGTTCCGGAATTCTGCCGACGGGGCACACAGGTAGCACTGGGCACACGGGACACACAGGTCAAAGGTCGGTCCGCCTCCCGTCGTCGGCGTGAGGTTTCAGTCAAAGGCCCGGATGATGGCACAGTTGTCCAGTGCGCCCCAGCCCTGTTGCTCGCACTTGGTCAGGATTTCCAGGTGGAGACGGGAAACGGGGAGATCGGTCTCGGCCGCCAGGGCAGCTTCGATCATCAGTTCCACGTCCTTTTTGTGCTGGGAGAGTCTCGCCTGCGGCTGGAATTCACCGTTGATCATTTTGTCTCCCTTGGTCTTCATGACACCCGAGTAAGCGGGGGTTTCCCGGAGCAGGTCAAGTGTGTCTCTGGTCGACAGTCCCAGGGCTCCGGCGAAGGACAGTCCCTCGGCAAGGACCAGCCGGTGAAGTCCGAGCACCAGGTTGTGGACCAGTTTCATTTTGGAGGCATTTCCAGGTTGGCCGGCTTTCAGCTGGCGGGTTCCCAGGGTGGAAATCAACTCCTTGCCACGCTCCAGGGCCCCGGGCCTTCCCCCGAGGATCAGTGTTGCCTGATCCTGTTTTACCTGTTGGCTGCTGCCGGCAATCGTGCACTCGATCAGGTCACCACCACGTTGCCGGATCCACTCTTCGTTAGCGATGACTTCTTCCGGGTTCCCGGTTGAAGTGTCAATGACCAGGTGTTGATTGCGGATTTGACCCTCGCAGGTTTCCAGGACTTTGCGGCAGACACTGCTATCGGGAAGACAGAGGATGACATGGTCACAGTTGACAAAGATGTCGGCCGGCGACTCGGCAGTCGATCCTCCCCCTTTCGCCCAGGAGTCGGTTGCCTCGGAACAGACATCGAATCCCGTTACCGGGATTCCGCTAGAGCGAATGCGCTGACCGATTGCTGAGCCAAGAAGCCCCAGCCCGATCAATCCAGTCGGTTGTGCCAAGTCATTCATGGTTCGGTTTCCGGGGATCAGTGAGGGGACTGAGTCAAAGTGCGGACAGGGCAAGACTTAAGAAAGGGGTGAGCCACCAGGACCTTTCATTCAAAACGGGCATCCGCTTTCTTTTTGGACTTTTTTTTCGGAGCCTTTTTCCCGGAACGCTGTTCCCATTCCCGAAACACCTGCTCCCGGGTTTTTTTGGAGTTTTTACCAAGATGCAAAATCGCTTCAATTTCCGTCTGTACACCCAGGTCTCCCTGTTCTTTCATCCAGTCGTTGAGGCGGTTCCTGAGATCTGACTGGATGGACTTGTGGGCTGGATCTCCTGCAAGGTTCTTCATTTCCAGCGGATCATTTCGGCAGTCGTAAAGCTCAAACTCAGGTCGGAAATGATAGCGTTGCACGATGCCCTTTGCGTGGGGGTCTCCCGATTCGGCAGCTGCAACCACTGACTGAAAATGTGCCGATTGGGTGCAGGCATTGGTGAATTTTTCCTTGTGATTGAGGTTCCAGATCAGACGGAAATTCCGATCACGGATGGTGCGGATCGGGTAAACGTCGGTGCCATTGATGATTCCCCGGGTGGTCATGATTCCGTACACGTGGGATTTGTGCTCATCCGTCTTCTGTTGCAGCAGGGGAAGCAGACTTTTTCCTTCCAGCTGTGCAGCCGGTTGGCCGCCGGCGGCTTCCACGAAAGTCGGGGCGATGTCCACGTATTCGACCAGCGCCTCAGTGGTGGAACCGGGGGTGACTTTGCCGGGCCAGCGAACCACCATTGCAGATTGGAGGCCATTGCCGTAACAGGTCCACTTGGCAAAAGGGAAGCCGTTCCCTTGTTCCGAGACCACCACCAGCATCGTGTTCTCCTGCAGGTTGTGTTTTTTCAACAGGTTGTCGATTTGGCCGACCTGGCTGTCGAAGTAGCTGACTTCCGCCAGGTACCTGCTGAAGTCCTGGCGAACCTTGGGGGTGTCCCCGATGTAGGGTGGCAGTCGGATTTTTTCCGGGGGGTAAACCGATGCATCCCCCTTGTCCCAGGGTGAATGGGGTTCGTTGGAACAGGCGAAGAGGCAAAAGGGAGTTTCGGATTCGCGGCATTCGGCAAACAGCTTCTCGACGGCCTGCATGTCAGGGTTTTTCCGACCGCTATACTCGAACGGGAAAACCTTGCGGGAACCGATATGGGTTTTACCGGAGAGCGCCACCCGGTAGCCAAGCGGTTTCAGGTACTGGACGATGCTCCGGGTTCCCGGTCGAGCAAAGGTGTGATTGGGGTAGGCACCCGTTTTGACCGGGTAAAGTCCGGTATAGATGTTGTGCCGGGTTGGCGAGCACATGGGGGCAGCCTGGAAACAGTTCTCGAATTTCATCCCCTCCCGGGCCAATCGATCGATGTGCGGCGTTTTCGCCTGGCCGCCGTAGCAGCCGATGTCACGAAACGTGCAATCGTCAGCGATAATGAAAACAAGGTTCGGTTGGCTGTTTTCTGCATGTGTGAGGGCTGCCAGGCTGACCAGCAGGATAAGGCTGCTCAGGAATTTTGCAGGTTTTTGCATCATGGTTGAAGAGGTTGGAGGATCTGTTTTTGAATCGTTGTCAGCCGGGAACGGGCCGCCCGGGAAAGAGCATCGTCGTCTGAAGTTCTGATTGGCTTCTTTTCGTCGCGATCGGCATGAAGGTCGTACAGACGGCCATCGGAAATCAGTTTCCAACGGTTGTCCTTGACGCAGCTCAACCTGCCATTCTGCACACAGACCCACTGGCGGGGACCAGATTCTGCTCGGCCACGAAGCAGCGGCGCGAAACTTTTGCCATCCAGCTTTCCGGGTGGTTGGGAGCCGGCAAGCTCTGCAAAGGTGGGGAGCAGGTCTGTCAGGTCTCCCAGGGCTTCGCTGGTCGTTCCCGGTTCAAGTTTTCCGGGCCAGACGGCGAGGGTCGGGACCCGGATTCCCCAGTCGGTGAACCGGGTCTTGGCTCCCACGATCTCCCTGCCGCGGAATTTCGAAACGGTTTGCCGGTCGTTGATCAGTTTTTTTCCCTCGTGGCGAATGAAATTGGTCCGCGTGGTTCCGTTGTCGGTGGTAAAAAAAACCAGGGTCCTCTTTTCCAGGCCCTGTTCCCGGATCGCATCCACGATCTGTCCCACCCGCCGGTCCATCTCCTCGACCATTTCCGCGTAGTGCATGTACCGCCCCTTGGGACCGTGGGGAGGCCGGGGAAGAAAATCATCCGAAACCGCGTGGCAAAGAGCCATCGAGTACAACGCAAAAAACGGACGCTCCCGGTTTCGTTTCATGAAATCGGTCAGGTAGCGGACGTATTCATCGGGACCGAATTTGCCGGTGGTATCCTGTCTCTGTTGACCGTTTTGCCAGATCAGCGGTGACCAGAAACGCGGCCCTTCATGCCATCCAAACAGGCTGTATTCATCAAAGCCGGACCGGTGGGGATGTTGGGGGTCATCACGCAACATCGAAAGCTGCCATTTGCCGGTAATTGCTGTCGCGTAACCGGCCTGACGGAGCACATTGGCAAGGGAAGACGTTTCCGCGTTTTTGGGGTAACTACCCCATTTCGGGAAACGGTACCGACTGGGGTAATTTCCGGTCATCAGCATGATGCGGGATGCATGACAGACCGGCGCGGCATGGAAATTCGTGAAACGGACTCCCCGTTGGGACAGGCGATCCAGGTTGGGTGTCGAATAGGACTGGCCACCGTAACAGCCAAGAACCTCCCGGCCGACATCGTCCGCAAAAATCAGCACGATGTTGGGTGGTTCTTCTGCCTGCAGCAAACAATGAGTCCAGGAACCTGCCAGGGCAGTGGCCAGTAAAAAAAGTCTCTTGCACATGGGCTATGGCCGGATCAAAAATCAGGCAAATGAATTGCCGTGAAATGTTCAGTGGGTTCAGGAGTTTGGTCGATTCGTTGACTCCCGCGGACGGATCCCGTTCATGGATTCTAGCACAGACGCTCCTCGCTCGCTTTCCTGGAAAAATTCAATTTGCCAGGTCGCACGGGTGCCGGCTGACATCATTTGGAAACCGACAGGTAAGCCTGGTAGGCGGCGTCGAAATCAGGCAGTTTCCGTTCATCGCTGGAATGCAGCAGGATACCGTATCGCAAGCGAAGCGAATCCCCTGCCTTGACCTGTACCCGGCTTTTTTTACCCTTGCCGAATGCATGTCGGCCAAAAGGGTTGGCAGCAACAAATCCATAATTGCGGGCATGCATCCAGCTGGGACGAAAGTTCCCAGGGTGCGGAATCAGCATTTGACCAACCAGCTGTTGATCGATGATGGCGTGGTAATCGATCCAGCGGGCGGTGTTCCCCCAGATCTGCCTGGCCGACTTGCGACCCTCTGAATCAATCATTCGTCCGCCCCTTTTTTCAGCGATGGGGGTCGCCAGACGCATGCCGAGGCCCATTTCCTCCTGGTCACCAAAGTAAAAATCCTTCCCGGAGTGAAACCGGGAATCCCAGCTGATCAGGTAGCCTGACTTGATTCGGTAAAAACTGATCCGGCATTCCTCCATGCAGGTCACTCCACCCTGGTCGCGGTACTCGTTCTGTGCGGTCAGGGATGCCCGGTTCGAGGAGGTCTTCAACTTTAGAGACTGATTGTTGACCTTTGCCCGGTTGCGCCAGAAATCCAGTCCGTTGAGATCGCCAAACGCCATCCAGATACCGGGGTGCATGGTGGCGTGGTCCTGGTCGTCCGACTTCGACGGTGGGTGGTTTCGGGAGGACTGGATACCGCCTGGCGTCTTCAGGTGTGCCAGGTAGGGACGCAGGATTTGACGGTCTGAGAATACGTAGACCGCTACCGGCTGCTTTCCGTGAAAAATATTGACCCGGTCAGCATGGCGTTCCAGGCGGAATTCCTGGCTGTATCCTCCGAAGCAGGTACATTGCATACCGGCGAGGACCAGGCAAAAGGTGGTGAATCTTGACATCTGGAGGTTCGCGTCCGTGGGATCATGGAAGAACGAAATACAAATCCAGCTTCTATCTTCCGGGGTTTGATTCCTGAATGCAATAAAGGAAACGGTCCGAACGGATCAGGATCGAATTCCCGGAGATGGCCGGACTGGCATTCAGCAGCGAGTCATCCTGCTGAAACCTGTTTTGCGCGACAACCTGGTAGGAATCTGCGATGTCAAGGACTACGACTCCCTGGTCCCTGGTGGTCACGTACAGATGTTTACCGCCGCGAACGATGGAAGCGTAGATGCGTTTCTTGGTCGGCAGGCGATTTCGGTAAACCTCCTCGCAGGAATCGGCCGTGATGCAGTTCATGATCCCCTTGTCGCTCGACCAGTAGATCTTTCCATCAACGAATACCGGCGAAGTCACGTTGGCGCCGATCGGTTTGTCCCAGAGCTTGTGAGTTTCCGATACATCTCCCTCGCCACCCAGGCGGATGGCCAAGCTGCGATTGCTTCGACCACCAAGGCAGTAAATGATGCCGTCATGAAATACGGGAACGGGCACGATGTAGTCGGGGATTCCCCTGCAGCTCCAGATCGTTTTTCCGGTCAGGGGATCGTAGCTGTTTACCACGTCAATCTGATTGACGACCAATTCGATTCGACCGTCTTTGGACCGTGCCAGGCAGGGTGTCGACCAGCTCCGGTTGATGCCATCACGCTGCCAGGCGATGTCCCCCGTTTTCCTGTTGAGGGCAAAGAGTGTTTTGCTTTCGATGGATGCGTTGACGTAGACCAGGTCACCCAGCAGTACCGGCGACGATGCGGTCCCGAAACCGGCGCTTTGGGAGCCCACCCGGGTTTGCCACAGTTTTTTGCCATCCCTGGAATAGGCCACCACACCCGTCTGGCCGAAAAACGCAAAAACCGTTTCGCCGTCTGCAACCGGTGTGGAAGTGGCGTATCCATGATCGATGACCCGGCGGGAACACTTTTGCGTATCCGGGTGGGCCGCCACCGATTGGTCCCATATTTTCTTGCCGCTTGACCGGTCGAAGCAGAGCACATGCAGTCTCAGATCGCTTTTTTGACCAAAGTCATCCGGGTCGATGCCGTATCCCGAATAGGCCGTCAGGTAAATCCTGTCTCCAACTACAATGGGGCTGGAAGCTCCCCGGCCGGGCAGTTCCGTTTTCCAGGCAATATTTTTCGTGTCATTCCATTCTGTCGGCAAAGTGGCGTCGGCAGCCGTGGCATTGCCGTGCGGGCCTCGAAACTGTGCCCAGTCATTCGAGAAACCGAAGGAAGTAAAGGAAAGGGAAACAAACAGGGCCGGCAGGAGGTGATTCTTTGTTCGAGTGTTCATGAATGGTTGCATGGGATGGGAAGGTGTCATCAGTTTAATACCGCCGCCTGTCATTTCAAAACACACCGGTAGACAAACTGATTTTTGATTTTTGGCGGGGCAACGGGTTTCCCGTCTCAAACGGGAGTCGCGGGTTTTGGGCAGGTTTTCCCGGGTGGGATGCCGATGGCCTTCGTTTTCGAGGCAAATGATCCTGGGCCCACATCCGCAAAAGATGCAGGCCCAGGGTTCGGCTCAGCGGACGCCTTGCCAGCGGCGGTCAGTTTTTTGTCCTTCTCAGCATCCTGAGGATTTCTTCAATGCGATCATGGTTTTTGATGCTTTGTTTGACCACAAGGGAGGTTCCCACCTGGTTCATGGTCGCCGGCCCTCCTGTGAATTCCCAGCTGTCCCTATCCACAGTCGATTGAAGGCAGGAAATCAACTCGGCAAGATCCTGGATCTCATAGGTTTTGAAACTGGTTACTTCCAGGTTCATCTGGTTCCCGGCTTCGGCGATCTTTTGGCTTTCGATTCTTACGTTCCCGTTTCCACCCTGAACAATTTTTGGATGGGGGAGCCCTGAAGAGGTGTGTTTCCTTGTCCCGGAACGACCCTGCGAGGGTTGGATGGAACGGAAAAGAACCCTCCGGTGCCCCCCAAGCCGGCACCTGTCATCCCTCCAAACGGTGCGTGGATCGGGGATTTAACGGTCGCTGGAACAGCAAAGTCTGAGCATTCATAGACACGTACTTCCATCATCTCCTCAAAATTGTCCTGGCTGGCGATGAAAATCAGGCTGTCCCGAACCCCGTAGTCCCAGTCGGTTGATTCGATCTGGTCGCCAAGCATGAGATCCAGGATGGTTGTCAGTTTTGCATTTTCAATTTTCAGTGTGACGGGGGTCTCCAGGTCGACTCCGGATTCCTCGAGGTACTTGCTGACATGAATCGGGACCCTGGCAGCCTGGGAGAGCTTTTGGATCGCGATGTCAAGTCTTTCGCCTTCAACCTCGAACTTCGGAACCTCCGAGGAAAGCGCCCGGATAGCCAATTCCTCGGCTGTCGATCGCGTCCTGGAGACAGTGGTTGTCGCAGGTATCACACCTCGGGGATCCCGTTTTTCCTTGCTGGTAGCCGGCGTTGCAGTTTCTTCCTGTGCTTGAGAGGAGGCCACCTGTATCGGACCATTCTGAGGCCACATGCTCATCACAAACAGTGCGGTGACAAAGGACCCCACAATTGCAAACGTCGTAAATCTCATCATCCACCTTCTTCTCTTAAAATCGGAAACATCAACAAAAGACGCTGCCATACGGATAGCGTCTCCAAATTCCTTGATCGCGATTCGCTCCGCTTCCTCGGGCGACTTGCCTTTGCGGGTCAACTGGTCCATTCGATGGTCCAGGTGGTCTCGCAATTCCATCGCGATCTCCTCTTTCCGGGATTCCGCGAGCTTTAAAAAACCTTTTAACAGCTCAAGGTATTTTTCAAATTGGTTGTTGGCCATGTTTCGTTTTTCTGTTCGATGTTGATCCATGCTCCACTGTCCGGTTTCCTGCCCATCAGGCCGATTTTGGATATGGAAAAACCGAGATGACCTGGGAGACGCATTCCACGTACTCCCTCCACTGATCCACCTGCGTTGCCAGCTGCTTTTTTCCTTTGGCCGTGATTTCGTACCACTTCCTCTTGCGACCCGTATCCGATTCCCATTTGCTTCTGATGAGCTTGTCAGCCTCCATGCGGTGTAACAGCGGGTAAAGTGTCCCCGGCGGAAGCTTGACCCGTTGGTTGCTGGCGGCCGATATGTCCTGCTGGATGAGGTATCCATATTTGGGCCGATCCGCCAGCACGCCCAGTATCATGAAATCGATACTGCCACGTAAAAGTTCACGCGAAAACTTCCGGTTCATGCTTTTCTCCATATAGATCGCTGTTCGAATCATCGGGTATCGATATATTATTTGTCAATCATTTTGCGCGAACAATTTTCGGGTTGCGGCGACGGTTGAAAGGCTGCCGAACGCAGGATTTCACAAAAGAAAAAAAACGTCAATCAATGGAACCGATTTGTCCCGATTGGCTGATTTGCCGGGGATTGTCGAGAACCTTCTGAAGAATGTTGTTGACCTCGTCGGCATGGGACATTGTGGGGACATGTCCACCATTGCTGATTGGGTAAACGACTGAGTTTCCCGCTGCTTTCTCTATCCGGTTGATCGGGAAAACAGGATCCCTGGAGCCGTGGATTTGTACGATAACGGTGTTTCTGTCCGCGAATCGACCGGGGCGACCCGCAAACGATTCAAAAACCTGTCGGATGGACCATTGGACCAGGTACGCGTCGGATTGACTGAACTGCCGCAGCAGCAGCTGCAGCCGCCTGGAGAGCAGGAATCCTGACCACCTGGCAAAAAAAGCGACAACCCCCTGCCAGAATCGGATGAGCCAGACGAAAGCAAGCCTATGAATGGGACGCCAGATACGAATGCGTCTGGGGAATTCTTTTCCGGATTTGACACTCCCGAAGAGAATGCAGACCGGAGCATTCAGTTTCCGGGCGACGCGCTGGGCGATCAGCCCGCCGAAGGAGGCGCCTCCCACAATCTGGCCGGGGGTCAAGTTCAGCTCCTCGATCCAGCGATCGATGTATTCCTCCATCTTTTCACCCGGGAGGGGAATTGCCCACCTCGGGGTTTCCAGCTGGGGAAAGCGATTTGCCTGCAGCCAGAATATTTTTTCGTCAGCCCCCAGCCCGGAAAAGAAAACGATTTTTTGGGCCTTTTCCGGATCATCCATCGGTTTTTTCTGCAAAGTAAAAGGAACCCGTCTCGTCGAATTGGCATCACGGTGGCGGGGGAGCGAGCTCTTTAAACGAAAGACGGTTGTCGGGGAATCATCCTGCGGGTGGCTTTCAACAGGCACGATTTCGAGTAGTTTATAGATTCTAACTTCAGTTTATTGATGGAACAAAAATGTCGTTGTTTGGAAATCCCCGTTATCAGTACCGGGAAACGTATTTCATTCTGTTTGAACTGGACAATCGACCGACGGAGCAGCAGTTGCTGGGTGCAATTGCCGAACTGGGTGATCGGTACGAGGTCAAGGAGATGCATCACGATCAGGACAATCGACTGGAGTCCATGACCGTGGTGTCACCCAGTGATTTTGCCGGTTTGGACCTGACTTACGTGGATGGTGATGAAGTCCTGGAGCAGGTTGCCGAGTTGAATGAACAATTCAAAACGACCACCCTGACCGGGGATGAGATGAAGAAAATCATCCGCATCGGCAAGTGCCGGGCCAGGTTTGACGTTTTGCATTTCGAAGAGGTCACCGGTAGCGAGGACGATTTTCTGGATCCGGGTTCATTGCTCACGGTGGTGGAGAAAATTGCCAGTATCTGTGACGGTGTCGGTATTGACCGGGAGTCACTGACGATTATCTGAAAAGCGACACGATTCAATGCTTGCCAAGGAAATCAAAACCGGTTCCATTGTTGTGCACAACGGAGACCCAGTGGTCATCAATTCTCTCAAGGTGCAAACTCCCTCGGCCCGGGGCGCGGCCACACTTTACGTGTTCCGCGGCAAAAACATCGTTACCCGGCAAAAGGTCGACATCAAGCTCAAGGGCACCGAGTCGTTGGAAGAAGCGGATTTCCAGTCCCGCGAAGTCAAACTCATGTATACCGATCAGGAGTCGGCCCACTTCCTGGACCAGGAGGACTACAACCAGTACTCTCTTTCCCTCGAGGATGTATCCGAAGAAATCTCCTACATCACTGAGGATCTCGAAGGCATGTCCGCGATGATCTATAACGATGAGTGTGTCGGTATCTCCCTGCCGGCGGCGGTGGTCCTGAAGATCACGCATTGTGACCCCGGCGTCAAAGGGAATTCGGCAACCAGTCGCACCAAGCCGGCCACCCTGGAAACCGGACTCGAAATCCAGGTACCGGAATACCTGAAAGAGGGCGAAACCGTTAAAGTGGATACCCGCACGGGTGAGTATCTTTCCCGGGCCTGACCGGTTGGATCTTCAACCGTTACAAGGTGCCGCCGCCCGGTTGGAATTTTCTTGAGCTGAAGGTCTTGCGTAGACTGTTGGATCCGCGGTTGCATTCTACTCCGGGTGCCATGCCTGATTCCCGGAATCGATTTATCGGGGGGATTGTTTCAGGGAAAAGCTGCCAGCTGTTGCGGCTGGTTCCCCGGAGCTTCATCGAGTCCATGTCGCGATCGGGAGAAGTCATGCTGCGGCGCCCCGCAAGGATCCCTGCGTGCCCCTGTCAATAAATGTCCGTCAGAGATTCCCGATGAAGAAGCCCGATGAAGAAGCCCGGTGGAGATTCCATGCAGTGGATCTCAGGTACTCTGGGGCTCAGGTACTCTGGGGCTGCTTGAACTTGGTGCCGATGATCTTGACCAGCTTTTGCCGCAATTCTCTTAATTTGAGTGGCATTTCAACGTGCATGCGATGTTCGCACAGTTTTGCCTTTTCAACGAAATGCTGTTGCTCTTCGTCGGTCAGCAGAATCGCCGGCATTCCGGCAGTTTCCTGGTTTTCGGCAAAGAAATTGAAAGCCTCCAGGGCTTCGCTGCCGATTTCACCGCAGCCAAAGATGACGCAGTGAGTCAGTGGTCCTCCCTCGAAATCCTCGTCATGGTTGACAATTCTCTCGATGGCGCGGCGGGGGTTGGTAAAGACCAGCACACGGTAGCCGACGGTTTTCAAGCGTTCACGAAGATTGTTTTGCAGTTTCTGGTTGGTCTCGATGACCATGACCGTAAATCCGGCACCCTCACGTCCCGGTTTTTTCCTCTCTTTTTGCAGGTCCATTTCGGCCTTGCTGGCGTCGTACTTGGCGAGGTCTCCTCCCCGAATCGCATCCCTCGTGATGGTGATCGCATCCAGCATCTCGGCAGGGGTCTGGAACCGGTCGGCCGGATTGGCGGCCATTGATCGGTGGATAAGTGTCACAATCCGGTGAGGCATGTTTGGATCGTGAGAGGTGACTGGAGTGACATCCTTGTAGCGGCCGACACTGAGTCGTTGCATCCGCTCCTTGGTTTCGAACAGCGGAGGGACACCGGTCACCATGTGGTAGATCATGCAACCGAGGAAAAAAATATCACTCCGCTTGTCGTCCCGACGGACTCCGGTTGCCCTTTCCAGCCCGGCGTAGTCAATGGAGCGTGGATTGGCACCATCCTGTTCACTGTCCTCTCCTTCGATGGTGGCCAGTCCGAAATCCACCAGGGTAGCCTTGCCCGTGCTGGCAAGCAGAACATTGGACAGTTTCAGGTCGCGGTGAGTGACCCCTCTTTTGAATGCGTAATCGAGACCGGAGCAGAGGTCGAAGGCAATATCGAGGGCGACGTCAATCTTTAGCTTTTGGTGCACGCGCACATAGTCCCTCAGGTTCTGGCCTTCGATAAAGTCCATCACCATGTAGAGTCGGTTCCGCTCTCTTTCGACTTCGTAGATGGGAACGATGTTGTCATGTCGCAACGTGATCACCATTTTGGCTTCACGAAGAAACTGTTCGGTTGTGGAAACGTCGTTGGTGTAACGGCTTCTGAGTACCTTGACGGCCTTCATCTCGCCCGTCTCAACGTTGGTGGCCCGGTAAACACGAGCAAATGTACCTGCTCCGACCAGGTACATGACCTTGTAGGGTCCATAGAAATAACCAACCTTGTGACCCTCCTTGGCTCTTTCAATTTGCCAATTCGTCACCTTGCCGGATCGTAGTGCTGCCCCAACGAACTCCGAGAGCGAGACATCACGTGAACCGAGGTCGGCAAAGATTGCGTCGATTTCGCGAGGTTCCAGCAGGCCAACGTTGTAGAGGCGTTGCCCAAGCTTTTCGGGTGTGATTTCTGCCATTAGCGGTGTGGGTCCAGTAGCTGTAGCGGCCAGACAAGACTACAGGTGGTTGCTGAATCAAAACGGAAAGGGGCTCTTTCTATCCTATTCACTGGATTGGAATTCAGCAAACTGAACCCCTGCCGGGCAAAGCAAAAAAAACTACTTTTTCCGGGTTTTGGGGCATGGAAGGGATTTGCAGGTTGTAGCCGGATGGACAACGCCGCCAAAAAAACAGACGGCAAAGCCGGGGCAGTGACTTTGCCGTCTGACGGAGAGAGGTACTTCGTACTTGGACTATTCGTTTTCCAGGTTGTCCTTGTAGGCATCCCGTTCCCGACGTGTTGCCTCGAGATCGAAAACAAGGTATTTCATATCAAGCCGCAATTGGCTGAGGGCCTCTTGAACCAGCGACAGGATTCTTCTTCGCCGTTTTGTATTGACCGACATTCGGTCCACAAAGGGCTTAAGGGCCATCTGTTGGTCTGCCGGGATTGCCTGGATCGCGTTGATCAGATCCAGGACATCTTTGGGGAGTTCTTCCTGCTTGGGTTTGGAGATGGAGGAGTTGGTTTCTGAATTGTGGCTCATCAGTTCTCTCGAATTTTGGTGCTTTGCTCCGCGATGTTTTCTGACAGGAACTAAAAGCACGAGAGGTGCCAAACTTGTTTTATCCGGGAGTGATTGCGCCTAAGTTGTTTTGCTGATTCACTTTATGTTTTTTTTGTTGTGTGGTGCCAAAACGCATCGTGTTGAAATATGGCGACACCATTGATCTGGTGATTTGCCCCAAATGCTGCTATTTAAACCATTTACGTCGATTTGATTCAAAAAGTGCTCATGATGCTTCCTGGAAACATGAGAGCTTAATAAATGGGATAGGCTGATCTTTGAAGATGATTTTCCGCAACTCGAATGTTTTTTGCATCTTCATTGCTTGTCATTTGCTTTGCTGCAATCTCCTTTCCGCGGATGACTCGCGGACTGTCGAACAGTTTGAAGGGATTGAACCTTCGTGGAACCTGCGGGCAAACCAGGGTAGCCTTTCGGTTCACTCGCATCAGCGAACCCGGCTGGAGAGAAGATCCGGGCGGCAATCGGAGAGCCTGTTTTTCCGAACGGGAACGCACGTCGGTACCCAGCTCGTGCATTCAATGCAACAGGCGCAGTTGATCCGCGATTTTTGTCCATCAGTCTGGATCAAGTCCAACCACGATCACCTGGTTTTCAGCGTTCGGGTCGTTTTACCAAATACTGGCAACCCACTTGGCGAAGGACCCCTCAAAGTTCTCGTCAACCTTGATCGTTCTGCAGAAGTTAACCGGTGGGAGCAACTGGGTTGCCGGAAAGGTGATTTGATTCGGAGATTCAACGCCCGGTTGAGAAGCATCCAATTCAAATTTCGTGATCTGAAAATTGACTCCGGCGATGCCTATTGCGATCTTTTGGTCTTAAGCGGATTCAGAAAACCGGACACCGAGTATCAGCTTTGGATCGATGATATTGCTGTTACCGGTTTTCTGCCGGCTCGAATCGCCCGTCGGGAGCAGGGAAGCCAGCAGGCTCCGGTGCGTAATCCAACACGGGTCGCCATTGAGGGATCCTGCTGGACGATTGCAGGGAAGCCCTTTTTCATTCGCGCGGTGGAACACAATGGTGAATCCTTCGCTTTTCTCAGGCAGTTGGGTTTCAATTCAGTTCTGCTGAAGCGCCATCCCACTTTGCGGGAACTTGAGCAGGCGCAACAGTACCAGTTGTGGATTCTCTGTCCGCCGATTTCCAGAGGGCCGACCACCGATTCACTACTTTCTTCCCGAAATATCGAGATGGTGCTGGCCTGGAATCTTGGTTGCGATCTCACCTCGAATGATCTGGATCTGGCTCAGGCCCAGGTCGACGCTTTGGAGTCGGTCGAGGACCTCATTGACCGCCCGGTGTTCTGTCACGCTCATTTTCCGATTGACCGGTTTGCCAGGCTTGTCGATTTTCAACGTTTCCGCAGTGCGACCTGGGGAACCTCGTTTGATCTGCAACGCTACCGCAGGTACCTTGAGCAGAGCAGGGCAGTGGGGCGCCCTTTTCTGGTCGACATTCAGACCTGTCTGCCGGCAAAAATAGTCGAGCAATCCGTGGCGCTGGATTCGGTTCTGCCAGGCGGGATGCAAACATCCACATGTCTGGATGCGAACCAGATCGAGTCGTTGATCTTTGAGTCTCTGCGGTGTGGTGCCCGGGGATTTGTCTTTGAATCAAGGAGTAACCTGGAAGAACCTGCCCGGGAAAGCGCCTGGCTGGCTCCCGTGTTTCGGGTCATCAACAGGAAACTTGTCCAGATCGATCCCTGGATTTCAGGGGGCAGTCTTTCTTCAGCGGACAGTGGCCATGCCGTTTCCATCTCCTTTGATCTGCCCCGCAGCCAGTTGACCTGTGCCCGGTCAACGGGCAAGCACACTCCAAGGAAACGGTCCAGGACGCTGGCCCTCGAAACCAGCCAGAAATCCCCGCGTGTTTACCGGGTAACCGGACGGGGTATCTCGCCCGTCAATCACCAGACGCGTATTGGCAAGCTGCTGATTGACCTTGATGGTCAATCCGGATTTGAACGATTCGTGGTTTCGGAGGACTCGCTTTCCTTTCGCTACATTCTTCAAAGCACTGCCCGGTTCGAAAACGAGGGTAACTTACTGGATGATGAATTGAAAATTCTGCAGAATTCCTACCGGCGATTGCAGTCGCTGATCGAGGTCGTTTCGGAGAACCAGGTCAGCAGTCCAGCCACGTTTGTTGCCCTGTCCGAGATCCGGAAGATGATCGAGGTTGCGCAGACGTTCCTGAATAGAAACCAGGTTGCGACGACGGAGACGTTGCTGAGAAAAATCGGACGAAAAATAGACGCCACTCTCGGAGTGATTGAGCTGGAACTGCAGGCAAGCCGGAGGCTGATTTCTTCACCCTTCAATTCGGATTTTTCGCAGTTGGCCAACTATGTCATGCTCGAACGTAGTTTGAAGCGGAGTCGTTGGTCGGGAAACCGTTTGCCGGGTGGCGCGTTTTCGACGCTGGGGCAGCTTTCCCGCTCCGGGTGGCTGCAACACCTGAACGATTCCAGTGAGGTCGAAGCAACCGTGATGCTGGTGGGTGCGGAAAACGGTACGGGTCGCTTGATTCAGCCCGGGGGCAAATCGCTGCAAATCCAGACCTGGGACAGTGCCGATGATCAGCGTTTGATTGAGGTCACGCCGGTTTGGTTGACTTCGCCCCTGGCTCCTGTTGAGAGGGGGCAGGTGATCCGGGTGGACGGCTACGTGAGGATTGACGAGGAAATCGCCAGAACGCGTGACGGCTTCATGGTGATGGACACCATCGGCGGGCCAGAATTGGCTTCCCGGTTCTACAAAACAGATGGCTGGCAATACTTTGCACTGGAACGAATCGTCCCTGAAAATATGGATTTCGGCCTCGTGCTGGCCCAGACAGGGTTGGGACAGGTGCAGGTCTCCAGCCTGCAGGTTCGCGTCTGCAGAATTGCCGCCCCTGCATCGAACCCTGCCGCCCCTGCATCGAACCCTACAGGGGAGGTGTCCGGGGCAGTTAGCCCGCAAGGCCACCATTCTCCAAATCAATCTCCGGATCTAAAATAAAGCTGTTGGTTGCCCGGAACAGCAGAGGGTAATCGAAGCAAAAATGCGCGCGAATGGATCCATGATCGGACGACTGACAACTTGGTGGTGTTTTTTCCGGATTTCAATCGAGGAAAGATTGGTCTACCGGGGAGATTTTGCCCTCGGAACCCTGATGCGATTTCTCCCGATCGTGACCCAGGTTTTTCTCTGGTTCGCCATTTTCGAGACGATCAAGGTTACCGGAAAGTCGGGGGATATTGCCGGTTACGGTTACCACGATATGGTGGCCTATTACCTGTTGGCCATGATCAGTCGTGCATTTTCCAGCATGCCGGGCCTGACCGGCGGGATTGCTCGCCAGATACAGAACGGCGAGGTGAAAAAATTTCTCATTCAGCCGGTGGACATGCTGGGTTGCCTGTTGGCTCAGCGGATTGCACACAAGCTCGTTTACTACCTGATAGCGATGCTTCCCTTTTCACTCGTGTTTTTTCTCTGCCGCGGATTTTTTGATTCGGGCTGGCCATCCACGGAGGTTTTACTGGCTTACGTGCTCAGCCTGGTGATGGGGTTTCTGCTCGGCTTTTTCATTGAGGCCTGTATTGGGCTGATTGGATTCTGGTGGCTGGAAGTTACCTCGATCACCTTTGTTTACATGTTGCTCAATTTTTTTCTTTCCGGGCACATGTTCCCGCTCGATCTGTTGCCGACAGAACCTGTCAATTGGCAGGCGGTGGTTCATTTTTCCCCCCTCAAGTACCTGGCTTATTTTCCGGCAGCCATCTTTCTGGGAAAAATTCCACGTGACCAACTTTGGATGGAGTTGGAGATCGAGGCCGCCTGGTTGGTTGGGTTTGTGATTCTCGCCCGCGTGCTCTGGGGGCGGGGGGTGAAAAGGTACAGCGGCTTTGGAGGATGACGGGTCGGAGTTGTCCGTTCCAGGTATTTGCCCCCCTCTGGAAAATTCAGCCAGCCGTCAGGATTTGCAAAATCCATTTACAGGCAAACAGCCTGTATCCGGGTAAATCACTTCTGCAATTCTCCGGGTGCCTGACCCTGACGCGACAGTTCCAACCTGTTGCAAAGCCAATGCCCGGGAACACGAGGAACTGAATGGGCCGAACGATCGGGGGTGAATGGTCGGGAGTGAATGGTCGGGGGCCGCAAGAAAGAGGGACACCAATCTTGAAGCATGCTTCGCAATGGCGGCTTTCTTTTTGCGTTGCGTCAGGGTTGGGAGGTCGCTTTCCGGTAGGCTTCCTGCCCGCCCACAACGGGAATTTGAAGGTGAGTCGCGTCGATGTCGAGTTTCAGTTCGGTGCCCGGTTTGGGCCAGAGGGTGAAATCCCGATCACTGGAAAAGATCATCAGGCCAATCTGTTGTCCCTGGCGAATGACCTGGTCATCAGGCTGCAGGTCAAACTCCATTTCGTAAAAACGGCCTGGTTCCAGTGGTTCGCTCTCATGGATTGACTGGTGGTTCTGGGGATCTGCCCAGCCCCGGGTGATCAGGTTGTCAGTGATTTTTCTTGACTCACCATCCCAGGGAAGGGAGACCAGCCAGACAGAGAGATTCGCAGCGGGCCTGTTGCTGGAGAGCTTGATCTTGATCCTGGCCGTTCCCGACAGGTGGACGGGTTGGTTGAACCGGGGCGTCAGGAACAGGAGTCGGTGCTGCGATTTCTTTGCCTGTGCCAGAGTGTAACCATTGATGGAAGCATCATCGGTGATCATCCCAAAACCCTGGTTTTGCTGAAGGCGGGTATCGAGTCGTCCGACGCTGTCCTTGGGGCTGGTCAGGTGCAATTTGACCGGTTGGGCATCCGGATGGGGGTATTCCGCGTAGGGCGTTGGCTCGGTCCGACGATCGTCTTCGCGAACGACCCATGACTTTGGGTCCTTTTCGACACCGTTCTGAATTCCATACAGGTAGCGGGTGAACCATCGATTCATCATCTTTCGTGGCGGTTCGCCACCATGCCCTCCCTGGTGGAAGTAGGCCTGGCAGGGAACTCCCTGCTTTTTGAGGGCTTCGTAGATGCGAACACTGTGCTCAGGCATCACGTTCCAGTCGTTGAAGGCATGTGCCATCAAGGTGGCCGCCTTGAGGGGTTTCATCCGGTTCAGGTAGTCCCGTTTGCGCCAGAAATCGTTGTAGTCACCACTGACCCGATCGAAGCCCTCCAGCATGATCTTGTCCCGGATCTCGCAATCGCAGTACTCGCGGCGATCAGGGTTGCCGCTGTGAATAAAGTCGTAGAGGACGTCTATGTCTTCACCAATCCAGCCTCCTGGATGGCGTACCAGTCCGTTGGAGCGGTAATAGTGGTAATAGGAGGTGTTGGGAGCAATCGGGATGATTGCCTTCAGGCCCTCCACCCCGGTTGTGGCTGCCGCAAGGGGAATGGTGCCATTGTAGGAGGTGCCTGTCATGCCCACGCTTCCAGTGCACCAGTCCGCTTTGACCTCCTCGTTGCCATCGACAGTAGTGTATCCTCGTGCCCTGCCACAGAGCCAGTCGATGACCGCTTTGGGCGAGAGGGCTTCGGGGTCATCGCCGACCGTCGGGCAGCCCTGCGAGAGACCGGTGCCTGGGGCCTCGGAATGGACAACAGCGAATCCACGGGGGACCCAGGTCCTGGACTGGGACCGGGAAATCGTGGGACTGGTATTCTTGGGGATGATGACCGGAGGGTTGGTCCGCTTCGGCGGTTCAGCCCCCAGTTCCTGGGACGGATTCCAGAAGTATTTCCGGTCGCTGGAGCTGACGCCCGCGAAATAGGGACTGGATTCATAAATGACCGGAACCTTCAGGCCCTCGGTTTCGGTTTGTTTTTGTCGGGTCACCGAAACGTGCACCCGGTCCTTTTTTCCATCTCCATCGGAGTCGAATTCCGTAACCACCCACAGGTCGTGCCGAATCCACTCCTTGGGATCCTTGAAAGCTTCCACGATTTGGGCCTCACCGTCCTTGAAGACAGGTTTGGCTTTTTCGGCCTGTGCGGCACTCTGTTGGGATCGCTTTTCATCCTGACCCGTGGTGGATTGGGTCCAGAAAGCCAGCCATGCCAGGAGAAAAAAATAGGTTGAAAGTTTCATTCTGCTCGAACTGTTCGGGTTGCGATCGGGTAAAAGCGGTGCGGTGCGTTCCGGGCCCGGTCCTAACGGTCGGAAACATTGCCACCAGCCGGGTGGAATTACAGCCGGGGCGCGGCTATCGCTCACTCTAACACCGCAGCCGGAGTGACTCAACAACCGCCAGGCACGGTCCGGCCACCGATTGCCGTTGCACCGCAGGTGAGCGACCATGAGAACACAAGCACCTATCCGGATTGACTGCATGACCGACCGAATTGTCACCAGGGAATACCAGGACCCGCTCGACCTGATCTGGCTCCATTGCGCCCAGCAGCTCGGGATACAGGTCATGCGGGATGATGAAGTTTTCGCGTCCTGGGACGGGGAATCGACTCTGCGGCTGGGAACGGATTCCCTCGATCCGGATGATTCCGTCGCCCAGTTGGTGCTGCATGAATTGTGTCACGGCCTGGTAGAGGGGCAGGAGGCGTTCCGGAAAGCGGATTGGGGCCTGAACCAAGAACCGCCCCGCCCCAGGTTGCACGAGTTTGCCACCTTGAGAGTGCAGGCCTCTCTCTGCGATCGATATGGACTGCGTCGTCTGCTGGCAGCGACCACCGTTTTTCGTGAGTACTACGATCTGCTACCGGTGGATGCCCTCGGTGAAGTTGCGGCGGAGCCCCAGCTGGAAAATTTGCGTCCGCTGAAACCGGGAGAAGACCAGCTGGCGATTGGGCTTGCCAAGGGAGCTTTGGCCCGTTTTTCCTCATCGTCATGGCAATCGGCGATCCTGCGGGCGCTCGAGCAAACGCGAAAAATATTTGACGTTGTCCGGGACGTGGCCGGTCCGGATTCCGTCTGGTGTTCCTGAGCGGCGGTGCGACTGGCCTTTCGCCGATTTCCATTCTCGCCTGCCACCGGTCGGCGTGTTAGATTACGGACTGAAACAAGTGACCCGTCTGACCTGGAGAGTTCACGTTGTCCGATCTGAGAATTGGAGCCCGGTTGTTCCTTTTGTGGGCAATGCCCTGGTTCCTCATCCAGTCCACGGTTGCCCAGGAAGACCTGAGCGAGTTTGTACTGCATCCCGATTGCCGCCTGGAGCTGGTGGCCTGTGAACCCAACATTGTCGATCCGGTCGCGATGCGCTTCGATGAAAAAGGAAGGATCTGGGTCGTCGAGATGCGCGATTACCCGATGCTGGAGCAGGGGTTGCCGACTTCCCGGATCAAGATTCTCGAGGACAGGAATTCTGACGGATTTTTTGAAACTTCCCGTCTCTTTGCCGACCAGCTTCTTTTTCCCACCGGGCTCCAGCCCTGGAAAAACGGCGTGATCGTCACCCTTGAGGGAAAGGTGGTTTACCTGGCGGATAATGATGGAGATTTCGTCTGCGACCAGGAAGAGGTCCTGTTCACCGGGTTTGCTGCGAAGAATACCCAGTTACGGGCGAACCACCCGACTCTGGGGCCGGATGGAAAGGTCTATGTTGCCAACGGACTTCGAAATGGAGAGGTTACCGGTCCCCGGGCAAAGAAATCGCTTTCGTTAACAGGAAAGGACTTTCGCTTTGACCCGTTGACGCTCCGGTTCCAAGCGGTGACCGGTTACGGCCAGTTTGGTCTGACCTTTGACGAATCAGGGCACCGTTACACATGTACCAACCGGAATCCGTTGAGGCGAGTTGTTTTTGACGCCGAATACCTGGAGGCAGCCGGCAAGGTACTGGTGAAGAACTCGGTGACCGATGTGGCGGCCTCCGGAGCGGCATCTCGCCTGTTCCCCATCGGCGAGACCTGGACGACCTCGAATTTACACGCCAACCAGTTTACCGCGGCCTGCGGCGTGCACATTCATTGTGGAACCGCTTTGCCGGGGCGTTTTTCCGGTAACGCGTTTACCTGCGACCCGACCGCTCACGTCGTCCACCGGGAAGTGATTTCCCTGGAGCAGGACCCGGTCGTCGGCCACGCGCGTCCCGGCAGGGAAGGGAAAGAGTTTCTGGCCTCGCGGAACCCGTTTTTTCGCCCGGTCAATCTCTCGGGTGGACCGGATGGTTCGCTTTACGTGGTCGACATGAGACGTCGGGTGATCGAGCATCCACAGTTCATGCCTCCGGAACTGAAAAGGCGACCGGACCTCAGGACGGGTTCTGACCTCGGACGGATCTACCGGGTGGCTGGCAAGGACGCCCGGTTGGACCACCAAAACCGGAAAATGATTCCTGAAAAGGAGCTGTTTGGTGTCGATGGCTGGAGGCGTTCAGAATCCCATCGCTTGCTCAAGCAGAGTGGCAATCAGATCGATTTCGAGGTCCTGCGTTCCGGGTTGACCCGTCCCGACAGTCATCCCAACGGGCTGATCCGCGCGCTTTCCCTGCTGCAGGACCAGGAAAAACTGAGGCCGATCGATTTGGACTTTGCGGTCAGTCATTACTCGACGGCCGTCAGGTCCTGCGGAATCCGGCTGTGCGAATCGGAACAACCGGGTCGGGTACGGCAGTTGGTTATGGACGAAAACGACCAGGTCCGCTTTCAGGCACTTTTGAGCCTGTCACGGACCGGGACCTCCCTCTCGTTGGAGGAGTTGAAAACGGTGGCTCTCAACAGTGCACAGAACGAATGGGTCCAAACGGCTTTGCTGATGGTAGCTCAATCGAAAGCCGCCTCACTGCTGGAGAGCCTGGTGGAAGAAATCCGCGGGCGTTCCGGTCGACTCAGGCACCATGACTCCGTACTCGGTTTCAGTCAAAAGCTCGCGCCGCTGGCGGCAGCCAATTCGTTGGAGGTGACCGTCAGCGTTCTTGAAAAATGTCTCGATAGCGTGGACCTTCCGGAACGGGGACTGCGGGGGCTGGCAGTCGCGATTCTCCGTTCACCGCCTTTGCATTCCACCCGGGCAAGGATCAGCAGGGATCGATCCGAAAGGGCAGAAAGATGGAGGAACTCCCTGAGGCAGAGCTTGTCGGGTGATGCTCCCGGCCCGGTAGATATCGAACTCTTGGCCCGGATCAGCCAACACGAAGATTCGATTGTTCGGCTGGCGACCGGGCAAGAAGGTCCCCTGCCGCAAAAAGCGGCTCTCCAGGCGTTGCAACTGTCGAACCGTTCCGAAACCTGGCAGGAGCTTGCCCGCAGTTTTCGTTCCCACTCCTTTGAGGTGCGAAGAGAGATCCTGCTGGCTGCGGTTTCCCGCCCGGGCGTCGCCCGGGAACTCCTGGAGCAGGTGAAAAACGGGAGAATGAGCCAGCTGGAACTGGGAGCCGACGGACGGAAAAAACTGGTTGGCCACCCGGATTCGGAAGTACGGAAATTGGCCCAGTCCACACTCAGGCAACAGGTGCCCCCGGATCGAAAACGGGCATTTCAACAATTTGTTCCGGCCCTGGAACTCAAAACCGATGCCAGAAGGGGAAAGCCACTTTTTGAGAAAAAATGCGCAGCCTGCCACCAGCTGGGTGAACTGGGCAATCAGATCGGGCCGGATATTTCTGACACCCGTACGAAATCCAAATCCCAGTTGTTGTTGGACATCATTCGGCCCAATGCCGCGATTGACAATCATTTCGTGGAATACCTGATCGAGACCACCGATGGGACCACGGTCCAGGGGATCCTGTTGGAAAACAACGCCACAGGGATCACCGTCAAACAGGCGGATAACCGGACGGTGCCCATTCTCAGGGACAGTATCGAGCGGATTCAATCCTCCGGAAAGTCTCTGATGCCCGTCGGGCTGGAAGAAGGACTTTCCCTTCAACAGATGGCGGACCTTGTCTCGTTCCTGCAAAACTGGCGGTATCTCGAACAGAATGTTCCGTTCCTGGAAAATGAAAATGCGAAATAAAACACTGCTCTGGTTTCTGATGCTGGGGATCCCCCTCATTTTCGGGGGCATGGGTTCCGTGGCGGGGCAGGAGGGGGCCCGCGGACTGCACGTAGGTGCGTTTGCCATGGATATCAATCCCGTTGAATTCCCCGTGATCGTCAATGGCGGGATGTATGAAAGGACCGCGAGTCAGGTAGTGGAAGACCTTCATGCTCGCAGTTTTGTATTGTCTGCTGCTGGAAAAAAAATTGCGATTTGTGTCGTCGACAACTGCATGATTCCCCGGAGTGTCCTGGATCCTGCAAAAATGCAGGCCAGCGAGGCCACCGGAATTCCGGTCGAAAATATCCTGATTTCAGCAACGCATGCTCATTCGGCACCATCGGTGTTTGGTTGTTTGGGCAGTGATGCGGACCAACGTTATATCCGCTTTCTGGTTCCCCAGTTGGCAAAAGGGATCAAGCTGGCCCATGACCGTCTGCAACCGGCCCGGGTCGGTTGGGGGGTCGGCCGGGATCCGAAAAATGTTTTTAACCGCAGGTGGTTGATGAAAGAGGGAACGGCCGCCACGAATCGATTTGGCGGCAAAAGAAATGACCGGGCGCAAATGAACCCGGGGGTCGGGAATCAGAACAAGATCAGGCAGCTGGGGACTGTCGACCCGGACGTGTTTGTGCTTGCTTTCCAGGATCGCGATGGAAGACCGATTGGTGTTTTGGCCAATTATTCCACGCACTACGCGGGGGCTCCCTCCCTGTCGGCAGATTATTTCGGTCTGTTTGCCAATATCCTCCAGAAGGATTTTGCGGGAGGTTCCCGTCATTTCGTGGCAGCCATGTCCAACGGCACCAGCGGCGACACCAACTGCATTGACTTTACCGATGCTTCCCGCAAGTTTGACCGCTTTTCTGTTGCCCGGGAAACCGCAGATGTGGCATTGAAGGTATTGAAGAACATCAAGTACCGGTCGAATCTGACGATTGATATGGTGCAATCCGAGCTCGAACTGGGAATTCGGCAAGCGGAAGCACAGGAACTGAGAGATGCCGGCAAGCTGCTGGAGGGCCTGCAAGGTAAAAAGCCCAAAACACTGGAACAGGTTTACGCGCGGGAAGCGGTTCTGTTGAGCGAGTTGCCATCGCGAAGAAAAATCGTTTTGCAGGCATTGAGGATCGGTGATCTTGCGATTGCCACGTTTCCCAACGAGGTCTTCACGGAAACCGGGCTGAAAATCAAGATGGAGAGCCCTTTTTCGTCCACCTTCAACATGGAATTGGCCAATGGTGCGGAGGGCTACATTCCACCTCCAGAGCAGCACAAACTGGGTGGCTACACAACCTGGCGGGCAAGGTCCTCCTGCCTGGAAGAGCAGGCTGAGCCGAAAATTGTTGGCAGGTTGCTGGAAATGCTGGAGGATCTCAAAGGGAGACAACCTGCCAGGTGACTGTTTTGGATTCGGGATCCGGGGCTTCGCGTTTTATCGAAATGGCGCATTATCGAAATGACGCATCTGTTGGATAAACTGGCCCAGGGCGGACTTCCCGGTCCAGGTTTCTGTGGCTGCAGGATTTCAGCCCGCAAAATACTCGGCAAAATACTCGGTGGATTTGCCGGGAAACCACCTGGAGAGTGGACCGAGGAAGCAAAAGCAGATCGGGCTTCGGGACCTGTCGCGGTTCTGCCAAACTTCCTAGGATGGTGGAAGAGTCAAAGGTCTGCCGCACCCGGGATTTTCGATTGTCCAACCAGCCACCCTACCTCCGAGTCCTGCTGACTTTTGCCAGAAATTCTCTGGTCCGGGATTTGAGTTTTCGAGCGAATTTTTTTCTGCAGTGTGTTTCGAGTGTTTCCTGGACTGCGATGAACCTCGGGTTCTTCATCATCATTTTCCAGCACACCAGCATGATTGGCCCCGACAGCGGTTGGGGGCGCTACGAGTTCTTTGTCTTTTTGTCGACCACGTGGATTGTCAATTCCCTAGTGCAGGCGTTCTTCATGCCCAATGCGCAGGAATTCAGTGAGCTGATTCGCACGGGCAATCTCGATTTCGCGCTCGTCAAGCCGATTGATACCCAATTTCTGATCTCGTTTTCCAAGGTCGAGTGGTCCAGTATCACCAACCTTTTGATGGGCATTTCGCTGCTGGTTTACAGTCTTCTGAAATTGCGGGTTGCCGAGAATCCCCTGCCCCTGAATTTCTGGATGTTGGTGCTCTACCCGTTTTATATCCTGCTGGGAACCGGCCTGATGTATGGAGTCATGACGATGCTGGCGGCCACAAGTGTGTGGCTGGGAAGAAATCAGACCCTCTATAACTTCTGGTTCTACATCACCAACTTCTATCGTTACCCGATGGAGATTTACCAGAGGACTTTTTTGGGATGGACGCTCTGGGGAACTTTTACTTTTGCGATTCCGATCCTTGTGGTCGTGAACGTGCCTGCCCGATTACTGGCCCGGCCACTTCGTCCGTCAGAGGACGGAACGACCTTCCAGCTGGCCATATTTGCCCTTCTTGCGACGGTGGTCGTGCTCTGCCTCTCCCGTTTTGTTTTCAAAAAAGCACTTCTCAGCTACCGCAGTGCCAGCAGTTGAACATTGCCAGGGCCCTGCCCGGTATCGATGATTCGCGTTGCCAAGCAATCGGTTAAGGTTGATAATTTCAGGTTAAAAGGGTTCACCAGTTCGAAGCCTTCAAGCAGGTCAAATGGAAAGTTGGATGCTGGTTTCCAATTTTTAAGGGGCCAAAGGGGCGTTTGGAACTCAATCGCCCGTCAAAGCCCTCTGTTTATGCCGTTAAAATGGTTGATTTGGGATGTCTGGTAGCCTTGAATCGGTTTTTTGTGCTTTTAGAATGGTTGTTTGCTGCATCCGGACGGCAGACTCATCAAGGAAGGGAATGTAATGAGAGTAGCGATTTTGGGTGTCGTGACGTTGGGAATCCTTTTTCTAGCCGCAACTTCCTTTGCTTTTCAGGAGAATTTGTCTCAAAAACCTATACTTGGGGGCAAATCCAATAACAATGAGAGGTGGAAGGAAGCTTCAACCGTCAACGCTGAATCCGAAGGTTTGATTGCGATCAAACTGGATGGAAACGCCGAAGCCAACCAGATTGCCCTGGTGGACCCAAAGCGAAAGGTGATCAGTGTTTACGGAATTGACCGCAATTCAGGCGAGATCAAACTGAAGAGCGTCAGAAAAGTCGAGTGGGATTTGCAACTGGATGAATTCAACGGAAAGCAACCTTCGCCACAGGAAATTCGTTCCAACGTCGAAAGGCGATGAACGCAATACAAATTTGGAGCCGCAAGAATTATGGCAGGTAACCTGATCCCTCTGGATGACGCCGCACAGATGCTGGGCAAAACCGTCGAAGAACTGACGGACCTGCGGTCTCGCAACGAGATCTTTGGTTTGCGCGATGGGGCAAGCTGGAAATTCAAGATAGAAGAGATCAACCGGTTTGCTGAAGAGAACGGGATTGAAATCGTTCCGCTCGAGTTGGCAGATGACCTTTCCAGTGATGCCGAGTTGATCGCCGATTCTTCGGCGGACATCCCGCTTGAGGACATTGATGGTTCGATTGACCTTGGGTCGGGTAGTGACATCAACCTGTCACCAAGTGAAAGCCACGTCCTGTCCGGGAGTGATGTCGAACCGGGACAGAGCCCGTCCGATACCGGCAAGATGGTTGAGGGGGATGATGAGTTGCTGCTGGCCGAAGATGATCTTTTCGGTTCCGATGTTGACATCGGTATTCAGGAAGACAGCGATGAAATTTCCCTCGATTCCGATTCGGACCTGAGTTCAGATTTTGATGATGACAGCAGCCTGATGCTGGATGACGATTCCAGCGAAATTGCACTGGATGCTGCCGACAGTGGCGTCAACCTGAGTCCTACTGACAGCGGTCTGTCGCTGGATGAAGAGCCCCTCGAGCTGGGTGGGTCGGATATCGATGCCCTGGAACTTCCCGAAGATTCCGATATCAACCTGCTGGATGCCGATGATTCGTCAGATTCGGCGGAATTGCAGATGGCCGACGAGGCGGGCCTGGACATCGAGTTGCCTGAAGGAAATGCCGATCCACTGGGAAGTGTGCAGGCTGACAATGATTTCATGCTCACCCCCCTGGAAGCCGAGGCAGAAGACGAGTCGAGCGGTTCCCAGGTGATCGCCCTGGAAGATTCCGAAATCTACGCCGACGAATCTTCCGAAATCGTATCGGATTCGTCCCAGATGGGCGAAGCGATGCAGCCCCTCGAGGTTGCTGGTGGCCCGGAAGCAGCGATGGATCCGGGAATGGCGATGGATGCTGCCTTTGCCGACCCGGCGGGTGCAGCTGCCTTTGATGCAACACCTGACTTCACCGCCGGACCCTCGAGTTCTTCACAGGAAACCCCGGCCTCGATGATCGTCGAGCAACCCATTCCTGTCTGGATGGTTGCGATTCAGGCGATTTGCCTGATTTTTCTGTTGATGGCTGGAATCATCGCGATTGATCTGGCGAGGAACATGTTCGAATTTGACTCCAAGGGAACATTGACGGCTCGCCTGACCGAGTGGGTGATTGACTTCACCGGCTACTTCAAGAGCTCATAACCCTCATTTCCGGGTTATTCCCGATAGAACGGAAACAGGATAGTATAGATTCAAACAAGGACCCCGTTTCATGGGGTCTTTTTTTTTGCGAACTCTTGGGCAGAATTCCGAGTGTCTAAAGCACAAGGGCGATTGTTTCATTAAAATGGACGCTGGAGCGGTTTACATCCCGATTAGACGGCAATGGCGATAACGATACAGGATTTTGTCCAGTTTATAGTCGATAGCGGCCTTTTGACCGCTGATCGGTTATCCCGTTTTCGGCAGGGGATCAGCCATGAAAAAAACAAGCAGGTTGAGTCGCTGGCCAAGGAACTGGTCAAGGCAGGATTGCTGACAAAATTCCAGCTTTGCCGCATCGTCAAGGGAAAGCACCACGGTCTGGTGCTGGCCAACAACGCTCTGTTGGAGAAAATCGGCGAAGGGGGTATGGGCAAGGTTTACCGAGCCCAGCACCTGACCATGAAGCGAATAGTCGCGGTCAAGGTGCTGAATGAGGATGCCACCAAGGACGAATATGTCGCGAGGAGGTTTCAGCGGGAAGTCCAAGCCGCCGCGCAGTTGATCCACCCCAACATTGTTGCCGCTTTTGATGCCAGTGAGGAATACGGTGTTCACTTCCTGGTCATGGAATATGTGGACGGAGTCGACCTGCAATCCCATGTTGAAAACAATGGCCCCATAGCACCCGAAAAGGCTATTGATTTGATCATCCAGGCCGCCAAGGGACTGCAGTATGCACACAACAAGACCATCATTCACCGGGATATCAAGCCGGGCAATTTATTGTTGGGGCGTGATGGAAAAATCAAGATTCTCGACATGGGACTGGCACGTTTCGACAAATCCCACGGGCTGGATAATGATTCAGCTGATGACAGTCTGACAAGGGATAACCAGATCGTCGGCACGGTGGACTTCATGGCACCCGAGCAGGCGGATGACTCCAAGGGTGTCGATCACCATTGCGACATGTACAGCCTGGGGTGCACGTTTTATTTTTTGCTGACTGGCGAGCCGCCTTTTTTCCGCTCGACGCTTCTCAATACCCTGATTGCGCACCGCGCCGATCCGATTCCCAGTGTTCGGAAAAAGGTACCCGATGTACCGGCGGATGTCGAAAAAATCCTGACGCGAATGTTAGAAAAGGATCCGGTCAAACGAATACGTTCCATGCAGGACCTGATCGGCAAGTTGCAGAAAATCTATGACGAGGATGAATTTGATCTCGTCGAAGATTCGAGGGACGGAAACGATGACACCATGGGACACGATTCGATGGAGTTGAGCGAGGGGCGTGACAGTCGGGACATGGCGGCCGTGATGGATCGCGGCTCGGACATTCCGGTCAAGCAGATCGGCGAAAAAGCGGTAGGGATTGACCTGGGAACAACGTTTTCGGCAGTTGCCTATCTTGATGACGTGGGAAAGCCGCAGACACTTGTCAACTCCGAGGGAGACAAGGTAACTCCCAGCGTGGTTTTGTTTGACGACCCAGATGTGATCGTCGGAAAAGAGGCGGTCAAGGCATTGGCAACCGATATGGAGTCCATCGCCGAATGTGCCAAGCGTGACCTGGGACAAATGGCATTTCGCAAGTCATTTAATGGCAAGCAGTTTCCGCCGCAGGTCATCCTCGCATACATTTTGAAAAAACTCCGTTTGGATTCCGAGGCACAAATTGGGAAAATCAATCGTGCTGTGATCACCGTCCCTGCCTATTTCGACGAAAGGCGCAGAAAGGCTACCCAGGAGGCAGGTTTTCTGGCGGGAATCGATGTGCTTGACATCATCAATGAGCCTACTTCAGCCGCGATTGCCTATGGGTTCCAGCAGCAGTTTTCCAACGGCCAGAGTGTGGATGGCCGAAGCTGCAAACACCTGCTGGTTTATGACCTGGGTGGAGGGACCTTTGACGTCACCGTGATGGAGTTGCATGGTGGTGACTACATCGCCATGGCAACGGATGGAGATGTGGAGTTGGGCGGCAGGGACTGGGACCAGCGACTGGTTGACTTTGCTGCGGAGCAGTTCTTCAATGAACATGGAGTGGATCCCCGAAGCGAACCGAATTCGATGGGACGAATGTTGCGTGAATGCGAGGATGCCAAGCGGACTTTGAGCGCCCGGAATAAAGCGACCATCTCAGTCGATTTTGAAGGCAAATCCAGCCGGATCCCGGTCACGCGTGAGTTCTTTGAGCAGATAACCAATGACCTGTTGGGGAGAACAGAATTTACGACACGGCAGACATTGAAGGCAGCGAACCTGAGCTGGGGGGACGTGGACAGGATTTTGTTGGTGGGTGGCTCTACCCGTATGGCCGCGGTCTCAAAAATGCTGGAAGAAGTCTCCGGGATTCAACCGGAGCGGTCGATTTCGCCGGATGAGGCTGTTGCCTACGGCGCCGCCATTCGCGCGGGTATGAAATTGGCAAAAGAGCAGGGCAGGCGGACAAAATTCAAAATAAAAAATGTCAACTCTCACAGCCTGGGGCTGGTTGGCCATAACCTGCAAACCAACCGCAAGCAGACGGCATTTCTGATTCGCAGGAATACTCATTTGCCGGCGGTTGTGGAACGTGTTTTCAAAACCAAGACGGACGGACAGGATTCGATTTTGATCCGCATAGTCGAGGGAGAAAGCGAAAATCCTGATGAATGCTCCCAGGTCGGAAAGTGTATTGTTCGGGATCTGCCTCCCAACCTGCCCGCCAAAACGCCGGTTCAGGTCCGTTTCGAATACCAGGAGGACGGTCGGTTATCTGTCCGGGTAAAAGTCCGGGACACCGAAACCGAGCAGGAGATCATTCGGGAAAACAGTCTGACCGATTTCCAGCTGGAATCCTGGAAAAAACGGATTCTCGAAGAGGCCAAATAAACCACTTTGCCGGCTGAATCGCGACGCCGAATCCTGCAAGCCAGCTGGAAAAAAATGCTCTGGCGTCCAAAGTCCCGGTTGGGAAGTTCGTGGTTCTGCGGTTATCCGTGGCCGACGGTTTTTAATGGGCTTTGTTGCGAAAAAGGACTTTTTTCGCTCTCTTGTTGTTTGCAAAGCGGGATTGGAATTTCGTTGCATCCATTTCTTTCCACGGGATTTGCATCCGAACCCGTTATCGGCGGCGAATAAAGTTGACGGTTGGAGTTTCAGCTGGTCCCGTTAGTCCTTTACCCGGCTGTTGAATTGGAATGATTGGCAGGTTTAATGAGGAAGATCGCTTGACGAAATCCCCGGACAGGCCTCAGCATCCGGTTGAATCGTGTGTGGGTTGGCAGATAAAAAAATTCCTGAAACTGGTGGATGATTGCAGATGAAGCCAAACACGTTTGTACGTTCCTGCTTTCTGGTGGTAGGCATTTCATGGTTTTCCTGCATGGTTTTTCTGGCGGGACCTGCGACCGGTCAGCAACCATTTGTCGAGACTTCTTTCAGGGAACAAAAAGAAAATGACAGTCTTTCCGCGAGTAACCCGGCAGGGAGGGGGCTGGACCTGATACTCAATCGGCGGTTTCTCCCCGCCGATTTTGATACCGAAACGTTTGAAAATACCTGGCGGGTTTGGCCGGCTGAGCTTTCAGCGAGGGCGGAAGCACGACCGGAACTTCGTCGTCAAATGGCATTTGAACGGTACGGTTTCACTCCTCGAAAGGATAAACCCGATTGGCCGCTGCAGTATGTCGTGGACCCCGATGGCCAGTGGGCCATGAACTGCTTCACCTGTCACGGCGGAAGCCTGTATGGAGAGAGTCAGTCCTTCCCCGGTTTGCCCAACAACCGAATTGCACTTGAGACTCTCTATGAAGACCTTGCAAAAACCAAACGGCTATTGAAGAAGAAATACAGCGGGATGGATTTGGGCAGGAATCTTGTCTCGCTGGGAACCACCAATGGAACCAGCAATGCCGTCATTTTTGGCGTCAGCCTGATGGCTTTTCGCGATCGCCACCTGGACCTCAAGTCCTTTTTTCTTCCCCCCAGGATCCAAAGCCATGACATGGATGCACCACCCTGGTGGCATTACAAAAAGCGGAAGATGCTCTATGTTGACGGCTTCACCCAGAAGCATCACCGCGCCCTGATGCCTTTTATCATGGTACGGCAGAACGACGGTCCCACGTTTCGAGGCTACGAGGCGGACTTCGAATTGATCGAGGATTTCATTCGTTCGGTGAAACCGCCCCGTTACCCGCATCCAGTCAGTGGAAAACTGGTCATGTCCGGCAAAAAGCTCTTTCGCGAAAACTGCGCAAGCTGTCACGGAAATTACGGTGATTCGTCATCCTATCCGGAAAAGCGGGTGGATCTCGAGGAAATTGGAACCGACCCGGTCAGGCTCCACGCCCTGAGCAGCGAATACCGCAGGCGATACGGGGAGAGCTGGCTCGGCGAGTACGGAAAAGCCCGGAACGTGGTGCAACCCACCGGTTATGTGGCTCCGCCGCTCGATGGGATCTGGGCAACGGCACCTTACTTCCACAATGGGAGCGTGCCGACGTTGCGTGGGGTTCTTCATCCCACTGATCGTCCTCTTATCTGGAAAAGAACGGATGATCGGTTCAATCACCAGGATGCGGGGCTCTTTTTCAAAGCCTTGGATTCCCTTCCGGAAGGGCTTTCCGCTGCCGAGCGGCGAAGGTATTTTGACACGCGAGTCCATGGGAAAAGCAACCGCGGACACGATTTTGCTGAAAAATTAACCGTTGACCAGGTGGATGCCCTGCTTGAATATCTGAAAACGCTCTAGCCGACGGGCGAGTAAGTGTCGATCACCGGAATCGATGAGGATTCGATGGAATATCAGGTGATTTCAGGTCCCTCACGCATGTCTCGACGCTCCGGTCGGGCTTTGTGCTATCCTGTAGATAGTTGTCTTACAGTCAGTTGGTTTGCTTGCCGGAAGCCAGGACCAGGGGCGCCCCGCATGGCCCCTGAAAATATGGCCCCTGAAAATATGGCCCCTGAAAATATTGCCCCTGAAAATATTGCCCCAGGAAATATTGCCCCAGGAAATACATGGCCCTGGGGTGCATGGCTCTGGAAACCGGACAAGAGGGAATAATGGAAAATGTGATGTCAAAATATCTTGTTGGTTTGCAGACCATTCAGACAGGCGCCTCCCGGAAGGGTGGGCAAGTCGTGAAGTACCAACTGGGAAGTCACCTGATCCGAAAAGGGACGGCCGGGGAACGGCACGAAGTCGAGCAGAAGAAAATCTCCCGAATTGACCCGGATGCCATTCGGGAAGGCGGTCAGGACTACGGGGGAAATACACTCAGCCTGATGGTGGCGGGCGTGATGGATACCTGCATTCCCCTCTCCGATTTCCTGGGGGCGATCTGGGTTCAAAATGCTTTAGTGGCAAGTAACGCTCCGGACCATGACCGTGAAGACGAGGTATTCAGTGGAGCGTTCGAAATCAGTACTCCGAAAGCGGATACCCCAGCTTTGAACCTGTTGCTCTACTACCACAAGTCGGAACAGGAAAAGATGGAACGCCTGGCGACGGCGGTGGAAGCCAAGATCCTTCCCGGGATGATAGGCATGGCGTCCGAGGGAATTGCCCTCGCTGGACAGGTTTTACCCTCCGAGCGAGTCAAGCGGCGGGTCACCGCAGATCGTGAGTACCTCTACGGTTCAAATGAATTCTGGGGCGCTTACGCAATCAAGATCAGGTTTCCCCGGTCGAATGAATTCAAGGGCTACCAGGATGGTGGGGCCTGCCTGGGGATTCACCTCGATGACATGAGTTCTCTCCCCTATGAGCGCATCGTGCGTCTGGTGACCGAACTGAGAACCATCGGTATGCACGATGTGGAAAGGGCGTCATTTCATGACCAGCTTTACGACAACCAGATGCGGTTGGAAGCGTTCCACGAAACCCTTTCAGAAACCACTCAGCGGACACTGCACGATATCGTGACGGATGTGATCTGCATTCTGAATGTGCAGACGATTTATGACCGGCAACTGGCCCGGTCGCGGGATTTCTGGAAAAAGGTAAAGGGCATCTAGCCGGTGAAATTCCTGTCGGTTCCATGGGCAGTTACTGCTGCAAAGGCCCGTGCCCTCTTCACAATTGAAAAACCCGGTTTCCCGCCGGTTCTCCCTGCACTTTTCCTCCGGAGGAAATGATGTCGGCTCACCTGTTCCCGTTGCGGCTGAACCTGTGGGAGGAGTTTTTCGTGGTGGATGACCATGGAAATTACCCGGCCAATTTCATGACCCGGATTCGCTGCAGCGGCACACTTTCCCGTGAATTGCTGGACCAGGCGCTGAAGGAGTGTGTCGGGAGGCACCCGCTGTTCGGCTGTCTGGTTTCCCGGTCTGGGCGTCGCCTCGAATGGGAACTTGCTGACGAGATGCCGATGCCGGTGGAATATGGGTGCCAATGGGAATCCGGGGAGCCGCATTTGCGACTGCCGAAAAAATTTGATCTTTTTTCTGAACTGCCCTGGCGAATCGAAGTGCAGCCTTTTTGCGACGAGCGGGGGCGGCAGAAAACCGATATTCTGCTGGAGGTTCACCACGCGGTTTGTGATGGTTTGGGCGCCATTCAGTTTCTCTCCGACGTCGCGCAAACCATTGACGCTCGGCATCGTGGCCAACGGGAGTCGCTGCCCGGTCTCGACAGCCAGGCTTTGAGGAGCCGGGGCAGATTTTCGCAAACCTGGAGAGAGGTTTTTCGCGGACTGCCTCTTCACTACCAATCCGTGCTGGCTTCTCTGCGCATGATGTTCACCAGGATCGATGCACTGGTGCCGGTGGACTCGACAGAGGAACTCTTGCAGAAATCGAAGTCGAGTCTGGGCTACCACCGGATCCTACTATCCTCCGGCGCCTCATCAGGCTTGCGGCGTCGAGCCCGGCAACGAAATTCCACTGTCAATTCCCTGGTTGCGGCCCAGCTGTTTCAGACGCTCAGTCAGTGGCAATTGAGGGAGGGGCAAACCGGGAAAGGCTCTCTGCGCATCATGATGCCTTTCAATGAACGTGACCTGTCTGACCGGCGTCTTCCTGCCTGCAATCGGGTCAGTCTTTCGCCGTTTACCCGCACTCGGAGCCAGATTCAGGATTTCGATCGGCTGCTGCAAAGCATTGACAGGGGGGTGCGAGCGATCAAGAAAGGACGCCTGGGGTTGAATTTTCATCGTGGACTTCGGGTTTGTAAAGCCTGTTTTGGCAGCCTGAAAACTCTGGCCAGAACGGATCGTGTCGGGGCGACTGCCCTTTTTTCCAATGTCGGAAATCTGCATGCACACCTTGCGCTGCGGTTCGCCAAAAACGGAACCGAATGTGGACCGCTCTGGATGGAGGACATCGACCTGGTTCCCCCCCTGAGGATCGGGACGTCTTTCGCGATGACCCTGCACGAATTCAACGGGCAAACGAGGCTGGGAATCCACTACGATTCTGCCATGCTTCCGGCCGAACAGGCTTCCTCTTTTTTTGGGCTGTTGGAGGAGCAGATTGTTGAAAAGTCCTGCATCCCCTGACGGCCAAGGTCGGTTCGCCCTTTTTCAGTCGGCCGCCGTGCCTGGAAGGGAATGGGGCGCAAGGAAAACGGGCCGGTGGCCGGTGCCCTTCGCAGCGGTTCAGCGTGCCGTTGGACGCACCAGTTTAACCGGTGTGGGTCTGTATTTTTCGCGGGTCGGTTCGGGCGATGATCTTGCTGACTCCGGTCTGGTTGAAACCTTTGAACCCGTCATTTCTTTCCAGAATTTCGAGGTGAGAGCCGACGGCTCCGTTTCGACCGAATTCTTCGGCCTGGGCTTCACTGATCTGCCCCCTTTCCAATAATTCCCGGATCCGTTTTCCATCCACTGGCCAGTTTTCCGCCGTCGTAAAACACTGCTTCAGGAAATCAAAATCGGTAAAGGGG
This sequence comes from Planctomycetota bacterium, assembly GCA_036336715.1. Taxonomy (GTDB): domain Bacteria; phylum Planctomycetota; class Planctomycetia; order Pirellulales; family Pirellulaceae; genus JABAAE01. Next base: position 43,905 of record JAYZFP010000134.1, read on the forward strand.
TCCATGCTGTTGATGCCGTCGCCTGCCAGAACATCGCGGGCCAAGCGGTAATCGAATTGGCACTCCAAGTGGTGCAGTCCGGCCTCCAGGAAAGCCTCACCGTGCAAGGCACACCAGAGGCCAACGGTTCCCAGTTCCTGTCTTGGAGCAAGGCCCTGGTGGGCAAAATCCCCCGCGAGTTCTTCTTCCGTCAAATCGACATCGGCGAAAACGACCAGACCACAGACCGGTTGTTCCAGCACCTGTGCTCCCCAGCCTGCTTCTGCACCGGCATAAAATCTCTCACGGCATTGAAATCCGAGTTTTTCAAGGATTGCTACCAACTGGGCAAAGGACTCCCGACTGGATCGATAGGTGTGATGGTCGTGGTTGGCCCAACCGAGGCCCATTGCATCCTGTCTCGCCTTCTGTGTGCGGGCGGCACGATTGCGCAATTGCCAATAATGTCGTTCCGTTTCAAAAAACAGGTCGCAGGTTCTGTCCGTGCCAACCTGTTGGATGGACTCATCGATCAGTTGGTCCGCTATCCTGAAACCCTCGGTGCTTGAATCGGTCCATCGCGAACGCATCATGAATTTTTCGCGAATCTGCGTGACCAAGGAGGGCAATGACTGAGAGGATCCAGGGTTTTCCCAGCTTCGCACCCCATGTTTTTCAATAGCCCAGATCTGGTGACTGTTGTTGTCACTGACCTTTGCAATTCTCCGTGCGGCACAGGCTGGCTCCTCAATAGTGGCCTGGATTTGCTGTGCGGTGAGGAAATCGACCACCGATTCGACCTTCAGGGCGAGCCGGTTGGTACCGTCTTCTGAATTTGCAATTAGCGGAAAAAGTGCACCGGGATGGGAATAGATTTCCCTGGTCAGCCCGGGGATACGCTGGAAACCGGATTCCAGCAGTTGCTGTTTCCAAGGAGGTCTTTCCGCGAGGTCGATCTCCATGTGGTCTACCCAGTCAATCAGGCGGGTGCCGGTCTGTTCCGCAAGTTTCTGTCCAAAGGTCTGCAGAAACCGGTTGGCCGAAACAAACTCACCCATCAAGTCTGAGACCAGTTGCCCTGCAATTTTCTGGGGTTGCCAGTCGAAGGCACCGCAATCGGATGAGGGATCAGGGGTCATCTTGGTCGATTCTCGTTCGCGTGGAGTGGGATGCCCCGGGCCGTGGGCCTTCAGGGACTTGTCAACGAAGGGCCGAATCGGTGCCGTGACGCGATACGGGGCCCAGTCAATGAAACTATCGTATGCTGAAAAGGTGGGCACCCAAAACGGTTGTCCCGGCCGGGCAGCTTCAACGTTGACCCGATTTTTGCGGCTTTGGTATACTTCACGTTACTGACTTGGCCGGAAAATTCAACGACAAAGGGACTGAAAATGGCGACCGCCAACTTATCAGGTGTGAAAGACGAAATTACCCAATGCATCGGTAACACACCACTGGTGAAAATCAGGAGGTTAACCGAAGGCTGTCTGGCCACGGTGGTTGGTAAGGTGGAAAACATGAATCCACTCTGGAGTGTCAAGGATCGTATTGGCCGGGCCATGGTGGATGCCCTGGAGAGGGATGGACTGATCCATGACCAGACCGTGATCATCGAGCCGACCAGTGGAAACACCGGAATTGCGCTGGCCTACGTTTGCGCTGCCCGCGGCTACCGGCTCAAAGTCTGCATGCCTGAAAGCATGACCATCGAGAGACGCCGTTTGCTGAAGGCACTGGGTGCCGAGGTCATTTTGACTCCCGCCGCTGAAGGGATGCCGGGTGCGGTCAAGCGAGCCACGGAGCTTGCGGCTGAAAACGAACATTATGTGATGCCGCAACAATTCAAGAATCCTGCCAACCCGGAGGTTCATCGCCAGACCACGGCGGAGGAAATCTGGCGGGATACCGATGGGCAGGTGGATATTCTGGTATCAGGTGTTGGAACCGGTGGAACCATCACTGGAGTCTCTGAGGTGCTCAAGCAGCGAAAACCGGGCTTCAGGACGATTGCCGTGGAACCGGCCAACAGTCCAGTGATTACCCAGACTCGTAACGGTGAAGCGGTGCAGCCGGGTAAACACACCATTCAGGGAATAGGTGCCGGTTTTGTACCGGATGTCCTGAATGTCGAAATCATTGACGAAGTTGTTCAGGTCAAGGACGAGGACGCGGCCGCAACGGCACGGGGCCTGTCCGAAAAAGAGGGCTTGTTCTGTGGAATAAGTTGCGGGGCTGCTGCCTGGGCCGCGATCGAGGTGGCCAAACGGCCGGAGTGCGAAGGGAAACTGATTGTTGTGATCCTGCCGGACCTCGGTGAGCGTTATCTCTCGACACAGCTCTACCCGGAGTGAATGGACAGGTCTCCGGTTAACGTGAGGGATATTTGGTGGCCTCAATAGTCATTGCCAAGAGTCTGACGGGGATCTTTGCCCCGAGGCAGCGACTCGTTCGCGTCTGAAAGCTGATTTTGAGTGTAGCGTAGCCGGGAATGGAGGCCGTGGGTAATTAAGTCTGGTCAGCGGGTTCCGAATCGGCTTCTTCAGAACCGTAATGTTCGGAAGCAGGTTCTCTTCAAAAAGAAAAGATAATAGTGGTGGTTTATCGCTTTTGCCAGACCAAAAGACAAACCGCAGGTAAAACCTGCGGTCAATCAAAGACCCAAAAATCCGGTAGTCCGATTACTTCCAATGAGTTGTTTTCATCATCGGAAGGTTCACCCCTGATCCGGCCAAAACCGAAGTAATGACCGGATCAAAGGGCTTCCTTCTGGAAACAATTCAATCCGTTGAATCGAGCCCTAACCTTCGTAAGCACGCATGCCGTGCTCAGAAATGTCGAGCCCCAACTCCTCATCTTTCGCGGAAACCCGCAACATTCCTATCGATTTGAGAGCCAGGAACAACACCAACATTGTCGCAAAAGCCCAAGCACAAATGATCACTGTCGAGTAGAGCTGAACCCATATAAAGCTGCCTCTGGAGAGAATGGCTCCTTCGACCTCGGGGCATGTCCCAAACAGTCCAGTCGCGATGCCGCCCCAGATGCCACAAAGTCCGTGTACCGGCCAAGCACCCACCGGGTCATCGATCTTGAGCTTTTCAAGCAGGATAATCCCCAAGACGACTAAAATTCCACCGAAAGCGCCAATCAGGATGGCGTATTCATAGCTTACCCGATCACAGTTGGCAGTAATTGAGACAAGACCGGCGAGCACTCCATTCAAGGCCATCGTGACATCCGGTTTTCCATAGAGGATCCAGGCAAAAAACATTGCGGCGACAGCGCCGGCTGCAGCCGCAAGAGTCGTCGTTACGGCGATGAATGATGTCGCTGCGGCATTCTCAAGACCGCCGTAGGTCAATTGACTTCCAGGATTGAATCCATACCAGCCAACCCACAGCAGGAATACTCCAATCGCGGCAAAGGTAATGTTCTGACCCGGAAGAGGCGTCGATTTTCCATCTGTGAAACGGCCGAGTCTCGGACCCAGAGCCAGAGCTCCTGCCAGACCTGCAAATCCACCAACCGCATGCACCACCACCGAGCCTGCAAAATCCTGAAATCCGGCTTGATCCAGGAAACCGGTACCCCATTTCCATGCACCGCTGACTGGGTAAACCAAACCAGTCAATACAGCGCTGAAAATCAGGTAAGCGCCGAATTTCATCCGACCTGCAACAGCCCCGGATACGATTGTTGCTGCAGTTGCCGCGAAAGCAACCTGGAACAGGAAATCCGCGGAATTGCTGAAACCGTAATCAAGGTCATACGGTTTATCAGCAGCGATTCCGACGCCGGCATAGGCGAAGTAATTAACCTCGCCGGGATACATAATTCCCCATCCGATCAAATAGTAGAGCAACACGCCCACGGAAAGGTCCATTACGTTCTTGAATAGAATATTTACGGTATTCTTTTTTGTGTTCAATCCAACTTCGAGGAGTGCAAAGCCCGGTTGCATCAACAGAACCAGAACCGCGCAGAGCATCATGATTAAGGTGTTTGTGATGTAGTTGGCTTCCGGCTTCGTATAGTAAGGCGTCTCTTCTTCTCCTTTCTCAGCTTCCTCCATTTCCTTGGATTCTTCTTCTGCAGAATCTGCTTCATCTGCGGTTGCTGCTGCGGGTGGCTCGTCTTGTGAATGAGCTTGGCGGGCGTTTGGTAACCCCAAAGAAAGGAAAAAAAGCAGGAGCAGGTAAAAACTGCTCATTTTGAAAATTGAGTTTGATCTGTTCATATGCAAACCTTCCAGAAGAATAAAAACGATGGCCTTTCAAAAAGGCAATTAGTAGTTAAGCAAAAGGCATGCCGGCGGCGGAACACGCTGGAAAACCCCGTTCAAATCATTTGGAGTACAGTTCTTGTTTGGAACTCTGATTTCCGGTAGAGGCGTGATAGCCTCCATAAAGGGGTTGAAAAAAAAACGCCCCGAATTAAGGAACTCACTGGAAACATTCGAATCCCGTCCAGTGTGCTAGCGATAACGACTCCTTTTGCACAAAGTCCGCGCAGACGGCAAGGAATCGCCGAGATGGATAACCGGAACGCCCAGGGGTAGTTAGACGTTCGAGAAAAATGGCTGAGAAGGGCAACTTTGCCTCACAAGAAACAAAAAAGGCACCTCCAATGGGGAGGTGCCTGAGAATTGTTCAGAAGGAAGGCTGGACTGTTTAGTAGGTGAAAATCGCGTCCATACCGAACCCGTAACGGTTGTTGTGGTTGGCTCCGATCAGGAATCCGTCATCATCCTTGTTCCAGCGAGCTTCCGGTCGCAGGATCAGGTTGTCAGCCAGCTTGATGTTCAAGCCGTGGGTGATGGCGTACAGGTCGGAAGTACCAGCTGGGTTCCCGGTGGTGTTGTTGTTCCACCATTCCAGTCGAGATCCGATGGAAAGTTGCTCGGACAGCTCGTAGATGAAGTAACTGTTGACGCCATAAGATTCGTTGACGCCTTCGTTGTAGACGTAGTCGGACTGAAGAACCACGTTGAAGCAGCTGGTCAGGTTCATGTCAGCCACCAGGCTGTGGGCGTAACCGTTTCCGGTGGAAGTGGCACCCAAACGGCCAAAGGTGGTCGTGGCGGTAATGCTGCCAGCGTCGCCGAAGGAGAAGGATGCTCCACCGAGGAAGTTGCTACCGTCGTCGATGCTGCTGTCAAAACCGGAGTCCCAACCCAGCGTCCAACCACCGTAAAGCGTGACATCACCCATGTCGAAAGTTCCCAGAACACCGGTGTGGGTGAATGGCTCGCTGTTGTACATGGTAAAAGCGTGCGAATAGAAGAAGTTATCGGGTGCGGTAACGACTTCGTAGCCCATGATGGTGTAGAACTTACCTACCTTGAGGTTCATGTCTCCCCAGGCAAACTCACCGTAAAGCTGTGGAATGGCGTGGCCAAAGGTGGCTCCCCGGTCCCATGCTTCGTCCCAGTGACCGGCAGGTCCAAAGAATGCCTGTGTATCGGGGCCGTCGATACCATAGACGTAGTCCATGCGAAAACCCATCCCAAGCCCATTGTCGGAATTTGCCTCTTTTTCGGCAAAGAAATAGGCCTGGTGCAGGTTGAATTCGCTATCCCGGTTGTTGAACATTCCCGTGTTGTAGGAATGGTAACCTGCCTGAATCCAGCCCCCCAGTTTTAGGACGTTGGAATCATCTGCGACATCCACTTCGGCGGCTTCGCCGTCTTCAGCAACGGGTGTCGGCTCCGGCTTGGCTTCCTGTGCTTCTTCCTGATCTGAAATCAGGTACTGATAACTTGATTGCCCCATGACGTCTGAGGCGGAAAACCCGAACAATGCAGCAAACAATGCCGCAATGGTCTTGAATTCTCTGATTTTCATTGTAACTCCCTTCTTAACTCTCTGGCCCTCTCGGCCTGGATACTGATGCTCATACGGAGCTCAATATTCACAGACATGAAATCGACTAGGAATTCCACAAATATTTGGAGATTTTTGCGGATGCGGATTAATCGCTACAGGCGTCAAGGTTTAACACCGGTGCCAGGAGTTACCACGGGCCGCTTCGTGAGAAACAGGCTCGATCCGGGCTGTCCCGTTTTTTGTCTGCGCGAGCTTGCTCGGCACGCTGTTCAGGTTTCGCTTTCGGGTCGTATCGCCCACTATGTGGTATTTGGCACCGAAAAGCAGGGATAACGTTTTGGATTCGGTCGACCGGATATCGCACTCTCGGGAGCCAGGTTTTTCGGCCACCCGTTTGCATTCATTTACCGAACGTCCGTCGAGAGGCAATTCACCCCGATTTTGATCTGACAGCTTGAAATTGCTGTCACTTGTGCGTAAAAATATTCCTTTGTTTTGGCGTAGGCGGCGTCATGATTTGAAACGCATCAATCGAGGAAATAATTAAATGGCCTACAAACTTGAGTACATTTGGCTTGATGGTTACGAGCCGGAACCCAGCCTGCGGAGCAAAACCAAGATTGTCAAAGACGAGCCTGGTGACGTTTCAGACTGCCCCGAATGGTCTTTCGATGGAAGTTCGACCGAACAGGCCGAGGGAAGTTCTTCCGACTGCCTTTTGAAGCCTGTCCGGATGGTCAGAGACCCCGAACGGGACAATGCATTCCTGGTCATGACCGAGGTTTTGGCAGCTGATGGCTCGGTTCATCCCTCCAATACCCGGGGAGTTTTTGACGACGATTCCGATTTCTGGTTCGGTTTCGAGCAGGAATACACCATCATGGACAAGGGGCTTCCACTCGGTTTCCCTGCCGATGGCTACCCTGGGCCTCAAGGTCCCTATTACTGCTCTGTAGGCAATGAAAATGCGGTAGGTCGTCACATCGTTGAAGATCATCTTGATACCTGCCTCGAGGCTGGCCTCGGTATCACCGGTATCAACGCTGAGGTGATGAAGGGACAGTGGGAATACCAGCTATTCGGCGTGGGAGCCAAAGCTGCCGCTGATGACCTGTGGATCAGCCGTTACCTGCTTTACCGCACAGCTGAAAAATATGGCGTCTCCATTTCGCTTCATCCCAAGCCAGTCAAGGGAGACTGGAACGGAAGCGGTTGCCATACCAACTTCTCCAACACTGCGATTCGCGATGAGGGCGGTGAGGATCTGATCCGCGGAATCTGTGAAAAGTTCGGTGCTGAGCACGAAGCCCACATTCAGACTTACGGCTCGGATAATGAGCAGCGTCTGACAGGGCTGCATGAAACTCAATCCATCGAAAAATTCAGTTACGGCGTGAGTGATCGCGGTTCTTCCATCCGTATTCCGGTAGCAACCGTTCAAAATGGCTGGAAAGGATACCTCGAAGACCGCCGGCCGGCTTCGAATATCGATCCTTACCGTGTGGTCGCCCGGATTTTGGCGACGGTCAAAGGTTAACCTTTGAAAAAAATCTGAAATAATAAGTGGGCGCTCGTTTTCGAGTCGCCCATTTTTATTTTCCAGTTCCAGAACCCGGAATGTGTCATGACTCCCAATGAAGTCCTCGCTCTTTGCCGAGAAAAAGACGTCAAAGCAATCGATTTTCGTTTTTGTGACCTGTTGGGCAGCCTGCAGCACACCACGATTCCTGTTTCCCGGTTCAGCGAGGACCTGTTTTCCGAAGGTCTGGGGTTTGATGGTTCGAGCATCCGGGGGTGGCAATCGATCGAGGACAGCGACCTGGTGATGGTTCCCCTCGAAGATTCGGCGCACATGGACCCTTTCGCCGAACTCCCCACGCTCAACCTTGGATGTGAAATCATCGATCCCGTGAGCCTAGACGCTTACCCGCTGGACCCCCGCCATGTAGCCCAACAGGCGACGGCACACTTGCAGCAGACCGGTTTGGCGGACAGGGCGTTCTTTGGTCCCGAAGCCGAGTTTTATGTCTTTGACGATGTCCGTTTCGATCAGAAGGCTCAAGAAGGATTTTTCCATCTCGACAGCCGCGAAGGGGAGTGGAACCGGGGACGCAGTGAATCTCCCGGCAACCTGGCAAATCAGGTTCCCCGCCAGTCCGGGTACCTGGTTGCACGGCCAAACGACTCCCAGATGGATCTGCGAAATGAAATGATGCAGACTCTGATCGATTGCGGGGTCGAGGTTGAGTGTCATCACCACGAAGTGGGAACTGCCGGCCAGGCGGAAATCGATCTCCGGTACGGTGACCTGCTTTCAGTGGCTGATGACCTGATGACTTGCAAGTATGTTGTCCGCAACGTGGCCCGTCGTCATCAGCGGACGGTGACCTTCATGCCCAAGCCACTTTGGGAGAACAATGGCTCTGGCATGCATGTGCACTTTTCACTATGGAAAAATGACAGTCCGCTGTTCGCCGGTTCCGAGTATGCCGGGTTGAGCGAGATGGCACTGCATGCGATTGGCGGAATCCTGCAGCATGCAGGCGCGATTGCCGCTTTTACCAATCCGACAACCAACAGCTACAAACGACTGGTCCCCGGCTATGAAGCGCCCGTACACCTGGCCTACTCCAGGAGGAACCGCTCGGCCGCCTGCCGGATTCCTATGTACAACTCCCAGCCGGATGCCAGGCGCTTGGAGGTCCGGTTTCCCGATCCCAGTTGCAATCCTTACCTGGGTTTTTCTGCAATCCTGATGGCGGCCATTGACGGAATTCAGAACAAGATCGAGCCTGGAGAACCCCTGGACCGCAATCTTTACCGGATGAGCGGAGAGGAGGCGGGGGCGATTCCCAGGACTCCTGCCAACCTCGAGCAGGCACTGGTTGCCCTGGAAAGGGACTGTGGTTTTCTGCTCAAGGGGGACGTTTTTTCAGAGGAGCTGCTTGAAACCTGGATCAGGCACAAGAGGGAAAACGAAGTGCAGGCCCTTGAGGTTCGCCCGCATCCCCATGAGTTTTGCCTCTATTACGATGTCTAGGCAGACCATGATTTGTCGCTATCCGGCAGCATCGCTGCTCTGTGGTTCCCCTGTATAATGGATGGCATACCGGTTCGGGAAAAGCCGTTAACCCCTTCCTGGAGTACCGTCATGGAAAACCCGTTTCGCAATCTTCCCTCGGTCAATGACCTGTTGGAAACCCCCGTTTTGAAGCAGGTCGTGGACTCTGTCAGTCACAACGTTGTGGTGGATAATGTGCGTTCGTTCCTGGATAACGTGAGGACCAACCTCAAGGACAAATCGGATGAGTACAAGGTCCCTTCGGCGACGGAAATGGCGAATTCCATTGCCAGTTGGATTTCCACGCAGGATGACCCGCCTCTGCAACCGGTGATTAACGGGACCGGGGTCATTCTTCACACGGGGCTTGGACGTGCACCGCTGGCGGAAGAGGCAGTGACTGCGATTTCCGAGATTTCAAGAGGCTACGCCAGTGTCGAGGTGAGTCTGAAGACAGGGAAACGATCACATCGTATCGAGGCGGTTTCAAGCCTGCTCTGTGAGTTGACTGGTGCGGAAGCTGCAGCCATCACCAATAACAATGCAGCGGCAACGATGCTGACCCTGGCGGCGGTTGCCGCGGGCCGTGAAGTGATTGTCTCCCGCGGGGAGCTGATCGAAATCGGTGGAAGTTACCGGGTGCCCGATGTCATGAGTGCCAGTGGTGCGACCTTGCGCGAGGTTGGTACCACCAACAAGACACGTGCCGGGGATTACCAGGCGGCGATCCACGAGCAGACCGCGGCATTGATGAAAGTGCACACGAGCAATTACGTGGTCTGCGGTTTTACGGAGGCGGCCACAATAGAGGAACTGGTTGCGGTGGGCCGTCAACACGATGTCCCCGTCATTGACGATGTCGGGAGTGGTGCCCTGGTCGATTTTTCGAAATATGGTCTTACGGATGAACCAACCATTCGCAACAGTATCGAGGCTGGTGCTGACCTGGTACTCTTCAGTGGAGACAAACTGATTGGTGGCCCGCAATGCGGAATCATCGTGGGGAAAAAGAAATTCGTGGATCCCATTGCACGGCATCCGATGATGCGAGCGATGCGGGTCGACAAGATGACACTTGCAGGGATGGCTGCGACACTGCGGATCTACCGTAACCTGGAAAATGCCGAAACCCGCATTCCTCTCTTGCAAATGCTCTCCAGCGGGATGGAAAATCTCAGCAGCCGGGCCGGGCGGATCCTGCCCAGGCTGCAGGGACTGGACTGGATTGAATCGATCGAAGCCGTTGAGGAACAGTCAATGCTGGGGGGTGGTTCGATTCCGACGCAGTCCGTTGACACGCTCTGTTTGAAAATCGTGCCCCGGGGCATTTCGGTCCAGCAGGTGACAGACGGTCTGAGAAAGGCGTCGACACCCATTTTTGGACGGATTCAGAATGATTGTTATCTCCTTGATTTACGCACCATTCTTCCAGGGCAGGACCTAAAGTTGATTGAGTCCTGCAGTTCTTTTGGCCAATAGCGGACCCGGGAAGATGGACGGTAGGGACTTTTCCGGGGACACGCGTGGCGAGGTAACGGTTGCCGCTCGAGCGGGGCAGCCGAAGGGCAAAATCCATTTCAGACGCTGTGGAGTGGGACCCGTTCTGCTGATGGTGCACGGATTTCCACTATCGGGGGAAATGTGGCAAAACCAGTTGCAGGAGCTCTCCAGCCACTTTGACTGTCTGGTTCCCGATTTGCGTGGATTTGGGGACAGTTCTCCCATTTTCGATGGCTGGAGTGTCGCGGATTTTGCCGAGGACCTGGCCTGCCTGCTCGAAGGCCTGCAAATTGAAAATGTCATTTTCTGTGGCCTTTCGCTGGGAGGGTACGTGGGGCTGGAGTTTCTCGATCGATTTCCGGAAAAACTTTCGCAGGTGGTTTTTTGCAATACGCGAGCAGAGGCTGACGACGGTGTTGCGGCCCGTGCTCGCAGGTTGATGGCCGAGAGGGTCCGCCGCGAGGGAAATGGTTTTCTGTCCAGGGAAATGTTGCCCCGGCTGTTGGCCGAGGTCAACCAGGACGCGGAACTTCAACCGGATCTTCGGCAGTTGTTTCGAGCCGCTTCTGTTGAGTCGATTGCCCTGACCCAGATTGCGATGGCCAACCGGAGAGATTTCAGTGGTCAAATGGCAAATGGAATCTGCCCCACCACGCTGGTGGGGGGCGATGACGACCGGATCACACCGGCAGAACAGATGGAACAGTGGTCGGATTCGATTCCCGGATCCTGTTTCTGGCGGATCAAAAGAGCAGGGCATCTTCCGCCACTGGAAAACCCTGCCGAATTCAACCGGGTCCTGCGATCCCTTCTTTCTTAACCACCCATTCCGGCTGGTTTAAAATAACCGGGCTCGTTTCCGTCTTTCCATTTGATATTGCACCCGATGCTGGGGATCTGTTCGGACGGCGGTTGTTCGCCCGCCACGATGGCGTCGAGAGCCGCTCGCAGGTCGGAGCCGGTGACGGGGATACCGGAGTTGGGGCGGCTTTCATCCAGTTGTCCCCGGTAGGCCAATTTCATTTCCCCGTCAAAAAGGAAAAAATCTGGAGTGCATGCGGCACGGTAAGCCTTGGCTACTTCCTGGGTTTCATCGAGCAGGTAAGGGAACGTGTATCCACGGTCAGAGGCTTCCTGTTTCATGGCATCGAAATTGTCATCCGGGTACTTGTCTGTGTCATTGGAGTTGATACCGACCACCGAAATGCCCTTGGCCTGGTATTCCCGCGCGAGAGTTGCCAGCGGCTCGGCGATGTGCTTTACGAAGGGGCAGTGATTGCACATGAAAATGACCAGCAGCCCTTTTGAATCCGCAAAGTCGGAAAGGGAAACGGTGCTTCCGGAAGTGGCCGGAAGTGAAAAGGGTAGGGCGGGTGTACCCAGTTCCAGCATGGTGCTTGCGGTCTTGACCATATCGATCTCCTAAGGGGTTGGGTTGAATGAACAGGTTGCGGTACTGAAGCGTGCCGATTTGATTTTTGTTCCGTTTCGATAAGATTTTTCTGGGCCCGGCGGGTAATTCGGTAAGGAATCGGCGAACTGACCTTTCCACGGTTCTGTTGGATAAAAGTTCTGTGGAGCGGTTTCATTCCAGTCCAAAAAGACGCTTGGCATTTCTGGTTGACTGTTGGATGAAATCCGGCAGCGAAAGTCCCTGCTGTTGGGCAACGCACTCGGCTGTATGGACCAACAAAGCGGGTTCGTTGGGGCGTTGGGATCGCACCGGGTGTGGCGAGAGATAGGGACTATCCGTTTCAACCAGTAATCGGTCCATTGGAATCGATGCGGAGACTTGCCGCAACGGATCAGACTTTTTATAGGTCACCATGCCGGCAAAGCTGATATGAAGCCCGAATTCCATGCAGCGTTTTGCAAGGTCGGCGTCGCCCGTAAAGGAATGCATGACTCCCTTCAGGGGCGTGGCGGACTTGAAAGCGTTCAGAGAGTCGACAATTTCTTCCCCACACTCTCTCATGTGAACGATAAAGGGTTTTCCGGTGTCGAGGGATAATTGAATGTGGCGGGCGAAATATTCCTGCTGGAGGTCAAACGGGGCTCGGTCCCAGTAACGGTCGAGACCGGTTTCACCGATGGCGATCACCTTGGGATCACGAGCCAGTTCCCGGATGCCCTCGAAGTCATCTGGCCCAGTCTGCCCCACGTAGTTGGGTTGAATGCCCACAGCCGCATAAACGTCTTCGTGGTGCGAGGCGATTTCAACGGCCCGTTGACTGTCAGACAGTTCGGTTCCCACGACCAGCACGTACCTGACGCCTGCCAGCCTGGCCCGCTTGATGACCTCACCGACGATGTTATCAAACTGCTCGTCGTTCAGGTGGGCATGGGTATCAAACAATTCCATCCGTTTGGCCAGTTCTCAATTCTCGGATTGCTCGCAAAACGATTCAAAAGAGGTTTTGCTGTTGAGATCCTGTTCCAGTTGTTCGTAGCAGGTAACCGATGGATCACCGGGCTTCCAGATAAGAAAAGAAATTTCGTCATTGACTTGTGTGGGAAACGACACAATCCCCTTGACCGGTTCCTGAGGTTGCACTCCCAGTTCCAGCAGTTCCTCCATCAGTTCCTGCAACCGGTACTTGTCGTTGTCGTTGGATTTCTCGATTTGCTGAAGTTCATCGGCATACAGATCCGCCCGTTGCAACGAGGCGCTACCTATGGCATCGAGACGATTCTGTCGATCCACCAGTTGATTGGCCACCGCCACCATGTCCTCGACGATCACACGAACAAGTGGAATCATCGCGTTGGCCTGCTCGACCGAAAAAAAACGGTGGATGTCCGATTCCTGAAGATCGGTGAGGAATTTATTCATCGTTCAATGTCACTTAATCACTGGGGCGATAATCGCATTATTCACCGATTGATAAAAAAGTGAAGTGGCCAACAGGTGAGAGGCTTTGCCAAAGAAATTGAAGCCGATCTCGGAAAACTGCTGAAATGGCCCCGGATTATCATCTGGTCGGCCTGTTTTTTTCTAAGTTGTTTCAGGGAAACAGTTTGGGGTGTTTGCTGCGGGAGGCCGATTGGGGGGACAGGAAAACGGATCATCCCATTTGCCAGGCAAATCAGCCGCTCTTTATTGACTCTTCACACGGGATTCATAGATTTCCTATGACCCATCGGTAAAACTCTGCCGGAGCCGACGGATCCACGGAAACCTGTCAAACACCTGCGAAGAATTCTCAATCAGAAAATAGTCAATTCATTTCCCGGAATGGAATCATGCTAGTTCTCTCCCGAAAGAAAAACGAAAGTATCGTGATTAATGACGATATTAAAATCGTGGTTGTGGAAATTCGAGGGGATAAAGTCCGATTGGGAGTCGAAGCACCCAGGGAAGTTCCCGTGCACCGACGGGAGATTTACGAGGCTTTGAAAAAGGTCTCTGACAGCGATGCGGCGGTGGAACCGTAGATTTCAAAGATAACGTCTCTTTTTTTTGCCTAAAGAAACGGCTTCCCACTTGACGATCCAATCATCTCAAGATTGAATATTAGCTTGCTGAAAATTCAGCGGCCCCTTCGTCTAGCGGTCTAGGACTCCGGCCTTTCACGCCGGCAACACGGGTTCGAACCCCGTAGGGGTCACTTCCTTTATCGGCTCCATAAGAATGCGTTGAGAATCCTCGGTTTTTTCGAGTGTTCCCAACGCATTTTCTTGCTGCTTGATCATTCTTGCCCACTCTCGGGAGTACTGGCGTCGCCTTAGGCGTCTCTTTTTGGGTCGACTGAAACGGATCGACTTCGCTGGCCCGATCAAAGTCGATTTGCATTACCGGGTGGTCGTGCTTCCGTGCCGTTGCAATGTCGTGACCGAACCACACGCTGATAGCCTTCATGGGAAATCCACCGCTGCAGACATTGAGGTTTGCAGACATCGAAGTTTGCAAACATGTGGGCTGCAGGAAATCCAGGGTCGCGAAAGGGGCTGGAAACACAGGGAGGTTTGCTTGCTCACAGATGGAATGAAAGGTCCTGCGGAGGTGGGCGTTTCGGGTCCGCAGAGCAACTGTTCCATAACGTGCTCGCAATGACCTATTCGTCATGACAATCCTGTCAGCTCAAAGGGGCCACTTCTTCTCCTTCAAGATCGTTGTTTCGCTGATTGACGCTCGCGGTTGGGTGTCCGCTTATCCCGGGAACGGGAAGATTGGGTCCGGTTATCGGTCTGTTTCATTTGTTGTCTGAGCGTATGGAAGTTGTTGGCAGCAAGGGTTGGTGCACTAAGATAAAGGAGCACACGACTGGTGAATTCATGAAATGCGTTCATTCCGGTTCTCAACCCTGCAGCAAAACGGTCCCAGTTCAAAAGCCGGTTTTGCCGAAAATTTGTCAATTTGGAAGATCACTGGCGTGGCCGCAAAATTTACAAGGAAATCGCCGCCTCGGAGATTCAAGTGGTTCCAGTCGCAGGTTCATCTGCAGTCATCAACCGGATTCCACCTTCGGACAGGCGTGCCTTTTACGGGCATGTTCCGGTGAATCTCCGTGGGATTCAGCTGGAGCTGTTGTCTGCTTACCTGATCATCAGAAAAGAAAGTCATTGGAAAGAAAGTAATGCGTTTCCCGAAACAAATGGTCCTTTGTCTGCTAATTACCTGTTCCTTTGTCGTGGCCCAGGAGGAGTCGAAAATTGACTGGGAGAGGGAGTATGAAAAACTGCTGAAATCTGATCCCGCTGTTCGTGAGAAAATTGAGAGTGGCAAAACGACGAAAAAGGAAATCATGGATTGGCTCCGGTCGGTCTCCGGCAAGTCGTACACTCCCAAAAAGAAAAACAGTCCAGGCGACAAGCAAAAGAAGGCAGGCATTGATTGGAATGCCCGCTACGAAAAATTCCTCGCATCCGATCCAGGGTTGCGAAAAAAAGTGGAACAGGGGGAAGCGACCCGCGAACAGGTCATCGAATACTTGAAGTTGACCTCCGGTGCGGAAGATAAAAAGAAGGCCAGCAAAGAAGAATGGGAACAGGGGAAGCGTGGTGAAAAAAATGGCTGCGGCAATTCGAGCCACAAGGGGTACCATGCGATCACCGAAAACGGCGAAAAACGGGAATATCTTCTTTACCATCCCACCTCTTACGACAAAAAACGTCGGCTGCCCCTGGTCATTAATTTCCACGGTTTTGGAGACTGCGCGTCGGATTACGAAAAGAATATTGGTAGCCGCCTTGGCTTGAACGCGACAGCCGAAAAAAACGGGTTTTTGGTTGCCTATCCACAGGCAGTGTTTCGGGAAAAAGGGGCCCGCTACTGGGAGCCGGGAGATCCGGGAAATAAAAGCCTTGCCACAAACGACGTCTATTTCACCAGGCAGCTGATTACCGATGTCAGCAAAAAATACAAAATCGATTCAAAGCGTGTTTACGCAGTGGGATATTCCAATGGGGGGATGATGGCGTATGACCTGGCCAGCAGCAAAGACCCGTTGATTGCTGCCATCGGCGTCATGTCCGGTACCATGCTTGGGGATCCCGGAGGGGCTGGGAATGTCCGGACTTCGGTCATTCATTTCCATGGAATCGATGACGGAGTATTGCCCTATCCTGGAAACCGGCACTACCGGTCGGTGCCCGAGACCATCCGGGGATGGGTTGTTCAGAATCAGATTCCTCTTTCGTCACTGGTGCGGGAAACACTGAATCAGGGCAATGTGATTCGGGAGAGATACACCTCCCCGCGAAAGGAGGTTGCTGTACATTTGTACACCATCCGGCGGGAGCACGATAAACCGGGAGGCCATGTCTGGTTCAGTGATGAAGTGGAAGGTCGCTCGCCCAACCAGATTCTATGGGACTTTTTGTCCCGCTATCGTTTGGATCGCCGTCAACCGGAGCCGTGACCAGGATTGGGATATGATTGGATCCCGTGTGAGTGGATTTCCGTTGACAAGGGGTGGTCAGCCAACTTGTTGGGTACGATTCCACATTCTCGAACCCAGGGTTGGTTTCCTGTTTGCAGTTCAGGAAATTTTCAGTCCATTTTTAATTGGTGATTGCGGAAAATCGGCACGTTGCTCGAATCACGATGAGCTGTACCCAGTAATTTGCATCAATAGTTCATTGATGCTGACATGATGAAGCCAAGCATGCCAAAGTTACCGCTGTCGCCCGCCCATTGTGCACCACCATCGTCATCATCGTTGGTGAAGTCCCAGCCACCACCGCCAAAGTAGATTTGAGACTCAAGGCCGGCTTTCAAAACCAGGGTTGTGGCTTCAAAATTCTGGTTCCATTGCAGCCCTGCCTGCATCTCAACGACCGGCAAAATCGTAGTGTGTCGAATTTTTTCCAGGGTCTCTACAAAAGACCCGTCCGTTCCGCTGACCAATTCGGCTTCGCGACCAAACATCAGGGCACAGCGGCCGTTTCCAAACCAGCGGAACCCCTGGCGATCTTCCAGCAGGATCCCCAGGCGAATGCTCGGTCCGAGGCTGTCGATACTCTGGCTTGCACGCAGGAATTCATCCGGGTCACTGGTTCGTGCTGCCAGGCTTCGTGGTCTTCAGGGTCGTGGAGACGCTGAATCATGCTGGCACGGGTAACCGGCCATCGGTCTTCGGTCATGGCAAACTGGTCCCTGCTTTGGATGTTAACTGGATTGCCTGGAGCTTTTTGTCCATGTTGACTGGATTGTCTGAAAAGGTCGGACGCCATCCAGGCTGGGGGAATAAAACCCTCTACCAGGCTTTGGGTCGGTGCGGTGTTGGGCTCCCTGACTGCGTGTTATTTTTTCCTGCGGTCTGTCAATCCGTCAATCCTGCCCCTGTCACCAACCCAAGGAAAATGAGATTTCGTGAAAGGTTTCCGTTGGAATCGGGGGCACCAAAATCCCGTTTGCCAGGGCGCGACTGCTTCAAAAAATGATCGGCGCGGAAAACTGTTTCGTTCGAAGCTTGCCCAAAATGGATCCCGGCGGCGAGCTGGATTCTGCGTTTGCTTGGGAAAGGGGATGGAAAGCCGTTTCATGCCGACGAAGAATTGGAAATCTGGTTAGAATGGCGGAAACCGCTCAGCATTTCCTGGCAAAGGCGGGCTTGGAATTGGTGCCCGATGGATGGTCCAGGCAGCAGATATTTAACAGCGATGGCAACGGATAAAGAACGACGATCGATCGATAAACTGTGCGCTGCGTTTGGTGAAGAACTGGAGTCCGGCAATTCCCCTGACCTGTTGCCATTTGTGGAGATGGCAGAGGCTTCCGTCCGCTCAGAGGTGATGGTTCATCTGATCCAGTTGGAGTTGAACTGGCGGAATGACTCATCGGCTTTGCCTGCCAGGGAAGAGTACTATTCCCGTTTCCCCGATTACCATGCACAGATTGACGCGGCCTTCGAGCGCTTCCATAAGAAAGGTCCCTTACCAACGGACAAGGCAAACGGTACTCAGAGCGTGTCCGCTGAGAACCAGGTGACACAGCCTGGTTTTGGGGAAGCAGATACCGGGATTGTCGCTCCGATGCCCGGCACCTCTTCCGAGCCGGAGGATTTTCGTCGCCACCTGGGGCCTGCCCGTCGTCCGGGGAGTCTGGGATCTCTGGCGCATTATGAAATTGATGACGTGATTGGACGGGGTGGCTTTGGAGTGGTCGTCAGGGCGTTTGATTCGAAACTGCAGCGGGAAGTTGCCATCAAGCTGATGACTTCCCAGTCGGGCGTCGACCCGGGTTGCCAGGAACGATTTGTGCGAGAAGCCCGGGCCGCAGCGGCGATTGCTCATGAAAATGTGGTGACCATTCATGCCGTGGAAGACAATCCCTGCCCTTACCTGGTAATGGAGCTTGTCAAAGGCTGCACTCTCCAACAGTTTCTCGAGCGGGAAAAATCCCTTTCTGTCATCGAGGCAGTGAGGATTGCAAGGCAGGTTGCGGCCGGGCTGGCAGCAGCCCATGGTGTCAACCTGATTCACCGGGATATCAAACCATCCAATATTCTGTTGCAAAATGGTTCCAGCAGGCGGGTCAAGATTTCCGACTTTGGCCTTGCCCGCTCGATGGATGACGAGGGATTGACTCGCAGCGGCCTGATTGTGGGAACTCCCTTGTACATGGCGCCGGAGCAGGCACGGGGAGCAGAAGTGGACTCTCGGGTCGATCTTTTCAGCCTCGGCAGTCTGATGTATCGCATGATTGCCGCACGCGCTCCGTTTCAGGCCGATCATCCGGTCGCTGTTCTGAAACGTGTCTGCGAAGACACGCCCCGTTCTCTGGAGGACTCTTTGGCCGAATCCCAGCGTTGGCTGGAGTCCGTGATTTTTTCCCTGCTGGCCAAGGACCCTGAGCAGCGACTTCAGCCGACTGCCGAGGTCGAACGCCTGCTCGATTATTGCGAAGGGGAACTGGAACGTAGCGGTACCGTGACCGGCCTGAAACAGCATTTCGACACAACGAATCTCAAGCTGTCTCCTCGGGAATCGCCTCGAAGGCAGTCCAGAAATGTCGGGATTTTGGCGGTGGGTTTCATTCTGGTTTTGATCCTTTCGTTCGCGGTTTGGGGACCACTTTCGACGCGTGGCGAGGGACCGGTCCCTGCCCTGGCTGTTGCCCCTTTTGAGGATGCATCCGGTCAACAGGATGCCTGGGCAGAGTCTCTCGGCGTTGAGGTGGATTACACCAATTCCATTGGCATGCGATTTCGCCTGATTCCAGCGGGACAATACCTGATGGGGGGGACAGCACCTGAAATTGAAGAGGCTCTCGAGGCTGCGAGCAAGGATCCGGCGTGGCAGAAAGATATCCGGAGCGAGGGTCCACAAAAAAAGGTGACCGTCGAACGTCCTTTTTTTATCGGAGTTCATGAGGTGACCCGTGGCCAATACGATCGGGTCATGGGGGGGCTGGTTGATTCTGAAAGCGCAAAGGCCGAGGACTCCAATTACCCGGTGGTCGATATCACGTGGCAGGATGCGAGTGACTTCTGCCAACGGCTCAGTGAATTGGAATTTGCCAACCGTCCCGTGGGAAACGAGGGAAAAAAGAGCTTCAGTCCCCCTGCCGCCTATCGCCTGCCAACAGAGCCTGAATGGGAGTTCGCCTGCCGTGCCGGGACGACCAGTCGATTCTGGTTCGGTGACCGTCCGGAGGAGATGATGGAGTACGGTTGGTGCAAGCCGGGCGCCTCTGAGCACCTCCACGAGGTGGGGCAGCTGAAACCGAATCCGTTCGGGCTGTTTGATGTTCATGGCAACGCCTGCGAGTGGACGGGATTTGAAGTTGGCGAAGGTGGCGATCGCATCGCTCGGGGAGGGGACTGGTCTCGCAGTCCCATCGACAGCCGCTCCTCGACCCGTATTTCCTATTCAGAAAATGAACGCAATGGAAATGTCGGTTTTCGCGTCGTTCTGCCGGCTCCCCCGGGGAAAGCCGGAAGCTCTGATTTGGCGGGGAAAGTGAGCCCGGAGGGTGAAATGGGCGGTCGTTGAATCCGCTTTTTGAACGCTCATTTTCTCAAAGGTAAATCGCCAGGAAACCTTTGGCAGTTTCGGGTCTGGTTTCAGGCACTTGGGCACCGGACGTTTCATACGCAGCTGACTGGAATCAACGGGATGGACAAAGCTGGTCCGTGCTCTATAAAAGTGGCGGGGCTTTCCAATTGCCAGTGACCAAAATGCCAAACGCAGAATTACCGATTTTTGACCTCGTTCTGGTTGCGACGGGAATCTTCGTGTTTGTCCTGGCGCTGGTTCCCCTTTTCAAGATCCGTTCCAATGTTCACCGGTTTTCCGAGAGTCCCTGGGTCCGGAGTTGCTGGTACCTGATGGGCCTGCTGGTCCTGTTTTTCCTCAGTGGTTACGTCCTGTTCCTGGTGTTCCTGGTGAGTGGTCAGGAAACGAGCCTGGACATCAATCGCGTAATCTCACTCGTGTTTTTTGGTGGCAGTATTTTTGTGCTGCTCAGTTACTGGCTCTTTCAGCTGACCCTTCGCCATCGCGACCGGGTGGAGAAAAAACTTCTCGAGGCCAACAGCCAACTACTGCAATCCAGAAAGACGGAGGCGCTGGGTCGCCTGACAGGCGGTCTGGCACACGATTTCAACAATCTGCTGACGGTGATCCTCGGTTATGCCGAAGCTGGTTTGAACCAGGCAGCGGGGCAGCCGGAATTGGAACAGTCTTTGGATCGATTAATCGATTCCGCTGAGAAAGGCCAGGCAATGACCGGGCAATTGCTTGCGTTCTGTCGTAATCGGGAGGTCCAATACCAAAGAGTTTCGCTGCAGGCTCTGCTGGAAAAAGCGGAACATATGTTTCGGGACCTGTTGACCTCGGATATCAGGATTGAACTGCAGTCCTGTTCTGCCAGTTGGATCCTTGGTGCTGCCGACCAGGTTCAATTGACTCTCATGAACCTGATTCTTAACGCCCGGGAGGCGATGCCCGGGGGAGGGGATATCCGGATCGAGACTCGAGTCGAGGACGCCAGTACTTCGAAAATCAGGGAGGCTTCGGAAACGGGTAGTCAGGTCGCTGTCATCGTGGCTGATACCGGAAAAGGGATGTCGGCGGAGACCGTTGCCCAGGTATTTGATCCCTATTTCACAACGAAGGAAAACGGTGTGGGATTGGGGCTGTCGATGGTGGCTGCAACGGTTGAGCAGCATGGTGGAAAAATCGAGGTAACCAGTCAACCCGGACAGGGAAGCGAGTTCAAAATCCTCTTTCCGGAGGTGTCCGCTCCGGTGCCTGAGAATCCTGTTGCTCCCGGCAAAATCCCGGCTGGTGATTCCCCGGCTGGTGATTCAAGGGGTCCTGATGAAAAAAGGA